>NZ_SMOA01000376.1 GCF_004353985.1 Paracraurococcus ruber | reverse complement strand
TGCGGCAGGCGGCGCTGCTGGCGCTGGCCGGCGACGAGCCGGGGCTGGCGGCGCTGCGGCAGGCCGCGGCGCCGCGCATGGGCGACGGCGCGCTGGCCGAGGCGTTCCGCGCGCTGACCGCCGATCCGCTGCGCGGCCTCGCCGACCTGCCGCGGCTGCAGCAGGAGCTGCAGCTTTTCCGGACGCTGCCGACAAGGCTGGAGGCATTGCGGACCTCGGCGTCCGTCACGCGCTGAGTCTTGCGCTATACACGGGGGAGTGCGGCAATAATTTCGGCCGGGCGGCGCACAAAATGGCTTGCGCCCCCGGACCCCTTGCCCCATATGCCGCCGCCGTTGACCTGATCGACCTCGATCAACCCGGTCATCTACTGGTGGGAACAGGGGCCCGATATGGACGCTCTACTCCAACTGGGGATGGTCTCGGAGCAGCTCCCGAGCGACGCCCAGAATTCTGCAACCTCGGTGAGCGAGGCCAAGGACTACTTCGTCAGCCGCGACGGCGTGAAATTCGCCGGCACGCATCTGATCATCGACCTGTGGGACGCGACCAACCTCGCGGACCCCGAGCACATCGATGAGGTGCTGCGGCAGGCCGCGGTCGCCACCGGCGCCACGATCCTGCACGGGCATTTCCATCATTTCGGCCCGAACAGCGGCGTCTCCGGCGTCCTGGTGCTGGCGGAGAGCCATGTCTCCATCCACACCTGGCCGGAGCGGGACTATGCCGCGCTCGACATCTTCGTCTGCGGCGAATGCAACCCGTACCTCGCCATCCCGGTGCTGAAGAAGGGCTTCCAGCCCGGGCGCGTCCAGCTTGCCGAGCACAAGCGCGGCCTCGTCGGCTGACGCGAATCCGTTGCATGCGGGCGCCGGGGCGGGGCCGCAAGGTCCCGCCCCGGTTGCATTGAGGGTGGGACGGCGATGACCGATTCCTGGGTGAACGAGACGCTCTACGCCGCCTGGGGCCAGCGCTTCCGGGTGGTGCGGGAGCTGGCGCGGGTGAAGTCCGACTTCCAGGACATCATGGTGTTCGAGAGCGGGACGCATGGCCGCGTCATGCTGCTCGACGGCGTGGTGCAGATCACGGAAGCGGACGAGTTCGTCTATCAGGAGATGCTGGCGCATGTGCCGCTGCTGGCGCATGGCGCTGCGAAGCGCGTCCTGATCATCGGCGCCGGCGATGGCGGGGTGCTGCGGCGGGTGCTGCAGCACCGCGGCGTCGAGCGCGCGGTGATGGTCGAGATCGACGGCGAGGTGATCCGGCTGGCGAAGGAACACCTGCCGGGCATCGCCGGCGATGCCTGGACCGATCCGCGCGCCGAGGTCATCGTCGGCGACGGCATCGACTACGTGAAGCAGGCGCCAGCCGCGTCCTTCGACGTGGTGATCGTCGACAGCACCGACCCGATCGGCGTCGGCGAGGTGCTGTTCACGGACGCGTTCTACGCCAATTGCGCCCGGCTGCTGACCGGGCGCGGGCTGGTGGTGAACCAGTGCGGCGTGCCCTTCATGCAGGCGGATGAGCTGCGCGAGACCTCGGTCCGCCGCGGCCGCGCCTTCCCCGATGTGTGGGCCTATGTCGCCGCGGTGCCGACCTATGTCGGCGGATTCATGACGCTGGGCTGGGCGGCGAAGGACGCGACGCTGCGCGCCGTGCCGGTGGAGGAGATCCGCCGCCGCGCCGAAGCCGCCGGCATCCTCGGCGCCACGCGCTACTGGACGCCGGAGATCCATCTGGGCGCCTTCCAGCTGCCGCCCTACATCGCGGACCACCTGCCGCGGGGCTGACGCCGCCGGGCGCGGCGCCTCGCCGGTCCCCGGGCGCAGTCAGGCGCCGGGCGGCGCCGGCCCTGCCGGCCTCAAGCCGCCTCCCGCCCCGGCTGCATGGCGTCGAAGGCCGTCTTGCGGAAGCGCTCGCCGAAGACGTCGGCCAGCGCCTGGGACGCGGCGCCGCGCGCCTGCTCGAAGCTGCTCCGCGCCTGGGGGTCGGCCGTCGCCTGCGCGACCGCATCGGCGGCGCGCAGCGCGTCGATCGCCTGGTCGAGCGCGCGGATCGACTCGGCCGGAATCGCCTTGCCGGCGATGTAGGCGACCTGGCTGAGGCCGAGCAGGTACTGCACCTCGCTCGGCACCTTGAAGTTCGACAGGTCGCCCAGGCCATTGACCAGCAGCGCCAGCAGCGTGACCGCGCTGAAGATCACCGCCTGCACCCGCGCCACGTCGATCTCGCCATCGGCCGAGACGATGTCGCGCAGCTGCGGCATGCGGTCCTCCCACTCCGCCAGCGCCTGGCGCTGCCGCAGCCAGAGCCGGTTGCCGGGCTTCAGCCCGGCATTGGTCGGGACGAAGCGGGCCAGGGTGCCGCTACCGACGGCGATGCCGAGCAGCCAGAGCACGTCGTTCGACAGGGCGCCGATGACGCCGTTGGCGAAGAAGATGTGCAGGCTGACGAAGCCCGCGGCCAGGGAGAACAGCAGGATCTGCAGCCGTGCCAGGCTGCCGAAGCCGGTCGCGTCCTGGCTGACGAAAACCGGGTTGGCCGCGACCAGCGCCTTCCAGGCCCATCGCCAGCCCGCGCCCTGGCCGGGCAGCCAGCGCTGCCGCATCCAGGCGGCCTGCAGCGTTCGGGCATTGCAGCGCCAGACCGCCGCGACGGCGATGAGGTAGACGCCGAGCGTGACCAGCACGGCGAAAAGTCCGGGTAGATAGGCCGGCTGCACCTCCAGGTCGGCGATGGCATAGCCCAGCAGCTCCGCCGTGGTCGCGCTGCAGGCGGCCACCGCGATCAGCCAGGTCTCGGCGAGGAGGGAGGTGTTCACCGGCACCTGCACCCGCAGCAGCATCTCCGGCTGATCGGCCTCCCCGCGGCGGGCGACGACCAGGGCGCGCAGGCCGCGGGTCACGCCGGCATCCGTGGTCAGGCGGGCGGCCGCCAGGAAGGTGGCGGTCTGCCATTCTCCGGCCTGCAGCATCCCGACCGGCGGCGCCGACAGCAACAGCTCCACCGATCGTCCGCTGCCGGCGGAGGGGGTGAGGCGCGTGGTGGCGATCTCCACCGGCGGGCGGAAGCGCTGCCCGGCCGGGCCCACCCAGTCGGCGGTGATGCCGATCAGGCCGGGCGCGCCCAGGCTGCCCCGTTCCGCAACGCAGGCGGCGCGCGGTTTCTCCGTCGCCTGCGCCCGGGCACCGCCCCAGGGGAGCAGGGCGAGCAGGCCGAGCAGCAGCGCGAGCGGGGGGCATGGGCAGGACGGCATGGCGGACCACCGGGTTCCATTCCCGGAACAATGCGGGGCCGGCGCGGGCACCGCAATGCGCCCGGGCACGCCGCGTGCACCCTGTCCCTGGTGCCCAGGCGGCGGATAGCAGGCTGGGCCGGACGCCGACCGGCTGCCGGCGGCCGCGCCCTGTGGCGATCCGCCCTAGCCGCCGAAGCCCTGCACCAGCCCGCCCGCGACCAGCCGCCAGCCATCCACCAGCACGAAGAAGATCAGCTTGAAGGGCAGCGCCACCACGTTCGGCGGCAGCATCATCATGCCGAGCGACATGAGCAGGCTGGCGACGACCATGTCGAGCACGAGGAAGGGCAGGAAGAGCAGGAAGCCGATCTCGAAGGCGCGCTTCATCTCGCTGACCAGGAAGGCGGGCAGCAGGGCGCGCCAGGGGATCTGCTCGGCCGGCGCCCCCTCCGGCACCTGCGGCAGCCGGGCAAGGTCGAGGAAGAGCGCGAGGTCGGCATCGCCGACATGCGCCGCCATGAAGCGGCGGAAGGGCTCGGCGGCGGCGGCCAGGCCTTCCAGCTCCCCCACCTTGCCCTCCATCAGCGGCTGCAGCCCGGCCTGCCAGCTCTGCTCGAAGACCGGCTGCATGACGAAGAAGGTGAGGAAGAGGGCGAGGCCGATCAGCGCCGGGTTCGGCGGCACGCCCTGGGCGCCGATGGCGGTGCGCAGCAGGGCCAGGACGATGACGATGCGGGTGAAGGCGGTGGCCATCACCAGCAGGGAGGGGGCGAGGGAGAGCAGCCCGACCAGCGCCGTCAGCAGCACGATGCGGGAGGTGGCGCCGGGCGTGCCGGCGGCGCCGAGGTCGATGTTGACGCTCTGCGCCGCCGCCGGGCCAACGAGGAGCAGCAGCGCGAGCAGCGCGAGGGCCGCCTTCATGGCGTCTTCCCCGGCAGCCAGCCGATCACCGCATCCTGCCCGCCGCCGGTCAGCAGCAGCAATTCGCGGTCGTCGCAGCGGACCAGCAGCAGCCGCCGGCGCGGGTCGAGGGCGAGGGCCTCGGCGACCGCCAGGCGGCGGCCGGGGGCGCCCGGGCCGCC
>NZ_SMOA01000375.1 GCF_004353985.1 Paracraurococcus ruber | reverse complement strand
AGCCGGCCGCGCGGCGGCGGCAGGGCGGTGCGGTCGCGCGCCGGCGCCGGCGCGGCCAGCGCCTCCGCCAGCCGGTCCCAGGCGGCACGGGCCTGCGCCAGGTCCTGGAAGACGCCCGCCAGGCGCTCGATCGGCGCCAGCATGCGCGCCAGGATCTGCGTGCCGGCGATCATCAGGCCGATGCCGATCGTGTCCGACAGCACCATCCAGGCGCCCAGCGCGATCATCCCCGCGGTGGCCGCCAGCTTCACCGCCCGGGCCAGCGCCGCCAGCACCCCGGCCCGGGCGATGGCCGGGCGGGCGGCGGCGAACATCGCCGCTTCCCGCGCCTGCCAGCGGGCCAGCAGCCGCGGCAGCAGGCCGAGGCCGGCCACCGCCTCCGCCGCCCGCAGCGCCGCGGCATAGTCGCCGGCGATGCCCGCCGCCTCGGCATTCGCGGTGGCGAGGCCGGCCTTGCTGGCCCGGTCCCCGGCCAGCTTCAGCAGCACCAGCAGCGCCGCCACCGCCAGGCCATACAGCGCGAAGGCGGGCGAGAGCACCAGCAGCACGGCGAGGAAGAGCGGCGCCCAGCAGGCATCCAGCAGGGTCGCCGCGGCGTGGGACGCGGCGAAGCCCCGCAGCGCCTCCAGGTCCCGCAGCGGCTGCGGGTCGCCGCCGAGGCGCGACACCGCCTCCAGCGCCTCGCCTTCCAGCCGCCGCGCGAAGGCGGCCCCGGCCGCCTGCTGCGCCAGGCTGCGCAGCGCCTCGGTCGCCGATTGCAGTGCGATGACGAGGCCGATGGCCAGCAGCAGCCAGAGCGCGGCCGGCACGCTGAAGGCGGCGAGCACGATGTCGAAGACGCCCAGCATGAACAGCGGCAGGCCGAGCGAGGCGAGGGCCTGCACCAGGTTCAGCCCGGCCAGCAGCGGCAGCGCCGCCGCCGCCATCGCCCGCGCCTCCCTCAGCGGCACCGCCGGCATCTCAGCCCAGATGCCGCAGGGCGAGCGTCATCGCCGCCGCCGCGGCGGCGCCGAACAGGGCGGCGAGCAGCAGGGTCGCGGGCGACAGGCGCGGCGGCGCCGGCGTGGCGGCCAGGGCGGCCAGGCGCTCGTCCAGCCGGTTCACGAAGACCTCCACCGTCTCGACCTGCCGCGCCGTCGCCTCCTGCGCCGCGGCGATGCGGTGCAGCAGGGCGGGCGCGCCGGTTGCCTCCGGCCCCGGGGCCATTGCGGCCAGGATGGCGCGCTGCCCCTCGGCCAGGCGCTGCAGGCCGCGCTGCAGCCGGATCAGCGGCAGGCTGTCGAGGCCGGGCGGCGGCGGCACGCTGTCGAGCGGCACGGCGCCGCCATCCGCCGCCAGGGCGAGAACGGCGATGGCGTCGAGGCGCGCCGCCTGCCCCGGCGGCAGGTCGAAGCGGAAGGCATGCGCGCCGTCGCCGATGCCGCTGCGCGCCAGGTCGTCCCGCGGCAGGTCGGCCAGGGCCCGGGCGATCTCCGCCTCACCGTCGCGCAGCACCACCGTCAGCCGCGCCGAAGGCCGCGCGGGGTCCCAGGCCCAGCCGAGGATCGCGCCATCGGCCCGCGCCTCGACGAAGCCGCGCAGGCCGGCGGACATCGTGCCCTGGGGCGGCGCCGTGGCCGCCGCGCTCATGCGACCAGGCGGCGCGGCGCCGCCGCCGTCTCGTCGCGCATGCGGTGCGGCACGCCATTCTCCTCGAGGAAGAGGCGCATGTCGCGGTAGCGCTGGCGGAAGGCGCGGTTGAAGCGGTCGAACAGCGCCTGTTCCCAGTACTCCTCCAGCCGGAACTCCCGGCCGCCGAAGACGTCGAAGGAGGGGATGCCCAGCGTCTCGGCGAACTCGACCGTGCGGCTGTCATAGGTGAAGTAGACCGAGGGCACGCCGTTCGACAGCGCCATCAGGTTGCCGTGCAGCCGGTAGCCCAGCACCAGGTCGCGGGCGGCGAGGAAGCGCTCGATATCGGCGACCACGTCGGAATAGAACAGCCGCCCGTCATAGAGCCGCTCCATCGGGTCCTCCGGCCCGCGCAGCCAGCCTTCGTGCCGCAGAGCCGCCAGACCTTCCTCCCGCTGGGCCGGGGTGCCCCAGAGGATCTTCTTCTCCTCGACCTCGCCCTGCGCCATCACCTGCAGGTCGAAGCGGCGGGCGAGGTCGAGGATGCAGTCCCGCTGCAGGCCGAGATAGCGGGCGACGTCCTGGGCGTAGTCCCCGCCCACCTCACGCCGCAGGGTGAAGACCGCGCGCCGCACCTGGTCGAGCGGCGGCAGGGTGATCCGCAGCTCCGGGTCGTTGCGGCGGAAGGCTGTGGGGCAGCCGATGATGCGGGCATCGCGGATGCCGAGCTGCCAGAGCACGTCGGCGGTATAGGCGCCGCGCACGCCGAACGAGGCGGACCGCTCGGCGATCAGCGCCAGCACCCGCTTCGTCGCGTCGGAGAGCTCCAGCTTCCCCTTCTTCGGCGCCTGCGCGCCGATGCCGAAGGCGATGACCGGGATGCGCAGGCGCGACAGCACGCGCGGCGCGTCCTCCCAGTCCATGAAGGGGTGGATGTAGTTGGACCCGCGCAGGAAGGCGAAGTCGAACTCGGCGTTGTAGCGGTCGATGTCCGCATCCGTCGGGTTGCGGATCTTCAGCGGCTCCAGATGGGTGAAGCGCAGCAGCTTCAGGGAGCTGTCGAAGACGAAGGCGTCGCCGATGTTGTGGTAGTGGTGCAGGCTGCCCTGCACGTCGGTGTGGTTGTACCAGCGGACATTGTCGTGGTCGTAGACCTCGCCCGACGGGCTGATGACGAGAACGCGGGTCATGCGGGCCTCCCTGCGCGATCCCCTGGGCGCCTTGCTGGGCGATGCGGCGCGGCAGCATGGCCGGCGCCGCTTAAGCCGGGGCTAACCCGGCGCCGGCGCGCCGGCCGCGGCGCCACCGCCCCGCCGCGGGCGCGCAGCGCCCCCGCGTAGAGATCGAGATGCGCCGCGGCGCAGTCGGCGGCGCCGGGCGGCACCGGGCAGCCCGCCGAGAGCCGCGGCCAGAGCGCGCGGTCGGTCAGCGCCTCGGCCAGCCGGTCGGCCAGGTCCTCGGCGCTGCCGGTGCGGAAATGCAGCCCGTCCACCCGGTCCCGCACCTTCTCCGCCATGCCGCCGATATCGCTGCAGATGACCGGGCGGCGGTGGTGGAAGGCTTCCTGGATCACCACCGGGCTGTTCTCCCACCAGATGCTGGGCATCACCACCCAGTCCACCTGGGCCATCAGCCGCGGCAATTCCTCCGGCCGGTAGGCGCCGTGGAAGCGGGCGCGGCGGCCGGCGGCCTGCAGCAGCGCCTCGAAGCGCGTGCGGAAGGCCTCCGGCTGGTGCTCCAGGTTGCCGCCGAAGACGGCCAGCGCGGCATCCTCGCCCCAGACCGCGTCGGGCACGCGGGCGATGGCGTCCAGCACCACCTGCAGCCCCTTGAACTCGGTGACCTGGCCGAAGAAGCCGAAGCGGGCGCGGCGGCCGCCCTTCGGCAGCGGCCGCGGCGCCGCCGCCGGGCTGTCGGCCAGGCCGTTCTCGATGACCGCGAAGCGATCCCGCGGCAGGCCCCAGGCCACGAAGCGGTCGGCCAGGAAGCGCGAGGGCGAGACGTAGCGATCCGCCAGCGCCAGATGGTCCTTCAGGAAGCGCTCCCGCCGCGCCACCTGCTCCGGCGTCCAGGCCGGCTTGCAGGCGCTGCATTCGGCCGGGCTGGCGCTGTGGCAGAGCCGGTTGCGCTGCGTCTTCACCATCTGCCCGTGGTTGAGGCAGATCGGCAGGTATTCGTGGAAGGTGACGCAGATGACGGCCTGCGGCAGCACGCGCCGCAGCAGCGCCAGCAGCTCCGCGCCATAGCCGATCAGGTGGTGCACATGCACCACGTCGGGCGCCAGGTCGCGCAGCCAGTCGGCGATCGGCCCGTCCAGGTCCTCCAGCTGCCGGGTCGACAGCCATTCGTGGTCATAGCCGTCGAGATGCGCGAAGACCTCGCGCGGGCCCTGCCGCAGGCTCATCAGCGGCCCGGCGGCGTGGCGCGCCACCGGGTGGCCGGTGCGGGCGAGGTAATGCGCCTCCACCCCCGGCATCGCCGCCAGCGCGCGGAACAGCGCGTGGGAGGCGACCTCGGCGCCGCCGATGGAGAAGGCGGGATGGGCGTGGGAGACGATCAGGACGCGCATGCTTCGGTCCCCTCGGGCAGCAGCCCGGCCAGCAGGAGGCGTTCGGCGATCTGCGCCGCCGGCCGCCAGGGGGCGGGCGGCGGCACCGGGTCGGGCGCGGCCAGCCGCAGCGCCGGCAGCACGCAGGCCCGGCCGCCGGCGG
>NZ_SMOA01000374.1 GCF_004353985.1 Paracraurococcus ruber | reverse complement strand
CCGGCAGGGCGCGCGGCCGGCGGCACGGCACCAGGCCGGGACGCCGCCCCGGCGAGGCCGGCGCGCGGCCCGGCGCACAGGCCCCGCGGTCGCTCCAGCCGGGCTTGCCCCGCGCGGCATGGCCCGGCGTGCCCGTGCCTCATCCGGTTCGAATGCCGGCGCGGACCATCCCCGCCGGGTTGCCGAACCGGGCGGCCGCGCCCTACCCTGCCGCGCGCCCGCCGCCAGAGCGGGCCGATGAGGACCGCCGCCCCGGCCCACCCTGCCGAGAGGGCCCCCATGCATCCCTTCACGCTCCCCGAGAGCATCCAGGCCCGCGTCGCCGCGCGCTGCGGCACGCCGCACCCCTTCGCGCGGCTCGACCCGCGGCGCACCGCGCTGGTGGTGGTGGACCTGCAGAACGGCTTCATGCGGCAGGACGTGGCGCATGCCTGGTGCCCGATGGCCGAACATGTCGTCCCCGCGGTGAACCGCCTGGCCGGGGCGCTGCGCCGGGCCGGCGGCGCGGTGTACTGGATCCAGAACACCTTCGACGCCCGCTGCGAGACCGAATGGTCCATCATGCAGGAGATGGCGACGCCGGAAGCCCGCGCCCGCCGTGCCGCGGCAATGAGCGAGGGGACGGTCGGCAACCAGCTCTGGCCGGGGCTGGATGTGCAGCCGGCCGACGCGGTGGTGCGCAAGTACCGCTACAGCGCCTTCATCCAGGGCGGTTCCGACCTGCCGGACCGGCTGCGGGCCCGCGGGCTCGACACCGTGCTCGTCACCGGCACGGTGACCAATGTCTGCTGCGAGAGCAGCGCGCGCGACGCCATGATGCTGAACTTCCGCACGGTGATGGTCAGCGATGGCTGCGCCGCGGTGACGGATGAGGAGCACCGCGCCAGCCTGATCCATTTCTACCTGCAGTTCGGCGACGTGCTGACGGTGGACCAATGCATCGCCGGCTTCGCCCCGGCCGAGGAGAGAGCAGCGGCATGAGGAAGAAGATCGCCTTCATCGGCACCGGCGGGACGATCGCCTCGCTCGGCGCCGGCCCGCTCGACACGGTCAATTACGGCGCCCGCGGCATGATGCTGCAGGCCGACGGCATCCTCGACCGCTTCCCGGAGGTGCAGGAGGTCGCCGAGGTCGTGGCGCTGCCCTACCGCAACGTCCCGTCCCCCAAGATCGGCTTCAGGGAATGGCAGGACCTGGTCCTGCTCTGCGACAAGGTGGTGGCGGAGATGCCGGGCCTCGCCGGCATCGTCATCGGCCATGGCACCGCGTCGCTGGAGGAGACGGCCTTCGCCCTCTCGCTCACGCTCAAGGTGCCGGTGCCCGTGGTGGTGGTGGGCTCGCAGCGCCCGGCCTCGGCGCTCTCGACCGATGCCGGGCTGAACCTGGTGAACGCCGTGCGCGTCGCCGCCAGCGAGGAGGCGCGCGGCCTCGGCGCCCTCGTGCTGCTGAACGACGAGATCCAGGCGGCGCGGGAGGTGACGAAGACCTCCACCGGCCGGATGCAGACCTTCCGCAGCCCGGATGTCGGGGTCCTCGGCCATGCCGATGGCGACCGGCTCGCCTGGTACCGCCGGCCGCTGCGCCGGCTGGCGCCGGACACCGAGTTCGACATCCGCAAGCTGGCTGCGCTGCCGCGCGTCGACATCGCCTACAGCCATGCCGATGCCGATGGCACGGCGGTGCGCGCCTTCACCGCCGCCGGCGCCCAGGGCATCGTCAATGCCGGCTTCGCCCCGGGCTTCGTGACACCGGGGGATGCCGAGGCGCTGCAGGAGGCGCGGGCCAGGGGCGTGGTGGTGGTGCAGTCCACCCGCGCCGGCAGCGGCCGGGTCTTCCCGACCACCAAGCTGGCCGAGGCGGGGTTCATTGCGGCCGACAACCTCACGCCGCAGAAGGCCCGGATCCTGCTGGCTTTGGCCTTGACCCTGACGCGGGACCCGGGGGAGATAACGCGGATCTTCGCCACCTACTGAGGCGGCGAGTCGTCCGGGCGCGGTCGCCTCGGGGATCGCTGGGGGAAGGCCGGCCGCGTGAAATTCCTGCATGCCGCCGACATCCACCTGGACAGCCCCCTCGCCGGGCTCGCCGCCCGGGGCGACCTGCCGGCCGACCTGCTGCGGGACGTCACCCGCCGGGCCTTCGCCCGGCTGGTCGACCTGGCGATCGCCGAGGACGTGGCCTTCCTCGTCATCGCCGGCGACCTCTATGACGGCGACTGGAAGGATTTCTCCACCGGGCTCTTCTTCGCCGAGCAGATGCGGCGGCTGAACCGGCCCTGCTTCCTGCTGCGCGGCAACCACGATGCCCGCTCGGTCATCACCCGGGCGCTGACGCCGCCGCCCAACCTCCGCGAATTCTCCTCCCGCAGATGCGACAGCTTCGAACTGCCGGAGCTCGGCATCGTGCTGCACGGCCATTCCTTCCCGAACCGGGCGGTGCCCGAGGATCTGTCCGAGGGCTACTGCGCGCCGACCCGCGGCCTGCTGAACATCGGCGTGCTGCACACCTCGGCCGAGGATCCCGGCGAGCACGAGACCTATGCCCCCTGCCGCGTCGGCGCCCTGCAGCTCAAGGGCTACGACTACTGGGCGCTCGGCCATATCCATGCCCGGCGGGTGCTGTGCGAACGGCCCTGGGTGGTCTTTCCCGGCAACATCCAGGGCCGCCACGCAAGGGAGACGGGCGCCAAGGGATGCAGCCTGGTGACGGTGGAGGACCGCCGGGTGGTGGCGGTCGAGCACCGCACGGTGGATGTGCTGCGCTGGGCGGCGGTGGAGGTGGATGCCGAGGGCGCCGACACCGCCAGCCTGCATGACCGCATCGCCGCCGGCGTGCAGGCGGCGCTGGCGGGGACGGAGGACCGGCCGGTGCTGGCCCGCGTCACCCTCTCCGGCACCACGCCGCTGCATGGCGCGCTGGTCTCGGACCGCGCGCAGATCGCCGCGGAATGCCGCGCCGCCGCGCTGGCGGCCGGCGGCGCGTTGTGGGTGGAGGCGGTGAAGCTCCGCACCCGCCCGCCGCGGCAGGAGGAGGACGCAGCGATGGCACCGCTGCGGGCGGCCTTCGCCGCCGGCCTCGGCGACCCGGCCACCGCCCAGGCGCTGCTCGACGAATTCCTGGCGCTGCGTCGCCGGCTGCCGGCCGCGGCGCAGGCCGGGCTGGACCTGCCGGCGGATGCCGCCGGCCTGGCCGCCCTGGCCGAGGAGGCCTGGCAGGTCGCCGCCGGCGCCATCGCGGCGGAGGATGGCGGATGAGGCTGCTCCGCCTCGACCTGCTGCGCTATGGCCACCTGACCGATGTGACCCTGGAATTCCCCGCCGAGGCCGCGCTGCATGTGGTGCACGGGCCGAACGAGGCGGGGAAGTCCACCGCGCTGGAGGCGATCGCCGACGCGCTGTTCGGCTTTCCCGCCCGCACCGGGCGGGACTTCCTGCATGCCGCCAAGGACCTGCGCATCGGCTTCACGCTCGAGGACGGGGCCGGCGGCACCGCCAGCTTCCAGCGCCGCAAGGGCCGCCAGGCCACGCTGCTCGACGCGGCGGAGCAGCCGCTGCCGGAGGAGGCGCTGCGCCGCTTCCTCGGCGGCGCCGACCGCACCCTGTTCGAGCGCGCCTTCGGCCTGGACGGCGCGCGGCTGCGGGAAGGCGGGCGCGACCTGCTGCGGAGCGGCGGCGACAGCGGGGAAAGCCTGCTCGCCGGCCTTGGCGTGCTGCATCTGCGCCGCGCGCTGGAGACGCTGGACGAGGAGGCCAAGGCGCTGGTCGGCGATCGCCGCGGCGCCCGCACCTTCAATGTGGCGCTGGACTCCTTCCAGGCCGCGGCGCGCGCCCGGGACGAGGCCGCCGTGCGGCCGAAGGAGTGGGAGGAGGCGCAGGCCGCCCATGCCGCCATCCTGGCGGCGCTGGAGGCGGCGCAGCAGGACCTGGCCGCCCTGACGCGGGAGGAGCACCGGCTGCAGCGCATCCGCCGGGTGAAGCCGCGGCTGGCGGAGCTGGACCTGGCGCGGGCGCAGCTGGCGCAGGTCGCCGGCGCCCCCCGCCTGCCGGCCGAGGCGGCGAAGACGCTCGAGGCCGCCATCCAGGCGCGGCGCGCCGCCCGCCAGGATGCCGAGCGGGAGGCGGCGGCGATCGCCGGCATCGCCGCCGCGCTTGCGGCGCTGCCGCGCGACCCGGACATCCTCGCGCTGCAGGATGCGGTGGATGCGCTGGCCGGGCAGCGGCCGCTCGTCGAGCAGGCGGCGCAGGAGCTGCCCGGGGTGGAGGAGCGGCTGGCCGGGCACCGCGCGGTGGCGGCGGCGGCGGCGCGGGAGCTGGACGCCGCCGGGC
>NZ_SMOA01000373.1 GCF_004353985.1 Paracraurococcus ruber | reverse complement strand
GCGCCGGCGCCGCCCCGACGGCCCCCCGCCGGCCACCGTCCGGGTCAGGCCGCCCGGGCCGGCCCCGCCCCGGCGATCGCCGCCAGGGCGCGGTCGATCCGGGTCAGCGCCGGCTCCGACTGCCGGAAGCACAGCCCGAGCTCACCCGGCGTGGCGCGCACCACCCGGGCACGGACCGGCGGCCCTTCCCCTGGCAGCATCACATCCACCTCCGCCCCGGGCGGGGCCTGCAGGGCGCAGTCCCGCAGCGCCACCCCGCCGCGGGAGATGTCGGCGATGCGCGCCGCCACCGCCGCCTCGGCGCCAGGCCGGGCGACGCGCGCCAGCGCGCCGCCACCCGGGATGCGTTCCCATTGCCGGCGCTCGGCCGGCTCGCTGCGCCGCATGCCGGCGAGGAACTCATCCACCTCGGCCCGCAGCGTGCCGGCCACCTCGTTGATCGCCTCGGACGCTTCCCGCACCCGCTGGCCGGATCCCGCGGCCGCCTCGGCCAGCGCCGCCACGTCGCGCATGCGCGCCGTCGTGCCCTCCGTCGCCACCGCGGTGGCGGCCACTTGGCGGGCGATCTCGCCGGTCGCGGCGCCCTGCTCCTCCACCGCGCCGGCGATCGCCACGGCGATGTCGCGGATCCGGTCGATGCCGGCGGTCATGTCGCCCACCGCCGCCACCGCCGTGCCGGTGGCCCCCTGGATGGCGGCGATCTGCCGGCCGATGGCCTCGGTCGCCTTGGCGGTCTGCCCGGCCAGGGCCTTCACCTCGCTGGCCACCACTGCGAAGCCCTTGCCCGCCTCGCCGGCGCGCGCCGCCTCGATCGCCGCATTCAGCGCCAGCAGGTTGGTCTGCCTGGCGATGTCGCCGATCAGCCGCACCACCTCGCCGATCTCGGCGGCGGCGGCGGACAGGCCATGCACCGTCTCGTCGGTGGCGCGGGCGCGCGCCACCGCCTGTTCGGCGGCGCCAGCAGCCTCCGCCACGCGGCGGGCGATCTCGGCGGCGCTCGCGGTCAGCTGCTCCGTCGCCGCGGCGACGGCGGCCAGGTTGCGGGCGCTGTCCTGCGCCGTCTCAGCCGTGCCGGCGGTCTCGGCCCGGGTCTGCGCCGCCGCCTGCACCACCTGCCCGGCCACGCCGCGCATGGCGCCGGCCGAGTCGGTGAGGGAATGCAGCACGGCCGAGACGGTGGTGCCGAAATCCTGGGTATGGCGGTCCATGGCGGCGACCCGGCGTTCCCGCGCCTGCTGCTCGTCCGCCGCAGCGGCGGCCAGGCGGCGCCTCTCCAGCCCCTCGGCGCGGAAGGCCTCCAGCGCCCGGGCCAGGTCGCCCAGCTCGTCCCGCCTTCCGGCGCAGGGGGCGGGGATGTCCAGGTTGCCGCCCGCCATGGCGGTGGTCGCGCCGGTCACCGCCCGCAGCGGCCGGACGATGCCGCGCGCCACCCACCAGCCGAGCAGGCCGACCAGCAGCGCGGCGCCGGCCAGCGCCAGCCCCTCCCGCAGCGCGAGGGCGCGGATCTCCGCCCGCAGGTCGTCCACATAGACGCCGGTGCCGAGGACCCAGCCCCAGGGCGCGAAGCCGGCGACCCAGGACAGCTTGGCGGCCGGCGGGTCGCCCGCCGCGGCACCCGGGCGCGGCCACTGGTAGCGGACGGTGCCGGCGCCGTCGCGCCGCACCGTCTCGACGAAGCGGACGAAGAGGCGGATGCCGTCCGGGTCCTTCACCTCCGACAGGTCGCGGCCTTCCAGCGCCGGCTGGAAGGGGTGCATGACCATGCGCGGCGCCATGTCGTTGATCCAGACATAGTCCTGGCCGCGGTAGCGCAGCGCCCGGATCGCCGCCGCCGCCGCCTGCTGGGCCGCGGCGCGGTCCATGCGGCCGGCGCGCTCCTCCGCCTCGAACCGGGCGGCGGTGGCCAGGGCGGTGTCGACCACCGCTTGCAACAGGGCGACGCGGTCGCGTTGTAGGATGCCCGCGGCATGCCAGGTGCCCGCCGCCATCAGGACCATGAGGCCGAGCACGGCGATGCCGGTGATGGCGTGGACGCGATGGGAGATGGTCATGCGGAACGGCATGGTTGTAGGTCCGGGATGATCGCGATTCCGTGATCACGCCGCCTGCTTACGCCTTTCTTAAGGATCGTCCCGGCGGGTGCCTCTCGATGGATTGCGGAGCGCCCTGCCCATGGCCTCGCGCCGAGGCGTGCACGGGGCGATTCCGGCGTGGCGTCCGCGCGCCCCGGATGGTCGTGCCTGCCCGTTGCCAGCGCGCCTCATGCCGACGGTCATCGGGCATGGCCGGTCCGATCGCCCGGACGCCCTCGGGTGCCGGGCAGCCCCGGGGGACATGGATCCGGGGCCCCGGCTCGCCGCAAGGCGGGTTCGCATCGATGCCGCGCGCCGACGCGGGGGGGGCGTCCCGTCCCGGCGGGCACCGTTCGGCGCTTCGGCCGGCCGCACCGGCCGCGCGCCGCCCCGTCATGCCAGCGGCAGGCATGGTCCATTCATGCCGAGCGCCCGGACGGGCGCCGCGGCTCATCCCGCGCCGCCGGGGCCTGCGGCGCAAGCCGCCCGGCGATGGAGGGACCGTCGACCGGTCACGATCAACGGCCGTCAGCGTTTGGCCGTTGGGATCAGATCCGCCGGACCGGCACGCGCCAGGCGAGCCAGCAGGCCGCCAGGGCCAGCACCGCCGCCCCGCCGAAGGCGGCGCGGAAGGCCTCGGTCAGGCCGGATCTCAGCGCCGCGCGCTCGGCCTCGCCCAGCATCGGCAGCAGCCGCGGCCCCTCCCGCACCAGGCGGGCAAAGAGCGACGCTACCACGGGGTCGCCGGCCGCCAGGGTGCCGAAGATCAGCGCCCCCAGCAGCGTCGCGGCGATGGCGGCGCCCAGCGTGCGGGAGAACTGCACCGACCCCGCCGCGGCCCCCAGCCGCGCCGGGCCGGCCGCCACCTGCACCGTGATCTGCGAGACCGGGTAGGAACAGCCCATCCCGCCGGAGACCAGCGCCAGCAGCAGGCCGAGCCAAAGGGTGGGCAGCACCGGCGCCAGCCAGGCCACCGCCAGCAGCGACGCGGCGGCAAGGCCGAGCCCCACGCCGGCGATCGGCATGCCGAGGCCGGTCGAGGTCATCAGCCGCCCCGCGGTCAGCCCGCCGATGCCCCCGCCGAGGGAGAGCGGCAGCAGCATCAGCCCGGCCTCTGCCGGCGTCAGGCCGCGCACGCTCTGCAGCCAGATCGGCAGGAAGGTGATCAGGCCGACCAGCGCGCCATGGGCGCAGCCGGTCAGCAGGTTGCTCCGCAGGATGGTCGGCTCGGACAGCAGCGGCAGGGGCAGAAGCGGGTCGCGCGCCCGCCTTTCCTGCCGCAGCAGCAGGACCAGGGCGAGGGCGGCGACGGCCGCCAGCGCCAGCGCCCCCGGCAGGGCGGCGGGGGACAGGCGCTGCAGCGCCTGCAGCGCCAGCAGCGCCGGGGTGACGAAGCCGGCGAACAGCAGCACGCCCAGCAGGTCCAGCCGGAACCCGCCGCCGCTGCCCGGTCGCGCCGGGATCCGCAGCGCCAGGGCGAAGGCGAAGGTGCTGGCCGGCAGCATCGCCCAGAACACCGCCCGCCAGCCGAAGCCGCCGGTCAGCCAGCCGCCCAGCAGCGGGCCGAGGCAGGAGGCGGTGGTGAAGCAGGCGACGATCCAGGCCTGGAAGCGGCCGCGCTCCCGCGGCGGCACCGCCTCGGCGATCAGGGCCATGCTCAGCGTCGCCAGGCCGCCGGCGCCGAAGCCCTGCAGCACGCGTCCCAGCAGCAGCCAGCCGAAGGCCGGCGCGCCGGCGGATACCGCGGCGCCGGCGGCCTGGACCAGCAGGGCGGCCAGCAGCAGGCGGCGGCGGCCGAAGGCATCGCCCAGCCGGCCGAAGACCGGGGCGGCGATGGTCGCCGCGATCAGCCAGGCGACCACCACCCAGGCGATGCGGTCCACCACGCCCAGGCTGCCGGCGATGGCCGGCAGGGCGGTGGCGACGATGGTCTGGTCGATGGCGGCCAGGATGATGGCCGGGGCGACGCCGGGGAAGCTGCGGAAGAAGGCGGCGCGCAGCGCGGCCGGGGTCATGCTGGCCGCGGGCAGCGCCGGGTCCGGGGCGGTGTCGCGCGCGGTCATGGACGGGGCAGGGGAGGGCAAAGGCGCCGGCTTGGCAAGCCGCCGAGGGTCCCGTTGGCGCGAGGCATGGCGCGCAGCGGCAACCCCGCCGGCCACCGCCCCGCCGGCGGCGACGGGCGCCGATCCCCCGGCGGGACCGCCCGCGCCGGCCGGAGCCGGGCCTGGCGTTCGCGGGCTGTCACCACGGACCGCGCCCGGTG
>NZ_SMOA01000372.1 GCF_004353985.1 Paracraurococcus ruber | reverse complement strand
CCCGGGCCCAGCCGGCGCCGCCGCGGCGGCGCGCGCTCCTCCCGCGCCGCCGCCACCAGCCGGCCGGCCGCCGCCTGGTCGAAGCCGGGCACCGGCACCTCGATCTGGATCAGCTTCTGCAGGTAGTTCTCGGCATATAGGATGCGCGCCTCGCGCTCCGGCGTGCCGTCCGGCGCCATCTCCTTCGCCATGTCCCTGTGCGCCAGCCCCATGGCCAGCAGCACCTGTTCCCGCGCGATGCCGAGGATGACGAAGCAGCCGGCGGCGTTGGTGAGGAAGTTGATCGCCTCCATCGCCTCCGCCACCTGGTCCGGCCGGCAGCGGTCGAGGTCGTCCACCACCACGGTCAGGGTGCGGTCGCCCAGCGCCTCCGCCACCTCGGCCAGCGCCTCGGCGAAGCGGGCGCGGAAGGCAAGCTGGGCCCCCAGTTGCTTCGCGCCGGTCGCGCCGGCGACGGCCGCCATCAGCCGCCCGGGATCGAGGCCGCCGGATTTCAGCCTGTCCCCGAAGCCGGCGAGGAAGCGCCAGGCGGCGGCGAGCGCCCCGAGCGGCGCGCCGAAGCCGGCCAGCGCCTTGCCCCAGTCCAGCTTGCTGCCGTCTGCCCCCAAGGCGCTGCGCAGCGCCGCCCAGGCCTGCGCGGGCGTCGGCCATTGCGACGCCGAGAGCAGGCCGGCGACCACCGCCGCGAGGAGGAGGATGCCGATCCAGAGCGCCGCATCCGCCCGCAGCCGGCGCCACATCAAGCGGCCGCGCACCTCCAGCCCCGCGCGGCTGCCGAGCGGCGGCACCGCCTGCTGGCGCACCGCCTCGAGCAGGGCGGCGAAGAGATGCTCCTCCTTCTGGTGGTGCCAGGCATTGAACCAGACCGGCCGCAGCCCGTGCGTGGCGAGATCGGCGCAGAGCCGGTTCAGCACGCTGCTCTTGCCGGTGCCCCAGGGCCCGGTGACGGCGAGGGTGAGCGGCGGCTCGGTCCGTCGGTTGCGCAGGAAGCGGCTGATGCGGTCGGCCAGCAGCCCGGCGCCGGCGGCGTCCGGGTCGCCCTCGCGCAGCGGCCGGTCGGTGGCGAAGAGCCCGGCGATGTCGCCGGCGGCCGGCGGCGGCGCCGCGCGCGGCAGCGGCCGGGCGCCGGACAGCAGCGCGACCAGGCCAGAGCCCCAGAGCAGCCAGGCCAGCGGCGCCGGGCTGCTCTCGTGCGGCGGCATCGCCCAGGTGGCGCCGCCATCGGTGCTGCGCAGCAGCATGTCGTTGCTGCCGGCGGCGAGGACGAGGCCATCGGGACCGAAGGCCAGGGTCCGCAGATGCGCCGGCGGGATGCCCGGCACGATGGCGAAGCTGCGGCCCGCATCGGTGCTGCGGAGGATGGTCCCGCCTTCCCCGGCAGCGATGACGGTCGTCCCATCGGCCGGGGCGGCAAGGGCGAGGAGGCGCTGCCGGGTGGGGGAGGCAACGGCCTGCCAGGTGGCCCCGCCATCCTGGCTGCGGCGGATCATCCCCTCCTCCCCGGCGAGGAGCACCAGCCCGGCGGCCGACGGCAGCACCGCGCGCAGCCGCGCCGTCGCCCCGGTCGGCCGGGTGCGCGGCGTCCCGGCCGCGCCCAGCCCCTCGATGAAGGCGCCCTCGTCGCCGACCCCGAGAAGCCTGCCATCCGCCGCATAGGCGATGCCGACCAGGGCGTAGCTGCCGCCGGCACCGGCCCAGTCGGGCGCGCCGGGCTGCCAGCGGAACAGCGCACCGTCGAACATCACCGCGACCGCGCCGCGTCCGTCCGGCGCGACCGCCGCATCCGCGAAGGGCATCTTCTTGCCCTGATGCGTCCCGGCCCAGGACCGGCCGCCATCGCCGCTGCTTGCCACCGTGCCGTCGCGGGACAGGGCCAGCGCGGCGCCGGTGGCGGGATCGGCGCCGACGCGAAACAGATGCGCCTCGGTGACCGGCGGCAGGGCCCGCCAGTGCCGGCCGCCATCGGTGCTGCGCCAGACCGCGCCATCCCAGCCCACCGCCAGGGCCAGCCTTCCATCCGGCGCCAGCCAGAGCCCGTCGATGCTGCCTTGCTCGCGGTCCACCACCTCGCGCCCCGCGCGGCTGACGAAGCTGCGTGGCGGCGCGCGGGCGAAGCCATTCGCCTCCCGCGGCTCCAGCAGCCAGGCCAGGGAGGGAAAGGGCGCCGGCCGGTGCGGCGCCTCTCGCAGCGGCAGCAGCAGGGCGGCGGCGGCGCCGACAAGGCCGAGCAGCAGGCCCAGGACCAGCCAGGGCAAGCGCCACCGTCGCCATGCCGCCCAGCGTCCGGGGGGCGGGGTGGCAGCGGCCGGGGCCTCGGCGGCGGCGAGCGGTGCGTCCATGACGGCGGCAGCCCTGCGACGGCGCAGGATAGAGGCCGCGGGCGGATCGCTGGAAGTGTTTCGCCGCCGCGATGGCGGGCGCGGCGCCGCCTTGCCGGGGGACCGTGCCATCCGGCCCCCCTCCCCGTCCCGGATCCTGTCCGGCACGGCCCGCCCGCGTGGTGGGACAGCCATCCCGCGCGGGGTCATCGCCGGCCGGATGGCGGTCGCGGCGCCGGCGCCCCCTGGCGATCGGCAGCCGGACCGCCCGCGCGGCCGCCGGACCCCGCGACCCGCTGAGCCCCAGCGATCGCCGCGGCACGCGACGCCGCCGGGCCTTCGCAGCGCCTCGGCGCCGGATGCGGTTGGCGGGGTCGTCCGGACGCGCCGACCGCCCCGGGCCATCCCTGGCGCAGCGGCGTCGGGCGGCGTGGCGTTCACGCCGCGCGGCGATCCGCTCTAGTCTGCCCGGCTTCAGGCAAGGCGGATGCACGACATGACGCTGGCGATGACATGGGAGGAGTGGGCGGCGCATGACGCGCTGGCCCTGGCGGCGCGGGTCCGCGCCGGCGAGGTCGCGCCGGCCGAGCTGGCCGCCCAGGCGGCGGCGGCCATCGCGCGGACCAACCCCGCCCTATCGGCCGTCGTCGAGGTGTTCGAGGACCTGGTCGCCGACCCGCTGAAGGACGGCATGGATCCGGCCGGCCCCTTCGCCGGCGTGCCCTACCTGATGAAGGACCTCGGCGTTCCGCTGAAGGGGCGGCTGCAGGAGATGGGCTCGCTGCTCATGCGCGGGAACCGCGCCGCGGCGGACAGCCACCTGGCCGGGCGCATCAGGAAGGCGGGGCTCAACATCCTCGGCCGCACCACCACGCCGGAATTCGGCTGCTGCAGCGCCGCCGACAACCCGGCGGTCTATTCCACCCGCAATCCCTGGAACACCGCGCATACCACCAACGGCTCCTCGGCCGGCAGCGGCGCCATGGTGGCGGCGGGCGCGGTGCCGCTGGCGCATGCGACGGATGGCGGCGGGTCCATCCGCATCCCGGCCGGCGCCTGCGGCCTCGTCGGCCTCAAGGTCTCGCGCGGCGTCTATTCCACCGCCCCCTTCACCTCGGACCTGACCGGCCTCGTCTCCATCCAGGGCTGCCACAGCCGCAGCGTGCGCGACACCGCCGCCTTCCTCGATGCCTGCCGCGGCGGCGCGCCGGGCGAGTTCATGCCCTTCTGGACGCCGGACGAACCGGCGTCGCGGCTGATCGGGCGCGATCCGCCGCGGCTGCGCATCGCCCTGTCGCACGAATGGGGCGACTACCGCGCCGTGCCGCATTTCGTCGCGGAACTGGAGAAGGCCGGGCGGCTGCTGGAGAGCCTCGGCCACCATGTCGACTGGCAGGTGCCGACCGTGGACCTGCGCGCCGCCTTCGCCGCGCAGACCACCTGCTACATCAGCAATTTCGCCCAGACCATCGGCGCCCTGCTGGCCGCCAAGGGGCTGGACCGCCCGCCCGAGGGGCTGGTCGAGCCGATCAACATCCGCATCTGGCAAGCCGGCATCGGGACGAGCTTCTCCGATCGCTTCCGGATGCAGGCCGCCTTCAACGCCGCATCCCGCGCCTTCGGCGCCTTCCTCGAGGACTGGGACATCATCCTGACGCCGGTCACCGCCCTGCCGACGCCGCGCCTCGGCACGACGGAGTTCCTGACCATCAGCGGAAATCCCGACGTGCAGGACTGGTTCGCCAATCTCTGGCGGCAGTTTCCCTACACGCCGCTGGCCAATCTCTGCGGCATCCCGGCGATCTCCCTGCCGATGGCGATGCAGGAGAATGGCGTGCCGCTGGGCATCCAGGCGATGGGCCGGCAGGCGAGCGACGGGCTGCTGCTGCAACTGGCGGCGCAGGTGGAACGGGCGCTGGACGGGCGCTGGAACGAGGGGCGGCGGCCGGCGGTGCACATCGCCGCCTGACCCGGGCGCGGCGGGCGCATCCGCCGGCGGCGGCGCGGGGCGAGCCCTG
>NZ_SMOA01000371.1 GCF_004353985.1 Paracraurococcus ruber | reverse complement strand
GTCATGGGCCGGCGCGCGCCGGCGCATCGCCGCCTGCGGCGCGGGTCCGGCGGCTGGACCGGCGGCCGCGCCCGGTCCAGGCTCCGCCCCCGGACCGCGGCCCGATGCAGGGGCCGCCGCGAGGGAGGGAAAGGCCATGCCGCGCCGCTTCATCGACATCTCCGTGCCGCTCAAGGCCGGGATCAAGTCGGACCCGCCGGGCATGGAGCCGAACATCGCCTATCACGACCACCACATGACCGCGCCGCGCATGGCGGAATACATGGGCGTGCCGGTGGATGCGCTGCCGGAGGGCGAATATGCCGCGGTGGAGCGGGTGGACATCAGCACGCACAACGGCACGCATCTCGACGCGCCGTACCACTACTTCTCCCGCATGAACGAGCGGCTGAAGCCGGGCGGCGAGCCGTCCTGGCGGATCGACGAGGTGCCGCTCGAATGGTGCCACCAGCCGGCGGTGAAGCTGGATTTCCGGCATTTCGAGGACGGCTACGTGGTGCAGCCCGGCGATGTGGAGGCGGAGCTGGCGCGCATCGGCCACACGCTCCGGCCGCTCGAGATCGTCGTGGTGAACACCCGCGCCGGGTCGCGCTACGGCGAGGACGACTACATCGACTGCGGCTGCGGCATGGGGAAGGCGGCGACGCTCTGGCTGCTGGAGCGCGGCGTGCGGCTGGTCGGCACCGATGGCTGGTCCTGGGACGCGCCCTTCAGCCATACGCGGCGGAAGGTGCAGCAGACCGGCGACGCGTCACTGATCTGGGAAGGGCATCGCGCTGGGCGGGAGATCGGCTATTCGCACCTGGAGAAGCTGCACAACCTGGAGGCGCTGCCGCCTGATGGGTTCCAGGTGGTCTGCTTTCCGGTGAAGGTCCATCGCGGTTCCGCCGGGTGGACGCGGGCGGTGGCCATCATCGACGATTGAGCAAGGGCGCCGCGCATCCCGGGGCCGGCGCAGCCCCGGGACGCGGCCTGGGTCAGACCTGGGCGAAGAGCCGCCGCAGCGCCGGCATGGCGTCCTGGATGGCGGCGCGGTCGGCCTCCTCCAGCCGTTCCAGCCCGGCGCCGAGGCGACCGAACAGGGCGCCGCGGACCGAGGCGGTGACCTGCTGGCCATGCTCGGTCAGCACCAGCTGCATGCGGCGGCGGGAGGCGGGGTGGCGGCTGCGCAGCACATAGCCTTCGGCGGCGAGCTTCACGAGCATGACCGAGGCGGTGGGAAGGCGGACGCCGAGGTAGTTCGCCACCTCGGACAGCGAGGCGCCCGGCGCCACGAACAGGTAGTTCAGGATCCTGAACTGCGGCGGGGTCAGGCGCCCATCCGGCACCGCGCGCACCGCTTCCATGGCCATGATGCGGTTGGCCGTCATCATCATGGCGAGGAGGGCGGGGGGAAGATCCTCGCGCGCCAGCGGCTCCGTCACTGCGGCGGCCGGGGAGAGGATCGGGAAGGGCGGCGCGATCTGTCCAGCGCCTTGGACATTCTGGAGTTGCATGGCCGTCAGTCTATCCAACCCGACCCCCGTCGCAGCAAGCGGAACGGATCGGGTATGACTCAAGCAGGCGGTCCGTTTCGGTATTGCACTTAATCCAAAAACCTGAGGCGAGGCGCGGCGGATAGTCAGCACTAATCTGTAACGAAATCTTCCGGGATCGTGAAAATTGTCGGAATCCTGCGATCTTCGTCACGCCAGTGACCGTATACCGAAATGAAACTTGCCAAGCAGCAACGACGGAAAGCCTTGTTTTCCTAAGATTTCCTTGTCACTTAGTCGTCAGGGTTGCTCGCGAATAGTTGAAGAGCCTAGGGCTTGAGACGTGCGCCGGCGCGCAGCCCGGTCGCTGCCATGCCGGCCCGGGGCCGGCGGGCAGGGCCGGCGCGGCCCGGACTCGCCGTCGCCACGCCGCATCCCGGCGCAGCAATCCCCGGCAAGCCGCCCATGGCACGGGTCGTCGCGGACCCGGCTGGACCGGTCTGGCCTTGCCGGCGCGCGCGCGGCAGCATGACGCAACGCAACCCAAGGCGGAACCCACCATGCCGTCGATCGATGCCGACCGCTTCCTCAGAGACCTCAACGAGCTGCGGCGGATCGGCGCCTACCGCACCGGCGTGCACCGCCCGACCTATTCGCCGCAGGACATGGAAAGCCGCCGCTGGCTGATGGATCGCATGGCGGAGACCGGGCTGGAACCCTCGATCGACGGCATCGGCAATGTCTATGGCCGGCACCGCGGCCGGGGGCCGCACCTGCTGGCCGGCAGCCATATCGAAACCCAGAACCATGCCGGCTGGCTGGACGGCGCCCTCGGCGTCGTCGCCGGCCTGGCGCTGGCCCGCGCCGGCCTGCCGGTGGATGTCGCCGCCTTCGCCGACGAGGAAGGGCATTTCGAGGGCGGCTTCCTCGGCAGCAAGTCCATCATCGGCATCCTGGACGAGGCCGAGATCGACCGCAGCCGCAACCGCACCGACGGCACCCCCCTGCGGGAGGCGCTGGCGGCCGCCGGCCTGGCAGGCAAGCCGCGCCTGCAGCTCGAGAAGGGTCGCCACAAGGGCTTCTTCGAGATGCATATCGAGCAGGGGATCCAGCTCGAGACTGCCGGGCTGCGCGCCGGCGTCGTCACCGGCATCGTCGGCATCTGGCAGTGGCGCATCGTGATCGAGGGCATGCAGGACCATGCCGGCGGTACCACCATGGCCGAGCGGAAGGATGCCGGCCTGGCCGCGGTCCGGCTGCTGGCCATGCTGGACCAGGAGATTCCCAAGGCGTGCGGCGATCGCAGCACCTGGACCTGCGGGCGCATCGCCCTCGACCCCGGCGCGCCGTCCATCATCCCCGGCCGGGCCGACATCCTCTTCCAGTTCCGCGACATCGACACCGCGGTGCTCGAGCGGATGGAGCGCTGCCTGCGCGCCTGCGTGCAGGAAAGCAACCGGCGCGAGCGCACGACCGCCACGCTGCACGCCGTCAGCAAGTCCAGCCCCGCGCCCTGCGACCCGGCGATGATGGCGGCGCTGGACGCGGCGGCGGAGGCGCTGGCGCCCGGCCTCTGGCAGCGGATGCCGAGCGGCGCCGGCCATGATGCGCAGTACATCGCCCGGGTGATGCCCGTGGCGATGCTCTTCACCCCGTCGATCGGCGGCATCAGCCATCACTGGGCGGAGGACACGAAGGAGGAGGACCTGGCGCTGTGCATCCGCATCCTCGGGGATGCGGCCGGGCGCTTCCTCGAAGCCTGAATTCGCCGCGGACGCTTGAATTCGCCGTGCGGGGGCGGGTTATGCCGCACTGCGCAATTTCTTCGGTGAACCAAAGGTTCCCGCGGCGGTTCCTGCCCGCGGAGACCACGATCATGCTGCATGGGAGAAGGCCGGCAGCCGCCGGGCCGCGCCGCGGCCGCCGGGTGGCGCGATGCCGCTGCTGAGCGTCCGCCACCTCACGGTCTATCGCTACCGGCAGCCGGTCGTCTTCGGAGAGCACCGGATGATGCTCCGCCCGCGGGAGGGGCATGACCAGCGGCTGATCGAGGCCAGGCTGGACATCACGCCCGCCCCGGTGGAGCTGCGGTGGCTGCACGACGTCTTCGGCAACAGCGTCGCCATCGCGCGCTTCGCCGGGCGGGCGCGGGAGCTGCGCTTCGAAAGCCAGGTGCGGCTCGACCACCAGCCCCTGAACGCGCTCGACTTCCAGCTCGAGGAATTCGCCCGCGCCTACCCCTTCTCCTATGGCGTCGAGGAATTGCCCGACCTCGCCCGCTCGATCGAGCGGCACTACCCCGACCCCGACCGCACGGTCGATCGCTGGGCCAGGCGCTTCCTCCGGCCGGGCGGGGAGACCGGCACGCTCGAACTGCTCGCCGCCATGACGCATGCGATCGGGCGGGAGCTGACCTACATCCCGCGGCACGAGCGCGGCATCCAGGAGCCGGCGCGCACCCTTGCCCTCGGCAGCGGCACCTGCCGCGACTTCGCCGTGCTACTGATGGAGGCGGCGCGCGCCCTCGGCCTCGCCGCCCGCTTCGTCTCGGGCTATCTCTACAGCCCCGGGCGCGAGGGCGAGACGCATCGCGGCGGCGGCAACACCCATGCCTGGGCGCGGATCTACTTGCCCGGCGCCGGCTGGGTGGAGTTCGACCCGACCAACGGCATCCTCGGCAACCGCGACCTCGTTCGCGTCGCGGTCGCCCGCGATCCCACCCAGGCCCTGCCGCTGCATGGCACCTGGACCGGCTTCCCCGCCGACAGCCTTGGCATGACCGTCGAGGTCAGCGTCACCGCCGAGGCAGCCGTCGCGCCGCCCGCACCGCCCGCGCCCCGGCGCCTGCCCGCCGGGGGCCGGCCCTGAGGCCACGCCGTC
>NZ_SMOA01000370.1 GCF_004353985.1 Paracraurococcus ruber | reverse complement strand
CGGACGCCGGCGCCGCCGGGCGGCCCGGACCCGCCTGGCGACGCGGGTGCGCGGCGCATGGCGCCGTTGCGCCCGGCGTCGCACAGGCCGCGTGGCTTGTGGCCACCGGCCGCGCGCGGCAGGCTTCCCCTCCGGCGCGGACGGAGGAGGATGCGATGCGGCTCGGGGTCATGCTGCCGCTCGGCGATATCGGCGGCGAACCGGCGGCGGTGAAGGAATTCGCGCTGGCCGCCGAGGAACTCGGCTTCACCAATCTCGGCCTGCCGGACCACGTGCTGAGCGGCAACCCGGCGGCCGAGGCGGGGCCGGAGCAGCGCTCGCTCTCGGTCGGGCTGTACCAGGACCCCTTCGTCGCCTTCGGCTTCCTGGCCGCGCTCTGCCGGCCGACGACGGAGTTCTCCACCCAGGTGCTGATCCTGGCGCAGCGCCAGGCGGCGCTGGTGGCGAAGCAGGCGGCCTGCCTCGACGTGCTGTGCCAGGGCCGCTTCCGGCTGGGCGTCGGCGTCGGCTGGAACCCGGTGGAGTTCACCGGCCTGAACGAGAACTTCCACAATCGCGGCCGCCGCAGCGCAGAGCAGGTGGAGGTGATGCAGAGGCTCTGGGCCGAGCCCTTCGTCACCTTCGAGGGGAAGTACCACCGCATCGAGGATGCCGGGATCAACCCGCTGCCGGTGAACCGCCGCATCCCCGTCTGGTTCGGCGGGCATGTCGAGCAGACGCTGGAGCGCATCGCGCGGCTGGGCGATGGCTGGATCATGAACGCCTATCCGCCGGGCGCCGAGATCGAGGCGGAATGGGCGAAGATCCGGCGCCTGACCGAGGCGGCGGGGCGCGACCCGGGCGCGGTGGGGCTGGAGGTCTGGATCTCCGGCGGCGCGGGGGACGAGGCGTCCTGGGCGCGGGAGGCCGCCTACTGGAAGCGGCTGGGCGCGACCCACCTGACGCTGACCAACACCTTCCATCGCCGGCACCACCGGCGGATCGCCGGGCGCGGCATGGCCGACCACCTGGCGGTGCTGCGGCGCTTCCGCGACGCGGTGGCGGCCGAGGCGGGCTGAGCGCGACGGCGATGGCCGGCCATGCGGGCGGGGCGGCGCCTCCGTCCTCGGGCGGCGCCGCCTGCCGTCTGCCCTGCGGCACCGCGCCGCGGGGCATGGCCGCCTCTCGGGCATCCGCGCCGCAGCGCCCGCGCCGGGGTGAAGCGCGCACCGCCATCGCCTGGTGCGGCCGGGACGCTGCCTCGTTGCCGGGCGTCACCGGCCCTCGGACATTCGTGCCGGCGCGGGTCGCGTCCGACTGTGAAGGCCGCGCCGCCATGGCGCGATGGTTCCGGCGTGGCGTCCCGCTGCGGGGCGTGACCGCCCCTCCCGTGATCCGCCCTGCCGCGGCCTGCCTCCCGCCGTGAAGGCTGCACGCCGGCGGCCTGCCGTCATCGGTGCGGCGTCCCGCGGCGGGGGCGTCACCGCCCCGCCGCGACGCGCCGCGGCCTCATGTCGGCCAGCATGGATGCTGACCGGCATGATCACCGGGTTTGGCGCGCAGCCGCCGCGCCAACCCTGCGCGCGACACCGGTGGGCAGACGTCCTGACGTCTGCCCACCGTCATCAATGCTCGAACAGCAACGCGACGACGCGCTCGCCCTCCCGCCCGCCGAAGCTCACCCGCGTCGCCTGCCGCTGCAGCAGGAAGGCCGCCAGCCGCTGCGCCCCGTCCGGATGGCCGGCGATCTCCTCCGGGCTCGGCCTGTCGCGCACCAAGGGCAGGCCGGCGCCGGCATAGCGCAGCTCCAGCGTCAGGCTGAACTCGTCGAAGCCGAGCGCGAGCCGCATGGGCCCGGTCGGCGCGCAATGCGCGGCCACCGCATCCACCAGCTCCTGCGCCGCCCATTCCGCCCGCAGCACCACGTCCCGCCGCGCCCCCCAGGCGGCGCCCTGCCGCTCGACGAAGCCGGCCACCGCTTCGCCATCCGGCGCGGCGGGGTCCATCGCCAGCGCCGCCCGCTGCCGCTGGCCCAGGCGGAAGACCAGGTTCAGCAGGAAGCCGACCAGCGCGCCGAAGACCAGGGAGGAGACGGTGACCGGGTGCAGCGCCGCCGGCATGGCGCGGAAGGCGGCCGGGAAGGCCTCCACCGCCAGCCCGGCCATGATCGACAGGCCGACCACCAGGGTCTTGCGCGTGTCGTAGAGCCGCGCCGCGATCGCCTCGATCCCGCCCTTCAGCACGGCGCAGCTGGTGAAGACCAGGGTGGCGCCGACCACCGGCGCCGGCATCAGCGCCAGCAGCCGCGTCACGCCCGGCAGGAAGGCGAAGACGACGAAGAGCGCGCTGGTGGCGAAGGCGACGCGCCGGCTGGCGACGCCGGTCGCCGCCGTCAGCCCGACGGAGGAGGCGCTGACATTGACCGCGAAGACCGAGGCGGCGCCGGCCGCCATCACGCCCAGCCCGTCCGCCAGCACGCCGCGGCCGATCGGCCGGAGGTCCGGCCGCACCCAGTCGGCGTCCAGCTGCCGCTGCGCCGCGGTCAGCAGCCCGGCCGCCTTTAGCGCATTGGCCAGTGCCGCGATGACGAAGGGCAGCGTCAGGGCGGGGTCGAAGGAAAGGCCCATATGCGCGGTGCCGGGCGGCGCCAGCAGCGGCAGGCTCGCCACCTCGGCCAGCCGCGCCGCCGGCAGCACGCCGGTCAGCGCCGCCGCGGCATAACCGGCCAGCATGCCGAACAGCGCGCAGGACAGGCCGAGGACGCCGCGGCTCCAGACATTCGCCGCGACCATGGTGCCGAGGGTGATGCCGGCGACCATCCAGTCGGCCGCGCCCGGCAGTGCGCCGCCGCCCGGCTGCAGCAGGGACCGCAGCCCGACCATGCCGTTGGACACGCCGACGAGCAGGACGATGACGCCGGCAAGCTCCGCCGGCAGCACCCGCCGCAGCCGGTGCAGCGATTGCGCGAAGGCGGCCTGCACCGCGCCGCCCAGCAAGGTCATGCCCGACATCAGGGCGATGCCGCCGATCCGCACCGCTTCCAGCGAGGGCCCGAGGAAGATCGCCGTCATGGTCGAGGGCGCGAGATAGCCGCTGCCGACCGGCCCGCGCGGCAGCGCCTGCAGCGTGGTGCCGAGCGCGAGGACGAGCATCGCCCAGCCCAGCATCCCGTCGGTCGCCGCGGCATCCAGCCCGGCCTCCCGCGCCACGATCAGCGGGAAGACCAGGAAGGAGGAGGTGACGGCGACGTATTGCAGCGCATTGGCGATGGTCGCCAGCGGCGGCGGGACGTCCCCCGCCAGGTAGCGCATGCTGGCGGGCCTGCGGGACATCCCGGCCTCTCCTCGGTGCCTCGGGAGTATCCGCTCCCGGTGCCGCCGGCGCCAGCAGCGCGGCGGAATGGCGGGGCAAGGCTGCGATGGGGCAGGGGGGCGGCGGGCCGGGGGGGCGGCGATTATCCAGCGCGGCCGACCTTCCGGCATGGGCACGCAGGCGACCCGATCGCTGCGCCCGCCAACCATCGCGTGGCGTGACCGGACTGTTGCAATTTCAGACAGGTTTCGGTAGAGTCTCTTTAATGGAATGTGCTGGGCGTGGGGAACGATGCCGCTGTTCTCGACCCGGGTGCTCGACCTGATCGAAGGTTGCCACGACCAGCCCAGCGCGGCCGGGGTCGGCGCCGCCTTCCTCCACCGCCTCGGCGCCTATGGCGTCCAGGCGCTGAATGCCCGCGCCTACCGCACCGCCGCCGAGCTCGGCACCATGGGGCATGTCTACGCCCGGGCGGCGCCCGCCGCCTATGACGGGCTCTACGCCGATCCGCGCTTCTATCGCTTCAACCCCATCCCGCGGGAGATGGAGCGGAGCATCGCGCCGAAGCGCTGGACCGCGATGGCCTGGCCGGGCAAGGGCGGCCAATGGCTGCTGCGGGCGATGCGGGAACATCCCTGCCCGGACGGCCTCGCCATCCCTTGCCACGGACCGGGCGGCTATCTCGGCGTGGTCAGCCTGGGGTTCGAGCGGCTGGAGAGCCTGGCGCCGGAGGAGGAACGGGCGATCGCCCTGGCCGCCATCGCCCTGCATGCCCGCATGCGGGACCTGTCGCCGGTGCGGGCCCGGGCGCCCGGGCCGCAGCTGACAGAACGGGAACGAGACTGCCTGGGCTTCGTTGCCGAGGGCTGGTCGGACGCGCGGATCGCCGCCCGGCTGGGGATCGGCACCGCCACGGTCGCCACGCATGTGGTGAATGCCCGCCGCAAGCTGGGCGCGCGCACGCGGTCGCAGGCGGTGGCGCAGTTCCTGCTCCATGGCCTGTAGCGGCCGGTACCGGCCCGGAGGCGTGGGGGGGGCTGGACGCGCGGCCCGGGCCGTCGCCGCGCGTGCCGGCGGGCGGGGCCTTCG
>NZ_SMOA01000036.1 GCF_004353985.1 Paracraurococcus ruber | reverse complement strand
GCGGCGGCGGGGACCGGGGCGGGCGCCGCGGCCACCGGCGGCGGCAGGGTGGGCGCCTGGGCCAGCGCGCTCGGCGCCGGGGCGGCCGGTGCGTGGGTCGCGGCGGGTGAAATTGCGGAGGGCGGCGCCGGCGGCGCCGCCTGCTGCCGCAGCAGGTCGAGCTGCGGCTGCTCCGGCCCCTGGCCAAGCCGTGCCTGGTTGCTGCGCCGCTCGGCCTCGCGCCGCACCTCGGGCGGCTGCAGGACGAGCTGGTCCTGGTTCGGCACGATCAGGCCGCCTTCCTTGCCCTCGGCCGGCTTGACCTTGACCGGGCCGCTCGCGGCCTCGATGACCGGGACGGTGCGCGGGCCCATGCGCGACAGGCCCCAGGTCACCGCGCCGGCCACGGCCACCGCCCCCAGCAGCCCCCCGGCCACCGCGAGCATGCGCCAGGATGGCGCTTGTCTCTCCTGGCGTGGGCGCCAGGAGGGTACTGCCAGATCGCTCACCGCATCTCCTCGACGGGCGTCACCCCCATGACCGCGAGGCCCGAGCGGATGACCGTCCCCGTAGCGGCGACCAGGGCCAGCCTTGCCCGCGTCGCCTCCGGCTCATCCGCCCGGATGAATCGCAGGGTCGCGTCGTCGCGGCCCTTGTTCCACAGTACATGAAAGTCGCCGGCCAAGTCATGGAGAAAGAAAGCGATTCGGTGGGGTTCGCGGGCGATCGCGGCGGCTTCCACGGTGCGCGGCCAGGTGGTCAGGCGGCGGATCAGGGCCAGCTCGGCCGGGTCGGCCAGGCTCTCGAGCGGGGATGCCGCGAGGCCTGCGGCGACGGCCGGGAACGTATCGTTGGTCGCCTTCGCGCCGAGCAGCGCCTCGGCACCGCGGAGGACACTCATGCATCGCGCATAGGCGTACTGCACGTAGAAGACCGGGTTCTCGCGGGACTGCTCGACCACCTTGTCGAGGTCGAACTCCATCTGCGCGTCGGACTTGCGGGTGAGCATGGTGAAGCGGACGGCGTCGCGCGCCTCGCCGGGATTCGCCACCTTCTCCGCCACCATCTCCAGCAGGTCGCGCAAGGTGACGAAGGTGCCGGCGCGCTTCGACATGCGGACCGGCTCGCCATCCTTCATCACGCGGACGATCTGGGTCAGCACCACGTCCAGCGGCACGGTGCCGGAGGAAAGCGCGGCGACCGCGGCCTGCATGCGCTTGACATAGCCGCCATGGTCGGCGCCCCAGACATGCACCAGCTCGGCGAAGCCGCGTTCCAGCTTGTGCAGGTGGTTGGCGATGTCGTTGGCGAAATAGGTGCCGCTGCCGTCGGACTTGCGGAGCGGCCGGTCCACCTCGTCGCCGAATTGGGTGGCGCGGAACAGGGTCTGCTCGCGCGGCTCCCAGTCCTCCGGCGTCTTGCCCTTCGGCGGTTCCAGAACGCCGCGATAGATCAGCCCCTTGTAGGAGAGGACCTTCTCCGCCTGCTCCAGCTTGCCCTCGCGCACCAGCTGCGCCTCGGAGACGAAATGTTGCCCAGTTACGCCGAGGGCAGCGAGATCCTCGCGGATCGACTCCATCATCCGCTCGACGGTGAAGTCGCGGATCGCGGTCAGCGTCGCAGGCGCGGGTTCCCCCCCGCTTTCCGGCACCAGGCCGAAGCCGAAGCGTGCATGAAGGGCCTGACCAACCGGCACGAGGTAGTCGCCGCCATACTGCAGGGCGATCCCGTGCGTGCGCTCGAAGGCTTCGCGGTCGCGGGCGGATGCGGCGAAGTCGCGCAGCGGCGCAGGTCCCGACGCCGCGAAATCCTGGCCTTCCCTCGTGTCGAGAAGCGCCTGCAGGTATCGCCAATAGGCGGCCATCGCCAGCGCCTGCACCTGCGCCCCGGCATCGTTGATGTAGTATTCCTTGGTCACCGCCCACCCGGCCTTGGCCAGCAGGTTGGCCAGCGCATCGCCCACCACCGCGCCGCGGCAATGGCCGACATGCATCGGCCCGGTCGGGTTGGCCGAGACATATTCCACGTTGATCCGCCGCCCGGCGCTGGCCGTGCCGTCGCCATAGCGCTCGCCCTCGGCCAGGATCACCGGCAACTGGGCGAGGAGGAAGGACTCGCGCAGCCGCAGGTTGACGAAGCCCGGCCCGGCCGGGGCGGCGCTCTCGACCTCCGGCAGGGCGGCCAGCCGCTCCGCCAGGGCTGCGGCCAGCTTCGGCGGCGCCTGCCTCGCGAGCTTCCCCACCACCAGCGCGGCATTGGTCGCCATGTCGCCATGCGACGGGTCGCGCGGCGGCTCCATCTGCACCCGGGCGAAGGCGTCGGCGGGGAGGTCGGGCAGCAGCTCGGCAAGGGCGGCGACGGTCCGGCGGCGGAGCGCGGCGAAGATGTCGTGGTCGGTCATGGCCGGCGGGGTGTAGCAGGCCGCCCGGCCGCATGACAGGACGGAGCCTCCGGCCATCGCGGCGGCGGCGGGCGCGGCCTGGCGCCGCCGCGGCCGGTCCGCGGCGGAACTCTCGCGCGGCCGGGACCGGCCCCGGCCGGGGCACGGACGGCGCGGCCGCCCACGGCCCGGACAGGGTGGCACCTACCAGCGGCAGCGCCGCCTCCGGCCCAGGCTCAAGCCGCCAGCAATTCGTCGGCGGGGCCGAAGAATTCGTAATGGATGCGCGTTGCCGGCACGCCCGCCGCCGCCAGGCCGCCGACCAGCGCGCGCAGGAACGGCTTCGGGCCGCAGAGGAAGTAGTCTGCCCGGTCCAGCGGCGTGTTGGCCCGCAGCCAGTCGGGCGTGATCCGCCCCGGCGCTGCCCGGCCGAGATCCTCCGGGCGTGGCGCCTCGTGGAACACCGTCCGCCGCAGCGCCGGCATGCCCGCCGCGATCTCCCGCACCCGCGCATCGAAGGCCTGCGCCGCACCGTCGCGCGCCGCATGCACCCAATGCGTCTCCAGCCCCGGATGCCAGGCGGCGATCGCCTCGAGCATCGGGAGCAGCGGCGTCAGCCCGACGCCGCCCGAGAGCAGCACCACCGGCCGCGCGGGCTGGTCCGGCAGGACGAACGCGCCGGCCGGCGCCGCCGCCTCCAGCACCAGGCCCGGCACCGCCTCGTCATGCAGCCAGCCGGAGACGGTGCCCTGCGGCTCCCGCTTCACGGTGATGCGGTAGCCCGCCGCGTCGGGCGCCGAGGAGATGCTGTAGTTGCGCTTCAGCACGGTGTGGCCGGGCAGGCGCAGCCGGAAGGTCAGGTACTGGCCCGGGCGATGGCGCAGGACCGGACCGCCATCCTCCGGCCGCAGGTGGAAGGAGGCGATGACCGTGCTCTCCCGCACCCGCTCCGTCACCACGAAGCGGCGCCAGCCCTGCCAGCCGCCCGGCGCCGCTTCCGTCGCGCGGTAGATCTGCGCCTCCCGGCCGATGAGGATGTCGGCCAGTGCCCAATAGGCCTCGCCCCAGGCGGCCAGGATGTCGGGCGTCGCCGCCTCCCCCAGCACATCGCCGATGGCGCCGAGCAGGGCCTTCGCCACATGCGGGTAGTGTTCCGGCCGGATCAGCAATCCGGCATGCTTCTGGGCGATGCGCTCCACCGCCGCCCCGAGCACGCCGAGATCGTCGATATGCTTCGCATAGGCCAGCACCGCCGCCGCCAGGGCCCGCGGCTGCGACCCGGTCTCGCCGTGATGCGACTGGTTGAACAGGTCGCGGATCGCCGGATCCCGGAACATCCGCTCGTACATCCGGCGGGTGATGGCCAGGCCCTGCTGCTCCAGCGCGGGGACGGTCGCCTTCACCGTGACGATGGTCGTGGGGCTGAGGGACATGCCGGGCTCCTGAAATGGTATGCAAAATACCATTTATCACTCGGGGCCCATCACGGACATGCGATGCAGACGACCGAGCCATGCGCCTGACGCTGCAGACCGACCTTGCCTTCCGCACCCTCATGCATCTCGGGCTGCGGCCGGGGCGGCGGGTGCAGACCGAGGACATCGCCCGCGCCTGGCGGATCTCCGGCAACCATCTCGACAAGGTGGTGCAGCGCCTGGCGGCGGCCGGCTTCGTGGAAACCCGGCGCGGGCGCGGCGGCGGCATGCTGCTGGCACGCCCGGCCGAGGCGATCCGGTTGGGCGAGGTGGTGCGGCGGATCGAGGAGGACCTCGCGCTGGTCGCCTGCTTCGCGCCGGACGGCGACCCGGCGGGCGATGTCACGGGCGAGCGCTGCATCCTGGCCGGCGCCTGCCGGCTGCAGGGCGCCCTTGGGGAGGCGATGGCGGCCTTCCTGGGCGTGCTGGACCGCATAACGCTGGCCGACCTGCTGGATCCGGCGGCCCGGGCCGCGGCGGAGCGGCGGCTCGGCCTGGACCCGGGCGGCATGGCCTGATGCGCATCCCTGTGCCGGCGGCATCCTTGCGCCGGACGCCGCCGGCCAGGGGGGACGGGCTGCGCCGCGGCACGCCCCCGTGGCGGCGCGGCCATGGGCTTGTCCGTGACGCGGCGTGTCGGAGATCGGTCTCATGGGCGCGGCCTTCGCGCCGACCCGCGATCCGCCCCGGGCCGGCCTCCGCCATGCCGGCGCTCGCTGCGCAGGCCGGCGTCCGGGCCTGCGACGACCGCCCCCCGGATGACCGCCCATGAGGCGCCGCCAGACCCCGCGGCGGGCCCGCCTGGCCGGACACGCCCGCGGCGCGCCGCACCCGTAACCGGCCTGGAGGCGGCCGCCGGAACACGACCCGCCTCAGCCCCGCAGCGCCGCCTCGTACAGCGCCAGCGTCGCCTCGTCGAAGCAGGCGAAGATGACCTCGGCCTCGCCATGCGCTGCGCATTCCGCCCGCACCGTGGCGACGGCGATGGGCGCCGCCAGATCCGGGGGGACGCCATAGACCCCGGTGGAGATGGCGGGAAAGGCTATCGACCCTCCGCCGGCCTGGCGCAGCAGCGCCATGGCGTTCCGGTAGCAGGCGGCGAGCAGCGCCGCCTCCCCTGCCCCGCCGCCCCGCCAGACCGGGCCGACGGCATGGATCACGTGCCGGGCCCGCAGGCGGAAGCCCGGGGTGATCCGCGCCTCCCCGGTCGGGCAGCCGCCGAGGGCCCGGCAGGCCGCCAGCAATTCCGGCCCCGCGGCACGGTGCACGGCGCCGTCCACCCCGCCGCCGCCGCGCAGGGCGCTGTTGGCGGCGGTGACGATGGCATCCACCGCCAGCGTCGTGATGTCCGCCCGCAGCGCCCGCAGCATCCTCAGAAGCCGAGCGCGCAGCCATCCTTGCGCGGGTCGCTGCCGCCGACCAGCACGCCGCGCTTGCGGTCGATCAGGATCGCCTGGCCGCCGCCATGCGGCTTGTCCACCAGCTTCACCTCATGGCCGAGGCGCGAGAGCCGGTCGACGACGGCATTCGGGATGCCGCGCTCCAGCTCCACCGGCCCGTTGCCCGGCGCCGGGAAGAGGCGCGGGCAGTCCAGCGCCTCCTGCACGTTGAGGCCGAATTCGAAGTGGTTGGCCAGGAACAGCGTCTGCCCCATGGGCTGGAAATGCCCGCCCATGACGCCGTAGGGCATGATGGCTTCGCCGTTCTGCATGACCATGCCGGGGATGATCGTGTGCATCGGCCGCTTGCCGGGGGCGATGCAGTTCGGATGGCCTTCCTGCAGCCGGAAGCCGAAGCCGCGATTGTGCAGCATGACGCCGGAATTCTCGGCCAGGATGCCGCTGCCGAAGCTCTGGAACAGCGAGTTGATGAAGGAGCAGGCGTTGCCGTCGCCATCCACCACGCAGAGATAGACCGTGTCCTTGTGCCGGGCCCAGTCGGACTCGCCGGCCGGCGGCATCTCCTGCATCGCGCGGTCGTCGCGGATCAGCCCGCGCAGCCGGGCCAGGTATTCGGGGTCGGTCAGCCGCGCGACCGGGACATCCACCTGCGCCGGGTCGGCCAGGAAGGCGTCGCGGTCGCGATAGACCAGCCGCGCCGCCTCGATATGGCGGTGGTAGCGCTCGGCGCTGATCGGGCCCTGCTCCGGCGTCTCGAACCCGCCGAGGATGCCGAGCATCTGCAGCACATGCATCCCGCTGCCGTTGGGCGGGCACTGGTAGACCTCCAGCCCGCGCCAGCCGGTCCTGATCGGCTCGACGAACTCGGCGCCGGTCAGCGCGCGATGGAAATCCTCCTCGGTGTGCAGGCCGCCGAGCGACCGCAGGGACGCGACCATGTCCGCAGCGATCTCGCCCTCGTAGAAGGCCCGCGCGCCCTTCGCGGCGATGGCGCGCAGCGTCCGGCCCAGCTCGGGCTGGACGAAGCGGTCGCCGACCTCGGGCGCCATGCCGTCGCGCAGGAAGCGGTGCGCCGAGGCGGGGTTGCCCCGCAGCTTGTCGGCAGCGTCCTTCCAGTCCGCCGCGACGCGGGCATGCACCGGCCAGCCCTCCTCGGCGCAGCGGATGGCCGGCTGCAGCAGCTCGGCGAGCGGCAGCTTGCCATGGGCGGCGTTCAGCGCCTCCCAGGCGGCGACGGCGCCGGGGATGGTGACGACATGGGCGGAGGTGTTCACCAGCTTGTCCACGCCGCGGCTGCGCAGTGCCTCGGGCGTCGAGGCGGCGGGCGCCCGGCCGCTGCCGTTCATCGCCACCACCTTGCCGGTCCCGGCCGGCGCATAGAGGCAGAAGCAGTCGCCGCCGATGCCCGTGCTCTGCGGCTCCACCACCGCCAGCACCGCGGCGGCGCAGATGGCGGCGTCCAGCGCGTTGCCGCCCTTCCGCAGCACCTCCAGCGCCGCGTAGGTGGCGATGGGCATGGAGGTGGCGGCCATCCCGGCGGTGCCGTAGACGGCGCTGCGGCCGGGGGCGTGGAAGTCGCGCTTCATGTCCTGTCCGTTCTTGTCTCGTTTCTGCCGGCGGCCCGGCCGGGCCCGCCCCTGTCGCATGGCCGACCCAACGCGGCAACCCGGCCCTGGCCCGCCCCGTTCCAGGGCCCTTCCCTGCCCCCGGCCCGCGGGAGTATGTGCGGGGCATGGCGGACAGCATCGGCTACGGCGACTTCGAAAAGGTGGAGATCCGGGTCGGCACCATCGTGGATGCCCAGCCCTTCCCCGAGGCGCGCAAGCCCGCGATCAAGCTCTGGGTGGATTTTGGCGGCGCGATCGGCGTGAAGCGCTCCTCCGCCCAGATCACCGTGCACTATGCCTGCGACCGGCTGATCGGGCGGCAGGTGATGGCGGTGGTGAATTTCCCGCCCCGCCAGATCGGGCCCTTCCTGAGCGAGGTGCTGGTGCTGGGCGTCCCGGACGAGAACGGCGCAGTCGTGCTGCTGAAGCCCGACCTGAAGGTCCCCGACGGCGGCAGGATGTTCTAGGGCCTGGCCGCCGCAGTCCCGGCCGGCGCGGCGGGTCTTTTCAGCGCCGGCGACGTCCGCCATCTTGCCGGTGCCGCCAGCATCGGCTGCGACGGCGTCCCGGCCGGCGCCGCGCACCCCGCGCCGAATCCTCCGCCTCACCCATTGCAGACAGGCCCTGAGATGGCGCAGCGCTACTACACCGTGTCCTGGGACCAGCTGCACCGCGACAGCAAGGCGCTGGCCTGGCGGCTGGTGGAGCGCGGGCCGTTCCGGGGCATCGTCGCCATCACCCGCGGCGGGCTGATCCCGGCGGCGATCGTGGCGCGGGAGCTGGAGGCGCGGCTGATCGAGACCGTCTCCGTCGTCACCTACAACGAGGAGCAGATGGGCCAGCCGCAGGTCACCAAGCCGCCCGTGGCCGCCGGCGATGGCGAGGGTTGGCTGCTGGTGGACGACCTTGTGGACACCGGCACCACCGCCCGGGTGGTGCGGGAGCTGCTGCCCAGGGCGCATTTCGCCACGGTCTATGCCAAGCCCAAGGGGCGCCCGCTGGTCGATACCTTCATCACCGAAGTGTCGCAGGACACCTGGATCCTGTTCCCCTGGGATACCGAGGCGCAGTTCGTCGCGCCCATCGCGCGCGGCGGGGCGAAGTAGCGCCGGCCCCGGGTTTACGGGGCGTTAACACAGCGGCAGCGACCCGCGGCTAGCGTCCCGGCGATGCCCGTCCGGGACACCCTTCCAGCGCTCGCGCTCTGCGTCCTGGCGACCGCCGCGCTGGGCCTGTCCCGGCTCGCGCCGGCCGGGGATGGTCCCGCGCTGGTCCGCCTCGGCCCTGCCGGCCTCGCCCGCCTCGCGCAGGATCCGGCGCTGGCCGAGATCCGCCTGCTCGACCTGCCGGCCCCAGGGCTCGCGCTGCTGCGCGGCGACGGCGCGCGCATCCGCGCCGCCTTCGGCCTCGCCCTCATCTGGAAAGGAGGCCGTCCATGCTCGGCCGAGCCATGACATCATCCGCCGCAGACCGGCTGGCCAGCCTGCGCCGCATGTCGGAAGCCGCGATCCTCGGCATCGTCCTGCTGCACGGCCCGGCACTGGCCCTCACCGGCCTGCTGCTGGGCGGCGCGCTGCTCGTGCCGCTGCTGCTCTGGGCCGGCATCGCCGCGGCCGCCGCCGCCGCCTGGCGGGCCGGCGCCGGCACGCCGGCATCGCGCGGCACGCTCGCCGTCGCCCTGTCGCTGATGCCGGCGCTGCTGGTCGAGCAGCTGCTGGGCCATGCCTGGCAGGCCGATGCCCATATGCATTTCTTCGCGGCCCTGGCGGTCACCGCGGCGCTGCTGGACCGCCGCGCCGTGCTGCTCGCCGCCGGTGCCATCGCGCTGCACCACCTGCTGCTGAATTTCGCGCTGCCCGCGGCGGTCTTCCCCGGCGGGGCGCAGCTGGGACGGGTGGTCTTCCATGCCGTCATCGTGGTGTTCGAGGCCGCGGCGCTCTGCTGGCTGGTGGACCAGGCGGCGCGGGCCATCACCGCGGCCGAGCACAGCGCCCGGGAGGCGGCGCGGCTGGCCGGGCTGCGGGAGGCGGAGGAAGGCGCCGCCCGGGACCGCGCCGCGGCGGAGCGACGCGGGGCCATGCTGGAGACGGCGGCCGAGCTCGAGCGGTCGGTGACCGGCATCGCCGGCGCGCTCGCCGGCGCGTCGCTCGACCTCAGCGCGGCGGCGGACGCCCTCGCCGGTTCCACCGGCCGCATCGCCACGAAGGCCGCCGGCGCGGCCACCGGCGCGCAGGAGGCCAGCATGGGGGTGCAGACGGTCGCCGCCGCGGCCGAGGAGCTGAGCGCCACCGTCGAGGAGATCGGCCGCCGCGTGGTGGAAACGGCCAGCATCGCCGGCGCGACGGCCGACGAGATGCGGGCGACGGATGCCGTGGTGCGCGACCTGGCGGAGGGCGCCGGGCGGATCGGCGCGGTGGTCGGCCTCATCAGCACCATCGCGGCGCAGACCAACCTGCTGGCGCTGAATGCGACGATCGAGGCGGCCCGCGCCGGGGAGGCCGGCAAGGGCTTCGCCGTGGTGGCGGGCGAGGTGAAGTCGCTGGCCACCCAGACCGCGCGGGCGACGGACGAGATCAGCGGCCAGGTCGCGCAGATGCAGCACGTGACGCAGCGCGTGGTGGCGGCGATCCGCGCCGTGGGCGGCGCCGTCGCCCGCACCAGCGAGGTCGCCACGGCCATTGCGGCGGCGGTGGAGCAGCAGGGCACCGCCACGCGGGAGATCAGCCGCGCCGCCCAGGGCGTCGCCGCCAGCACCGAGCGGGTGACGGTCGGGATCGGCGATGTCAGCACCGCCGTCGCGGGGTCGAGCGCCGAGGTCGGACTGGTCCGCGCGGCCACGGCCGGGCTCGCCCGCCAGGGCGAGGGGCTGAGCGCCGCCATCCGGCAGGTCACGGACAGCCTCCGCCGCCAGGGCGAGGCGGCCTGACAGGCCCGGCTGCCGAGGGTCGCGTCGCGCATCGGCTGCGGGGCGGGCCTGGCGGCGGCACCGGGCTGTCCCGCCCGACGCGGCCGCTGACCGGCATCCTCCCGCAGCCGCTCAGGCCACCCCCGTCGCCTCCTCCCGGCTCGCCAGCACCTTGTCCACGCGGCGGCCGTCCATGTCGACGATCTCGAAGCGCCAGCCCGCCCAGACGATCCGGTCGCCCTCCCGCGGGACGCGCCGCAGCAGCGCCAGCATCAGGCCGGCCACGGTGTGGTAGGTGCCGTGATAGGGCAGCGCCGGCAGGTCGAGCTGGGCGCGCAGCTCGTCGCTCGGCATCATCCCGTCCAGCAGCAGGCTGCCATCGGCGCGCTTGATGGCCTCGCCGGGCTTCTCCGGCTCGTCCGGGCCGAGCTCGCCGACGATCGCCTCCAGCAGGTCGGCGGTGGTCACCACCCCCTCGAAGCTGCCGTATTCGTCCAGCACCAGGGCCAGGCCGACCGGGTCGTGCCGCATCCGCTCAAGCGCGTCGATCGCCGGCAGGCTATCGGGCAGCACCAGCGCCTGGCGCTGCGCCCGCACGACGGACAGCGTCGCGCCGTCCAGCACCTGGTCCAGCAGGTCCTTGGCGGCGACGACGCCGACCACGTTGTCGATCCGCCGGTCGGCGACGACGAAGCGGTTGACGTCCTGCGCCCGCAGCATGGCCTTGATGTCGTCGGGCGACGCGTTGCGGTCGATCCAGGCGACGTCGTTGCGCGGCGTCATAAGGGCGCGGACCGGCTTGTCGGCCAGGCGCAGCACGCGCTCGATCATGTGCCGCTCCTCCCGCTCCAGCGCGCCGGCCTCCTCGCCCTCGGCGACCACCGCCTTCACCTCCTCCTCCGTCACCGACTGGTCCTGCGGCCGGTGCGCGCCGAACAGCCGCAGGATGGCGGAGGATGAGCGGGAGAGCACCCAGACCACCGGCCCGCTGAAGCGCGCCAGCGCCGCCATCGGCCGGGCCACCGCGACCGCGAAGCGTTCCGGGTCGCGCAGCGCCAGCTGCTTCGGCACCAGCTCGCCGAGGATCAGGTTGGCATAGGCGATCAGCACCACCACCAGCACGAAGCCGGTCTCCGTGGCGAAGGGGGCGAGGCCGGGGATGCGCGCCAGCGCCTGCCCGAGCGGCCCGGCCAGCTGCGCGCCGCCGAAGACGCCGGCGAGGATGCCGACCAGCGAGATGCCGATCTGCACCGTGGGCAGGAAGCGCTGCGGGTCATCCGCCAGCGCCACCGCGGCGGCGGCGCCCGGGCTGCCGGCGCGCTGCATGGCGAGCAGCCGGCCGCGCCGAGCGGAGACGATCGCCAGCTCGCTGAGCGCGAAGGCGCCGTTCAGCGCGACCAGCAGCAGGATGACCGTGACCTCGAACCAGATACCCATGCCCACTCCCGTCCCCGCGCCGGTTCTACGCGACGGCAGCCCGCCGCGTTCACCGCCGCCCCCGCGGCGAGGCTGCGCCGCGCGATGATTCCATCGGAACACCATCCACTCCAGGGGACCGGGCGGCCGGCGCAACGGATTCGGCGCCGGGCGGGGCTTGCGCCGCCCGCCGCCGCCGCGATCTGCTGCCGCATGCCATCCCTGTCGAACCACCCGCCGGGCGATTTCCTGCGTGATCCGCCCCTGCCGCGGCCCGCACTCTGGCTCGGCCCGGCCGGGCTGCTGCCCTTCCTCGCCGCCGCGCTGCTCGCCTGGACCGCCGGGGCCGAGGTCGCCGGCTTCGCCCGCTTCGCCCTGGCCGCCTATGGCGCCGTGATCCTCAGCTTCCTCGGCGCGGTGCATTGGGGCCTGGCGCTGCGCGCCCCGGCGGCGGAGGCGGGCGCCACCGCGCCGCGGCTCGGCCTCGGCGTCGTGCCGTCCCTGATCGCCTGGGCGGCGCTGCTGCTGCCGCCCGGCCCGGGCCTCGTGCTGCTCGCCCTCGGCCTCCTCGGCACCGCGGCGGTCGAGACGGTGGCGGCCAGGCGGGGATTGCTTCCCACCGGCTACCTGCGGCTGCGCTGGGCCCTGAGCGTGTGCGCCGCCGCGAGCCTGCTCGCCGGGGCGGCCAGCCTCCCGTGACGCAGCGTCGCCCGGCTCCACAACTATTGCGTTAAGAAAGTCGAAAGACTCTTGATCGGCCCCGCGACGGCGTTTACAAAAAATTAGAAATTGTCGCAGAGGGACGCCATGACCGAGCCGACCGCCACCCTCCTCGCCTTCCCCGCCCGCGACGAGGATCGCCTGCGGCTCGCCCTGCGCGGCCTGCTCGCGGCGCTGGATGCCCAGGCCGCCGCCGTCGCCGAATTGCGCGGGGAGCTGGGCAACCTCTCCGGCGCCATGGGCGGGCTGAAGGAGTCGCTGGTCGCCTACCAGGGCGAGCTCGGCAGCACCCAGGCGGCGCTGCGCCAGGCGGGCGACGAAGCCCGGGCGCTGGAGCGCACCGCCGATGGCTGGCTCGCCGCCGCCCGGGCCTGAGAACCGGGCCGGGACGGCACGCCCCTGGCAGGGCGTGCCGTCCCGCCGCAGGATGGCGGCCGACAGGGAGGCTGCCCATGACCCATCCATTGATCCCGGCACTGCGCCGGGCCCGCGTGGTGCCGGTGGTCCGCACCTCGACCGCCGCGCTGGCGGCCACGGCCTGCGCCTGGCTGCGCGAGGCCGGGATGGGGATCCTCGAGATCACCTTGACCATCCCGGACGCCATCCCGCTCATCCGCGAATTGGCGGCCGAGCCCGGCCTGACTATCGGCGCCGGGACCGTGCCGGATGCGCGGGCGGCGGAAGCCTGCCTGGCGGTCGGCGCGCAGTTCCTGGTGACGCCCTGGACCGACCCCGAGGTGATCGCGGTGGCCCGCGACGCCGGCGCCTGCGCCATGCCGGGGGCGCTCACCCCGACGGAGATCCGCGCCGCCCTGACCGCCGGCGCCGATGTGGTGAAGCTGTTCCCCGCCGCCTCGGTCGGCGGGCCGGCGCATGTGAAGGCGCTGCGCGCCGTCTTCCCGCAGGCGGTGTTCTGCCCGACCGGCGGCGTGGACCCGGCCAATGCCCCGGCCTTCTTCGCCGCCGGCGCCGATTTCGTCGGCATGGGCGGCAAGCTGGTGGATGAGGCACGGATCGCCGCCGGCGACCGGGCGGCGATCGAACGGGCGGCGCGCGACGCGCTTGGCCTGCTGCAGGCCTGACCGCCATGCCCGACCTGCTCTGCATGGGCGAGCCCATGCTGGAACTGAACGCCCAGCCGCCTGGGCCGGATGGCCGCCGGCTCTACCTGGAAGGCCATGGCGGCGACACCAGCAATGCCGCCATCTGCGCCGCCCGCCAGGGCGCCAGCGTCGGCTACATCACCGCCATCGGGGAGGACCGGCCGGGCGACAGCTTGCTGGCGCTCTGGGCCGCGGAAGGGGTCGACACCGCCACGGTGATCCGCCGCGCCGAAGCGCCGACCGGCCTCTATCTGGTCACGCATGACGCCGGCGGCCACGCCTTCACCTTCTACCGCAGCGGCAGCGCCGCCAGCCGCTACGCCGTGGCGGAGGTGCCGGAGGCGGCGATCCGCGCCGCCCGCATCCTGCATGTCTCCGGCATCAGCCAGGCGATCTCCACCAGCGCCTGCGACGCGGTGTTCCACGCCATCGCCACGGCCAAGGCGGCCGGGGTGAAGGTGTCCTACGACACGAATCTGCGCCTTCCGCTCTGGCCTCGGGAACGGGCGGCGGCGACCATCCATGCCGCCATCGCCCAGGCCGACATCGCCCTGCCCTCGTTCGACGATGCCCGCGTGCTGACCGGGCTGGCGGCGCCCGAGGCGATCGCCGAGTTCTATCTCCGGCTCGGCTGCCCCCTGGTGCTGCTGAAGCAGGGAAAGGACGGCGTGCTGCTGGCGACGCCGGAAGGGCGCAGCACCATCCCTCCCTGCCGCGTGCAGGCGGTGGATGCCACCGGCGCAGGGGATGCCTTCGCGGGCGCCTTCCTGGCACGGACGCTGGCCGGCGACCCGCCGCTCGCGGCGGCGCGCTACGCCAATGCCTGCGCCGCGCTCTCCACCACCGGCTTCGGCGCGGTGGCGCCGCTGCCCCGCCCCGACGCCGTGCGCGCGCTGCTGCGGGACGCCGCGTGACGCTGCGGCGCCTGGCCTGGCTGCTGCCGCTGCTCGCGGCCTGTGCGGCGGAGCCGCCCATGGCCGCCGCGCCGGCGGCGGATGCCCAGGCGCTCGCCGCCCGCGCCACGGGCATCGGCGGCCTGGTCCGCGCCGCGCAGCTTTGCGGCATTCCCCTGTCGCAGCAGGCGCAGGACCGCGCGGCGCGGATCGAGGCCGCGGCCATCGCGCTGCACCAGCACCGCGGCGGCATGCCGGCACGCGACGGCTTCCTGCGGGAGATGGCGCCGCCGGGCTTCGAGGGCCGCCGCCGCACCCAGGACCGCGCCGCCTGGTGCGCCGGCCGTCGGGGGGCGGTCGAGTCGCTGGATGCCATGCTGAACGGGCCGGAGGGGACGGCGCTGATGCAGCAGGCCGAGGCGGCGGAGGCGCGCCTGCGCTGACGCCGGCCGCGGCGGGGCGCGACCCCGCGGCGGCTTGCCCGGGGCCTCGCGGGCAAGCGGCGGCGACGGACGCTGCCCGGGGCTTCGTCACCCGGCCTGCCCTTGCCTGCCGGCGAGTTGCGGTCAGGACCGCGCTCACGATCGTCGCAGCGCCGCCATGCCGAGCGGTGCCCCGCCCTCGCCCAGGAGCGCCCGCTGCGATCGGGCGCGGATGCGCAGCCGATCTGTGCTGCGGCCCTGCGTGCCGGCCGCCGGCACCCCGCAGGCCGGCTGGCGCCGGAACGCCATGCCGCCCGACGGGCCGCGGCAGGCTCAGCGAGGCGGCGGCGCCTCGATCCGCAGGCAGGCCTGCAGCACCGGGTCGGCGGTCAGCGCCCGCCCGGCCGGGCGGCCCGTCGCCTCCGCCAGCGCCGCGTAGAGCGTGGCGGCGAATTGGCGGCCGCAGCGGCCGGTCTGGTCGTGCAGGTCCTTCAGCGACGTGGTGAAGGTCTCGACCTCGCAGGCCTCGACCCTCCGCCGCGCCGCCTGCATCGCCTCCTCCGTCCCGGGGAGGTAGAGGTCATAGGCATCCGTCAGGCAGGCATCGGCCAGGCGGAAGAGCTGGGTGATGCCGACATCGAGGAAGGCTCGCAATTCCGGCAGCCGGTCCGGGCCGAGCAGCGCGGCGAGCCGCTGCTGGTTGCCGGCAAGGCGGATGTTCCAGCGCAGATAGGCCTCGTCGTAGCTCCGCTTGCGCTCCTTGATCTCCTCCACCGGCGCGCGGCGGATCACCGAGGATCCGACCAGTTCGGCGCGGTGCAGGCGCTCGAAGATCAGCTCCGTCACCTCGGTGATGGTGCGGGATGCATAGGCGCGCAGCTCCGCCTCGCGGTCCCGCTCGCGCGCCTGCTGGTCGAGGCCGCGCGAAACCAAGTTGGCCAGCACGCCGGTGAGCAGGAAGCTGACCAGGGCGAGGCAGAGCGGATGGCGCAGCGCCTCTGCCAGGCGGGATCCGCGCTCGGCCATCCGCCGCTGGCCTCAGCGGTTGGCGCCGGGCCGCAGGCGCAGCCCCGGGCGGAGATGCGCGAAGGGCAGCACCGCCGGGTCGGCCACCACCGGGCCGGGCGCGGCGACGACGATCACCCGTTCGGCGATCGGCTGGAAATGCGCGCGGAAATGCACGCTGGACTTCAGCGCGATGATCCGCTGCGCCGAAGGCTCGATCCCGATATGGGTGAACAGCGCCTGGTCCAGCGCCTGCATCTTGCGGGTGACGACGATCACCCGCACGCCGGAGGCGACGCGGATCAGCGCCGTCGGCCCGAGATCGACCGGGTTGCCCTTCGACATCGGCCCGGTGCCGGTGAAGCGGCCATCGGTCAGCGCCTCCACCACCGCGGTCACCGCCAGCGGGGCACCGTCGCTTTTCCCACCCAGATGCAGCGGCAGGGTGGCGCCGACCCCGGCGGCATGGCAGGCGGCCGCGCTCTCGGCATCGTTGATCAGGCCGAGCACCGCGCCCTGGGCATCCTGCCGGATCAGCTCGGCCAGCAGGCCGGTGGTGTCGCCATGCCCGCCGCCGCCCGGATTGTCCTGCGTGTCGGCCATGACCACGGGCCGGCTCGCGCCGCGCGCGGCGGCGATGGCCTCCGCCACGCCCTCCGCCGCGCTGGCCACGCCGCCGGCGAAATCGGGCTCATGCGCGTCGATCCAGGCCTTCAGCCCGACGACGGCCGCCTCGGCCTGCGCCGCCGTTTCGGCATAGCCGGCGATGGCGACGCCGCAGCCGGGGAAATCGGCATAGGGAAAGCCGAAGCAGAAGGCGAGCTCGGCGCAGCCATGCGCCGCCGCCAGCCGCGCCCGCTCCTCCAGCACCAGGGACATGGGCGGGACCATGGTGCACTGCATGGTCAGCGGGATCAGGAAGTCGATCTCGGCGAAGGCGCGCGCCCAGGGCGTGCCCCGCTCGATCCGCTGCAGCAGCAGCCGCGCCGCCTGGGCGCCGGCCGGCTTCATGTCGACATGCGGGTAGGTGCGGTAGGGCACCAGCGCATCCGCCAGCACGGTCATCTGCCGCGTCATATTGGCATGCGGGTCGAGGCTGACGGTGACCGGCAGATCCGGCCCGACCACCGCGCGGACGCGGCGCAGCAGCTCGCCCTCGGCGTCGTCGAAGCCGACCGCGACCATGGCGCCGTGCAGCTCGAGGTAGATGCCGTCTAGGGGGCCTTCCTCCAGCGCGTCGGACAGCGCCCCGACCAGCAGCGCCGCGATGCGCTCGAAGGCCTCCGCCGTCACCGGCCCGGCCGGGTTGGCGAAGCACCAGGTCAGCGGGACGAGGCTGGCGCCGGCCGCCTCCAGCACCTCGATCGCGCCGGCGAGCGGCACGGAGGTGGGGCGGATTGTCTCCACCAGCGTCGCCGGGCGTTGCAGGCCCGGGAAGCCGCCGGGCTGGAGGAATTCCCGCCAGCCGGTGGGACGCGGGGCGAAGGAATGGCTTTCGTGCTGGAAGCCGCCGATGGCAATGCGCATGGAGCCGAGCTAACCGTGCCCGGCGCCGCTTGGGAAGCCGCCCCGACGGGCGCCGCGTCGACGGCATCCGGGCGGCTTGTTCCGGACCCGGAAGGCCGGTAGCCTTCCGCCGCGATCGCGGGTGGGGGGCGGACAGCATGCGCGGCATCCTGATCGGTGGCCTGGCCGGCCTCTGGCTTCTCGCCGGCCAGCCCGGCGCCGAGGCGTCCACCACCTTCAGCCTGCGCTTCGACAATACGCGCGACGCCCTGGCCGATGGCGAGATCTCGGCGGCGCTGGTCGGCACCGGCACCTTCACCTCGCCGGTGGACCTCACGCCCGGCTTCTACAACCTCTCCTCCCTGCCCGGCTTCACGCTGAGCATCAGCTTTCCCGGCGTGACCTTCACCGAGGCCGACATCGCCCTGCCGCTGGATAGCGTGGCGGTAGGCATCAGCGCCTTCAATGGCGGGCTCCGGTTGATCTTCATCGAGGGAAGCGGCCCGGGCGCCAATGGCGGGCCCTTCTTCGGCGCGCTGGATGCCTTCAACGCATCGGGCGGCCTGAGCACCCAGCCGACCGATCCGAGCTTCCCGGAAAACTACCTCTACTTCACCCTTGTCTTCTCCGGCACCCTCTATGCCGGCAACTACCTGGGCGCCGACGCCGATGCGGTGATCCGGCCGATCCCGGTGCCCGAGCCGATGAGCCTGGCGCTGCTCGGCCTTGGCCTCGCCGGGCTTGGCCTGGTGCGTCGCCGGGCCTGAGCCCTCAGACCGGCGCGTTGGCGGTGGCGATCACCGCATCCGCCAGCACCTGCAGCCCGGCCGTCGCCCAGTCCGGCGTGATACTCTCCGCCTCGTTGTGCGACAGGCCGCCATGGCAGGGCGTGAAGACCATCACGGTCGGCACCTTGCGCGCCATGTAGACGGCGTCGTGGCCGATGGCGGTCGGCATCTCCCGCCAGCGCAGGCCACGCGCCGCGGCGGCGTCGCGCGCGCGGCCGACCAGCGCCGGATCGAAGGGCGTCATCGGCGAATACCAGAAGGGCGTCACCGTCGCCGTGACCTTGCGCGCGGCGGCGATGTCCGCGGCGCGGGCCGCCAGCGCCTCCCCCATCCGCGCCAGCGCATCCGGGTCGGAATGGCGGAAGTCCACGCTGAAGAAGACGCGCGACGGCGCGACGTTGCGGCTGGACGGGTGCACCTCCACCACGCCGACCGTGCCCCGCCCCGGCTCGCCGCCGGGCGAGAGCGTCGCCAGCGCGATTTCCTCCACCGCCGCGATCAGCGGTGCCGCCGCCATCAGCGCATCCCGCCGCCCGGCCATGGGGGAGCCGCCATGCGCGTCCTCGCCCTCCACCACCACCTCGAACCAGTGCTGCGCCAGGGCATGGGTGACGATGCCGACATCCTGGCCGGCATCCTCCAGGATCTTCCCCTGCTCGATATGCAATTCGAGATAGGCGGCGCAGCCCTGCAGCGCGGCGGGATCGGCCTCGCCCTGCCAGCCGATGCGCCTGAGTTCCTCGCCGAAGACGGCGCCGGCCTGGTCGCGCTTCGCCAGGACCTCGGCCTCCTCGAAGATGCCCATGGCGGCGCCGCTGCCCATCATGGGCGGGGAGAAGCGCGCGCCCTCCTCATTCGTCCAGTTGACCAGCAGCAGCGGCGCCTCGGTCTCCGCCCCCGCCTCGTGCAGCGCCCGCATGATCTCGAGCCCGGCCAGCACGCCGAGCACGCCGTCGAATTTGCCGCCCGTCGGCTGGGTGTCCAGGTGGCTGCCGAAGGCGACCGGCCTGCGCGTCGGGTCGCGCCCTTCCCGCCGCAGGATCATGTTGCCCAGGCGGTCCACCGTCAGCGTCAGCCCGCAGGACTCGCCCCAGCGCCGCAGCAGGTCGCGGCCCTCGGCATCCAGGTCGGTCAGGGTCTGGCGGTTGCAGCCGCCCTTCGGCGTGCCGCCGATCCGCGCCATCTCCATCAGGCTGGCCCAGAGGCGCTCGCCGGAAAGCGGCAGGTTGGTCGCTTGGCTCATCGGATCAGTCCCGCGGTCTCCAGCACGGCATCGGCCAGCACCAGCAGCCCGGCCTCCGCCCAGTCCGGCGTGATGCTCTCCGCCTCGTTGTGGGAGAGGCCGCCATGGCAGGGGATGAACATCAGCGCCGCTGGCAAGGCGCGGGCCACATGGATGGCGTCGTGCCCGATGGCGGTCGGCATGCGGTGGCTGCCGAGGCCGCGGCGCGCCGCCGCCGCCTCCAGCCGCTCGTAGAGCGCCGGGGCGAAATCGGTCTGCGGGTAGGCCCACACCTCCTCCAGCGCGATGCCGATGCCGGGGCGGGCGGCGCAGATCGCCGCGGCCTCGGCCCGCAGCGCGTCCGACAGCGCGTCCAGCCCGGCCTGGGTGCGGTGCCGCGTGCTGCAGGCCAGGCGCGCGCCGGAGGCGATGTTGCCGCGCGCATCCGGCGTGATGGCGATGCGGGTGACGGAGGCGATCGCCTCGCCCGCGCTGTCCTTCGCCAGGCGCTCGGCGGCGAGGATGAGGGCGGCGGCGGCCGCCAGCGCATCGGCGCGGCCGTCCATCGGCGCGCCGGTATGGCCGTCCTTCCCGGTCACGACCACGTCGAAGGTGCGGGCGCCGAGCGCATGGGTGACGATGCCGATGGGCTTGCCGAGCGTCTCCAGCACCGGTCCCTGCTCGATATGGGTCTCGAAATAGGCGGCGATGCCGCGGAGATCGGCGGGGTCCGCCGTCCCGGCGAAGCCGAGGCGGGCGAGCTCGCCGCCGAGCGTCGCAGGCCCGGCGCGTTCCGGCGTCGCCAGCACCGCCGCCTCCTCGCGCAGGCCCATGCTCGCCTCGCTGGCGATCATCGCCGGGGAGAAGCGGGCGCCTTCCTCGTTCGTCCAGTTGATCAGCAGGAGGGGCGCCTCGGTCGCCGCGCCGGCCTCGTGCAGGGCGCGGAGGATCTCGAGGCCGGCCAGCACGCCATAGACGCCGTCGAACTTGCCCCCCGTCGGCACGGTGTCGAGGTGGCTGCCGATCGCGACCGGCCGGCGGGACGGATCGCGGCCCGGCCGCAGCAGGCGGATGCTGCCCAGGCGATCCACGGTCACCTGCAGCCCGATCGCCTCGCCCCAGGCGATGAGTTGGCCGCGGGCCTCGGCATCCTCGTCGGTCAGCGCCTGGCGGTTGCAGCCGCCGCCCGGCAGGGCGCCGAAGCGGGCCATCTGCATCAGGCTGTCCCAAAGGCGGGCACCCGAGAGCGGGAGGTTGGTCGCGGTCATGCGCTGGCTCCGATCCGGCCGGCGCAGTCCTGCAGGGCGCGCTGCAGCGCCTCGGTCAAGGGGCCGGCCGGGGGACCGAGCAAACGCCAGGCCACCCGCCCCTGCGGCATCCGGTCCACGACCAGCGCGGTATCCGGGACGAGGGCCGGCAGGGGTGCCACCGCGGCGCCGTCCCGCCGCAGCGCCACGACCGCGCCGGGCACCGCGCGGGAGACGCAGGCGGCGACGAGGATCGGGTCGGTGGCCAGTTCGCCCTGGGCCAGGGGCGGGCCGGCGACCGGGTCGGCCTCGGGCGGCGGCGGCGCGATGGCACAGGCGCCGAGCAGCAGCAGGATGGGCAGGCCCCTCATGGCGTGGCTGCCTCCACCCCGCACCATTCGGCCATGGCGAGCGCGATAGTCCGGGTGATGCCATGCATGCTCTCCAGCCCGACATTCTCGTCGATACCGTGGATGTCCACCGCATCCGGCCCGAAGCAGGCGACCGGCGTGTTCTGGTAGAGCGCGAAGAAGCGGCCATCCGTCAGCCCGGTGGCGGGATAGTCGCGCAGGCTGCCGCCCGTCACCTCGGCATAGGCGCGGCGGGACAGCCGGACGATCTCCGCCCCGGTGTCGAAGACGCAGGGATCGGCCATGAAGCCCTTGAAGTCCAGCGTGACGCGGGCGCCGCGCAGCCGCTCATGGCCCTTCGCCGCCTCGACGATCCGCTCGATGTCGGACCGCACCCGCGCCGCCGTGTTGCCCATCATGATGCCGACGCGCAGGCCGATGCGGCAGCGGGTGGCGACGGAGGAGTTCCACTCCCCGCCCTCGATGGTGCCGAGATTGACGTTCACCGGGTGGTTCACGCCGCGGAAGGCCGGGTGGATGCGCGACCCGTCATTCATCTCCCGCTCGTAGTCCTTGAAGGCGGCGCCGATGATCTGCGCCGCCTCAATGGCGTTCAGCCCGGCCTGCATGTCCCGCACATGCGCCGGCCGGCCGCTGACCGTCACCCAGGCCCAGACCACGCCGACTTCGGCGGTGTAGAGCGCATCATGGCCCGGCCCGGGCTCCGGGATGATGACGGCGTCCGGCTTCGGCAGGGCCAGCATGCAGGCGAGCGCGCCATTGCCGGTGCATTCCTCCTCGATCACCGACTGCATCTGCACCTCGGCCGCCGGCTGCAGCCCGGCCAGGCGCAGCGCCCGGAAGGCGGCGCAAGTGCTGACGATGCCGGCCTTCATGTCGCCGGCGCCGCGGCCATAGATGCGCCCGTCGCGGATGGCGGGCTCGTAGGGCGGGGTCTCCCACATGTCGGCGGCGCCTTCTGGCACCACGTCCACATGGCCCTGAAGCGCCAGGCTGCGGCCCTTCGCCGCGCCGCGCGGATGGTGCAGGGCGACGACATTGTCGCGCCCGGCATAGTCGACCAGCGGCGGGGAGAAGCCGGGATGCGCCGCCAGCGCGTCCGGGACCACCGGCACGCGCCGCGGCACGAGGCCAAGCTCCCCGTACAGCACCGCCATCCGCTCCAGCGCCGATTGCTCCCGGCCCAGCGTCGAGGGGCAGCGCACCAGGTCCGACAGCCGCTCGACCGACCAGTCCCGCAGCGAGTCCACGGCGTCCAGGATGGCGCGGCGGGCACCGGGGTCGAGCGTCTGGGTCATGCGGGCTCCTCGCGGAAGGGGCGGCAGTTCAGCCCGGCCGCCCTTCCCTGTACAGCCATGCGGCGCATGGACAAGGGTCGCCCGGCTGCTAGCTTCCCCGCCCATGCGCGCCTTCCACCATCCCGACCAGATGCGGCACAGCCCGCAATTCTTCCTCGTCCGCGGCCAGGTGAGGCCGAATTTCGAGGTGCCGGAGCGGGCCGCCTCGCTCCTCGCCGGGCTGCAGGCGCTGGGGATCGCGCCGGAGGTGGCGGCGGTGCCCGACCGCGCCGCGCTGGCCCGCGTGCACACGGCCGACTACCTCGCCTTCCTCTCGACCGCCGCCGCCGCCTGGGCCGACCTGCCCAATGCCGGGCCGGAGGTGGTCGGCAACACCCACCCGGCACCCGAGATGATCGCCAACGGCGCCCGCCTGGGCCCGCATGTCGTCGGCCAGGCTGGCTGGTACACCGCGGACGCCGCGTGCCCGATCGGCCCCGGCACCTGGGAGGCGAGCCTGGCCGCCGCCGGCGTCGCCCTGGCCGCGGCGCGGGAGGCGGCCGCCGGCCGCACCGCCTACGCCCTCTGCCGCCCGCCCGGCCACCATGCCTATGCCGCCCGCGCCGGTGGGCATTGCTACGTGAACAACGCGGCGCTCGCGGTGGAGGCGCTGCGCGATGCCGGTGCCACGCGCGTCGCCACCCTCGACATCGACAGCCACCACGGCAACGGCACCCAGGGCATCTTCTGGGACCGCGGCGACGTCCTCACCGTCTCGGTGCATGGCGATCCCGGCCGCTACTACCCCTGGTTCGTCGGTCATGCGGAGGAGCGCGGCGCCGGCGCCGGCGAGGGCCGCAACATCAACATGCCGCTCGCCATCGGCAGCGGCGACGGCCCTTGGCTGGAGGCGGTGGCGCGCGGCGTGCAGGCGGCGCGCGACTTCGGGGCGGAGGCGCTGGTGGTCTCGCTCGGCTTCGATGCCTCGGAGCATGAGCCGCTGAACGCCCTCTCCGTCACCGCGGAGGGCTTCGCCCGGGCTGGCGCGCTGATCGGCGGGCTCGGCCTGCCGAGCGCCATCGTGCAGGAGGGCGGGTACAACGTGGATCTGCTGGGCACGCTGCTGCAACGCTTCCTGACCGGCTGGGGCGACGCATGAGCGCGCCCGTCGACCGGGGCGGCGACCGCCGCGGCGGCCCGGCCCGGTCCGCCGGCATCACGCCGGACGCCCGGGCCATCCACGCCGCCACCCTCTGCCTCGACACGCATATCGACATCCGCTGGCCGGAGCCGCCGGACCCGCGGACGGAAGGTCCGATGCGGGTGGACTTTCCCAAGATGCTGCGCGGCGGGATGAAGGCGGCGGTCTTCATCGCCTATGTGCCGCAGGGCAAGCGCGACGCCGCCGGCCACCAGGCGGCGGCCGAGCGGGCCGAGGCGATGCTCCGCCATATCCGCGCTCGCGCCGACGGCAAGGCGCAGCGCTTCTGCGCCACGGCCGACGAGTTGGAGGCCTGCTTCGCCGCCGGTTCGCTGGCGGTGATGTCGGCGGTCGAGAATGGCTACGCCATGGGCCATGACCTGGCGGCGCCGCAGCGCTGGAAGGCGCTGGGGGCGTGCTACCTGACCCTGACGCATGACGGCCACAACGACCTGTCCGACAGCGCCCGCCCGCGGCCGCCCTTGGGCGATGCCGAGGAGGAGCATGGCGGCCTCTCGCCGCTCGGCCGCGCCGCCATCGGCGCGCTGAACCGGGCGGGGATGCTGGTGGACGTGTCGCATGTCTCGAAGAAGGGCATGTTGCAGGCGGCGGAGGTGTCGCGCACGCCCATCGTCGCCACCCATACCGCCTGCCGGGCACTGGCCGACCACCCGCGCTGCATCGACGACGAGCAACTGGACGCGCTCCGCGCCGTCGGCGGCCTGGCGCAGATCACCGCCGTGCCGGCCTTCCTGAAGCGGCTGCCGGAGGGGCAGAAGAACACCGCGGGCGTCGAGGCGATGGCCGACCATGTGGACCATGCGGTGCAGCGGATCGGCGTGGAGCATGTCGGCCTGTCCTCCGACTTCGACGGCGGCGGCGGGGTCGATGGCTGGCAGAATGCCGCCGAGACAGGCGGGCTGAGCGCCGCGCTGCTGCGGCGCGGCTATGGCGCGCGGGAGCTTGGGCTGCTCTGGTCCGGCAATTTCATCCGGCTGCTGCGCCAGGCGGAAGCCGCGGCCGACTAGGACGGGTGGCGGGGCGGCGGGCGCCCGTTCCGCCCCGATGGCCGGCAGCGTTGCTGCGGCCGGTTCTGCCGGCAGGCCGAAGCGCGACGCGCGCGGCCGGACGCGGCCGCGCCAGCCGCCATTCCCGCCCCTTGCCCCTGCCAAAGCGGCCGGGCGCCCCTGCTAGCCTGGGTCGAATCGTCTCCTTGCATACCAGTGCCGGCATCGTCATGGTCCGGATCCATGACGATCGCCCGAGTCGCCAGCTTCGCCTTCGCCGGCATCGAGGCCCAGCCGGTCGAGGTGCAGGTGCAGATCGCCGCCGGCCTGCCCGCCTTCCTCGTGGTGGGGCTGCCGGACAAGGCGGTGGGCGAGAGCCGGGAACGGGTCAGGGCGGCGCTCGCCGGCCTCGGCCTGTCGCTGCCGCCGAAGCGGGTCCTCGTGAACCTGGCGCCGGCCGACATCACCAAGGAAGGCAGCCATTTCGACCTGCCCATCGCGCTGGCCGTGCTGGCGGCGATGGATGTGCTGCCGCGCGAGGAATTGGCCGGCTATGCCGCGCTCGGCGAACTGGCGCTGGACGGCGGCATCAACCCGGTGGCGGGCGTGCTGCCGGCGGCGCTCGGCGCCTCCATGCGCGACCTCGGCCTGATCTGCCCGGCGCAGCAGGGCGGCGAGGCGGCCTGGGCCGGACGGATCGAGGTGCTCGCGGCGCCCGACCTGCTGGCGCTGATGAACCATTTCCGCGGCACCCAGGTGCTGAGCCCGCCGGAGCCGCCCTCGCCCGACACCGGCCCCTGGCGCGGGCCCTGCCTGTCCGAGGTGAAGGGCCAGGAAAGCGCCAAGCGGGCGCTGGAGGTGGCGGCGGCCGGCGGCCACAACCTGCTGATGATCGGCCCGCCGGGCGCGGGGAAGTCCATGCTGGCGGCGCGCCTGCCCGGCCTGCTGCCGGACCTGACGCCGGGGGAGGCGCTGGAGGTCAGCCTGGTGCATTCCATCGCCGGCCTGCTGCGCGACGGCCGTCTGGTGACGCGGCCGCCCTTCCGCGAACCGCATCACAGCGCCAGCATGCCGGCGCTGATCGGCGGCGGCAGCCGCGCCCGCCCCGGCGAGATCAGCCTGTCCCACAACGGCGTGCTGTTCCTCGACGAATGGCCGGAATTCCCCCGCCCGGCGCTGGAGGCCCTGCGCCAGCCCATGGAGACCGGCCGCGCGACTATCAGCCGCGCCAACCACCACGTGACCTACCCCGCGCGCTTCCAGTGCATCGCCGCCATGAATCCCTGCCGCTGCGGCTATCTGGGCGACGCGCCGCGGGAATGCGGCCGCGCCCCGCGCTGCGGGGAGGAGTACCAGCAGCGCCTCTCGGGCCCGCTGCTCGACCGGATGGACCTGGCGATCGAGGTCCAGCCGGTGCCGCCCGCCGAGCTGTCCCGCGCCCCGGCGGGCGAGGCGACGCCGGTGGTCGCCGCCCGCATCCGCGCGGCGCGGGAGCGGCAGAGGGCGCGCTACGGCGAGGACGGCCCGCGCTGCAACGCGGTGGCCGAGGGCAGCGCGCTGCAGAAGACCCTGCAGGCCGATGCGGCGGCGCAGGCGCTGGCGGAGCAGGCGGCGGAGCGGCTGCGCCTTTCGGCCCGCGGCTTCACCCGCACGCTGCGCGTCGCCCGCACCATCGCCGACCTGGCGGGCAGCGGGCCCGTGCTGCGCACGCATGTCGCGGAGGCGCTGGCCTTCCGCCATCGCGGCGGCGCGCGGGTCACGCCGGCGTAACCCGGGCGCCCATTTCTGCGGCGCGGCCGAGGCGGTAGGCTTCCGGCGCCCGGCCAGGGTCGCGCTGCCGCGATGCCGGCCGGGCGGCGTGACGCGGGGACCGGGGGGTTTTCCCCGGCAGCCGGGCCGGCGGCCGTTGCGCCGCATATCCCCGGCGGCGATGGGGGCGCATGATGATCCGCTTGGCCTTGCTGCTCCTGCTCGTCGCGCTGCCGGCCGCGGCGCAGCGCCAGATGGTCGCCGCCGCGCATCCGCAGGCGGCGGAGGCCGGGATGGCGATGCTGCGCGCCGGCGGCACGGCCATGGATGCCGCCGTCGCGGTGCAGGCGATGCTGGCGGTGGTGGAGCCGCAGGCGAGCGGCCTGGGCGGCGGCGCGCTGCTGCTGCACTGGGATGCCGGCAGCCGGAAGCTGTCGGCCTGGGACGGGCGGGAGATGGCGCCGGCCGCCGCGCCGCCCACGCTGTTCCTGCGCGACGGCCAGCCCCTGCCCTTCCATGAGGCCGCCGTGGGCGGCCGCGCCGTCGGCGTCCCCGGCGCCATCCGCATGCTGGAAGCGGCACACCGGGCGCAGGGACGGCTGCCCTGGGCGCAGCTCTTCGCGCCGGCGATCGCGGTGGCGGAGCAGGGCTTCCCGGTCGGCGCCCGGCTGGCGCAGCAGATCGCCGCGGATGCCGAGCGGCTGCGGCGCGACCCGGGGGCGCGGGCGCTGTTCCTGCCGCAGGACCGCCCGTTGGCGGAGGGGGCGGCGCTGCGCAACCCGGCGCTGGCCGCGACCTTGCGCGCGGTGGCGGAGCAGGGCGCCGATGCGCTGCATCGCGGTCCGATCGCCGCCGAGATCGCCGCCGCGGTGCGCGGCAGCCCCAATCCGGGCCTGATGACCACCGACGACCTGGCGGGCTACGAGCCGCGGCAGCGCGACCCGCTCTGCCTGCCCTACCGCGTCTGGACGCTGTGCGGCATGCCGCCGCCGACCTCGGGCGGCGTCGCGGTGCTGCAGATCATGGCGCTGCTGGCGCATCAGGACATGGCGGCGCTGGACCCGCGCGGCGGCCCGAGCGAGGTGCGGGCGCTGGACGCGGCGCATCTGCTGGGGGAGGCCGGGCGGCTCGCCTTCGCCGACCGCAACCGCTACCTGGCGGACTCGGACCATGTGCCGGTGCCGGTGCGCGGGCTGCTGGATCCCACCTACCTGACCCTGCGCGCGCAGCTGATCGAGCGCGACCGCGCGGCCACCGCGCCACGCGCCGGCAACCCGCCCTGGGCCGGCGGCGCCCCCCTCGCCTCGCAGCCGCCGCAGCCGGAGAACGGGACCAGCCACCTGTCCATCGTCGATGCTGCGGGGAATGCCGTGGCGCTGACCACCACCATCGAGGATGTCTTCGGCGCCCGGCTGCTAGTGCGCGGGATGCTGCTGAACAACCAGCTCACCGACTTCTCCTTCCTGCCGGAGCTGGAGGGGCGGCCGGTGGCGAACCGCGTCGGCCCGGCCAAGCGGCCGCGCTCCTCCATGTCGCCGACCATCGTTTTCGGCGCGGATGGGCAGCCGGTGGCCGTGCTGGGCTCGGCCGGCGGGGTGCGCATCATCGGCCACGTCGCGCAGGCGCTGCTCGCGATGCTCGACTGGGGCATGGAGCCGCAGGCGGCGGTGGCCTTGCCCCGCATCGGCGCCGCCAATGCGACGCTGGAGCTCGAGGCGGGCACGGCCGCCGCGGCGCTGGCACCGGCCCTGCAGGCGCGTGGCTTCCCGGTGGAGATACGCACCATGACCAGCGGCCTGCACGCCATCCGCGTGCTGCGCGGGCCGGAGGGGGTGCGGCTGCAGGGCGGCGCCGATCCGCGCCGGGACGGGGTGGCGCTGGGCGAGTAGTCCTGCGGCCATTGATCGGGACGGATCGGCGGCCCCTCCATCGCCCGGCGGTTTGCTCCGCAGACCCCGACGACGCGGCTTGGGCCGTAGCGCCCATCCGGGCGCCCGGCATGGCTGGAGCAATCATGCCGCTGGCATGAGGGGGGCCATGGCCTCCGGCGCCGGCGCGACCAGCCCCAGCGCCCGCTCCGGGGGCCACCTGAGGGGCGGCTGCGGCGCGGCAGGACCGCGAGTGGCCGAGGCGGCCCGCCTGGCCGGGGCTGCCATGCTCGCACCCCAACCGAGACCGGGAGGCGACGCGGCGGCAGGGCGGGCGGTACCGGCCCGCGGGAACCACGAGGCCGGCCATGCGCTGCCGCTGGCGATCCCGCCATCGCCCGAGACAAGGAGCCATGCCATGTTGCGTCCCGCCATCCTCGCCGCCGCGCTGCTGCTGCCGGCCGCCGCGCTCGCCGAGGAGACCAAGGAGATCGGCCACGTCAACACGGCGCTGACCAATCTCGGGCTGACCCGCAGCCACCAGATCGTCATCGAGCGCTTCGACGACCCGAAGATCGAGGGCGTGTCCTGCTACATCGCCCAGGCGCGGACCGGCGGCCTGAAGGGCATGGTCGGCGTGGCCGAGGACCCGGCGCGCTTCGCCCTGTCCTGCACCGCCACGGGTCCGGTGCGCCTCAGCGACGCCGCCCGCCGCAGCGAGCGCGGCGAGCGGGTTTACGAGAGCGCGACCAGCCTGTTCTTCAAGGAGACGCGCGTCCACCGCTTCCTGGACGAGGAGCGGAACGTCGTCGTCTACATGGCCTGGTCCACCAAGCTGGTGGAGGGCAGCCCCTACAACGCGGTCGCCGTCGTGCCGATGCGCTGATCGGTACCGGCCGGCGCCGGCGCGGGATCCCGTCCCTCCTCCACCGCGTGGCAGGCGGCGATGGTCCCGGGCTGGCCCGGCGGCGGCAGCAGCTTCGGCATCTCCGCCTTGCAGCGGGCATCGGCCAGCGGGCAGCGCGGATGGAAGGGGCAGCCGGTCGGCGGGTTGATGGGGCTCGGAACCTCCCCGCCCACGGGAATGCGCTGCCGCCCCGTCATCTCGAGGTCGGGGATCGCCTCCATCAGCGCCCGCGTATAGGGGTGGCGCGGCGCGGTGAAGAGCGTCTCGGCCGGGGCAAGCTCCACCAGACGGCCCAGATACATCACGCCGATCCGGTCGCTGACCTGCCGCACCACCGCCAGGTTGTGGCTGATGAACAGGTAGGTGAGGCCCAGCCGCGCCTGCAGGTCCTTCATCAGGTTCAGGATCTGCGCCTGCACCGAGACGTCGAGCGCGCTGGTCGGCTCGTCGCAGACCAGGAAGTCGGGGTTGGAGGACAGTGCGCGCGCGATGGAGATGCGCTGCCGCTGCCCGCCGCTGAACTCGTGCGGGAATTTCTCGCCATCCAGCGGCGACAGGCCGACCTGGGTCAGCAACTGCCCGACACGGTCGCGCAGCGCCGCCGCGCCTTGCGCCAGGCCGAAGGCGCGGATCGGCTCTGCCACGATCTCCTGCACCCGCCAGCGCGGGTTCAGCGAGGCATAGGGATCCTGGAAGATCATCTGCATACGCCGCCGGGTTTCCGGGTTGGCGCGAGCCTTCTCCAGCTCGATCCCCTCGAACAGCACGCGGCCCTGGGTCGGGCGATACAGGCCGACGACCAGCCGCGCCACGGTGGACTTGCCGCAGCCGCTCTCCCCCACCAGGGACAGGGTGGTGCCCTTCGGGATGTCGAAGGACACGCCGTCCACCGCCTTGAGGGTGCGCCGGCCCTCGCCGGCCAGCAGCCGCTGCAGCAGCGGGCGGGAGACGTCGAAGGACTTCGCCAGGTCCTCGGCGACCAGCACGGGGGTCTCAGCCATGCTGCACCGCCTCCGGCGCGCGCTTCTCCGATGCCGGGTCGTAGAGCCAGCAGGCGGCGCGGGTGGTGCCCGTCTCGATCAGCTCCGGCCGGTCCTGGCGGCAGCGGGCGAAGACATGCGGGCAGCGCGGGTTGAAGGCGCAGCCCTGCGGGATGGCCGACAGCCGCGGCATGGCGCCCTCGATGCCCGAAAGCTGCGCCACCCGCCGGTCGAGCGGCGGGATCGAGGACATGAGGCCGACCGAATAGGGATGCTTCGGCGACTTCACCACGGACCGCACCGGCCCGATCTCGGCGATCCTGCCGGCATACATGACGGCGACGCGGTCGGCGGTCTCGGCGATCACGCCCATGTCGTGGGTGACCAGCATCATCGCCGTCCCCTTCTCCCGCGCCAGCCGCTTCAGCAGGGCGATGATCTGCGCCTGGATGGAGACGTCGAGCGCCGTCGTCGGCTCATCGGCCACGATCAGCGCCGGTTCGGCGCAGAGCGCCAGGGCGATGACCACGCGCTGGCGCATGCCGCCGGAGAATTCATGCGGGTAGCTGTCCACCCGCTGCGCCGCGGCGGGGATGCCCACCATCTCCAGCCAGCCGATTGCGCGCTGCCGCGCATCGCGGTCCGACAGCGGCAGGTGGGTCTGCATCGTCTCCACCAGCTGCCGGCCGACGGTGTAGAGCGGGTTCAGCGTGGTCAGCGGGTCCTGGAAGATCGCGCCGATCTCCTTGCCGCGGATGCGCCGCATCTGCTCATAGGGCAGGCGGTCGATGCGCTTGCCGTTCAGCAGGATCTCGCCGCCGGCGATGCGGCCGGGCGGTTCCAGCAGGCCGATGATGGCGGCGCCGGTCATGGACTTGCCGGCGCCGGATTCGCCGACGACGCCCAGCACCTCGCCCGGCGCGATGTCGAAGGACACGCCGTCCAGCGCGGTCAGCGTGCCGCGGCGGGTCGGGAATTCGACCCGCAGGTCGCGGACCTCAAGGATCGCGGCCATCAGCGCAGCCTCGGGTTCAGCGCGTCGCGCAGCCAGTCGCCCAGCAGGTTCACGGACAGCACCATGGCGATCAGCGCCACGCCGGGGAAGATCGTGATCCACCACTCGCCGCTGAACAGGAAGTCGTTGCCGATGCGGATGAGGGTGCCGAGCGAGGGCTGGGTCGGCGGCACGCCGACGCCGAGGAAGGATAGCGTCGCCTCGGTCAGGATCGCGCCGCCGAGGCCGAGCGTGGCGATCACCAGCACCGGCCCCACCACGTTGGGCAGCACGTGGGTCAGCATGATCCGCCCCTGGGAGATGCCGATGACCCGCGCCGCCAGCACGTATTCCTTGTTGCGCTCCACCAGGGTCGAGCCGCGGACGGTGCGGGCGAATTGCGGCCAGGCGCTGATGCCGATGGCGAAGATGACGACGAAGAGCGCGATCTGGTCATGCACCTCCCGCGGCAGCACGGCGCGCACCACGCCGTCCACCAGCAGGGCGATCAGGATGGAGGGGAAGGTGAGCTGGATGTCGGCGATGCGCATCAGCAGGCTGTCCAGGCTGCCGCCGACATAGCCGGCCAGCAGCCCGATCCCGACGCCGACCACGGTCGAGAAGACCACGGAGGAGATGCCGACCAGCAGCGAGATGCGCGCGCCATACATGATGGCCGACAGCACGTCCCGCCCCTGGTCGTCGGTGCCGAGCGGGTAGAGCGCGTCGCCCTCCGGCGTCCAGGCCGGCGGCTTGAAGGCATCGCCCAGGTTCAGGCTGGCCAGGTCGAAGGGGTTATGCGGCGCCAGTAGCGGCGCCAGCACGGCGCCCAAAACGCAGACCAGCGCCACCACGGCCGAGACGACGGCGACCGGCGAGCGCCGGAAGGACCAGAACAGGTCGCTGTCGAGGACGCGGCCCAGGGCTCCCGCGGCCATCTCAGTGCCCTCCCCGCGCCGCGCCGAAGCCGGCGCGCAGCCGCGGATCCACGAAATAGTACAGCAGGTCCACCACCAGGTTGATGACGACGAAGACGAGAGCGATGAGCAGCAGGTAGGCCGCCATCACCGGGATGTCGGCGGCGCCCACGCTCTGGATGAAGAGCAGGCCCATGCCCGGCCACTGGAACACCGTCTCCGTCACGATGGCGAAGGCGATGATACCGCCAAGCTGCAGGCCGGCGATGGTGATCACCGGCACCAGCGTGTTCTTCAGGGCATGGCCGAAATGCACGGCGCGGTTGGCCAGGCCGCGGGCGCGGGCGAATTTGATGTAGTCGGTCCGCAGCACCTCCAGCATCTCCGCCCGCACCAGCCGCATGATGAGCGTGAGCTGGAACAGGCCGAGGGTGACGGAGGGCAGGATCAGCGCCTTCAGACCCGAGACGGTGAGGAAGCCGGTGCTCCACCAGCCGAGCTGGACGGTGTCGCCGCGGCCGAAGCTCGGCAGCCAGCCCAGCCAGACGGAGAAGATGAGGATCAGCAGGATGCCGATCAGGAAGGTGGGCAGCGACACGCCGACCAGCGAGAAGGTCAGGAAGGCGCGGCTGAGCCAGGAATTGCGATACAGGCCGGTATAGACGCCCATCGGCACGCCGACGAGCAGCGCGACGGCGGCGGCGCAGAAGGCCAGCTCCAGCGTCGCCGGCGCCCGCTCCGCGATCAGCTCGGCGACCGGGCGCGACAGCCGGTAGGACAGGCCGAATTCGCCCTGCACCGCATTGCCGATGAAGGTGGCGAATTGCACGAAGAAGGGCTGGTCCAGGCCGAGGTCGCGGATCAGCGCCTGGCGCTGCGCCTCGGTAAAGTCCTGGCCGAGCATGATCGACACGGGATCGCCGACATAGGCGAACATGGCGAAGCTGATCAGCGCCACGGCCAGCATGACCGGGATCGCCTGCAGGATGCGGGAGATGACGAAAGCGAGCACTCAGTTCGGCCCCTGGCACGTAGCCGCCACACCAACCCTACGTGCCAGGGGCTTGGCGGGACTCACTGCACCACGGCCCAGCGGAAATAGGGCTGGTTGTTGGCGAGGTGCGGGATCTGGATGTTGGACCGCATGGCCCAGGGGATCATCTGGTGGTGCAGCGGGATATGCGGCACGTCCTCCCGGTAGAGGCGCAGCGCCTCGGTGATCGCCGCCTGCCGCGCCTCCCCGGTCTCGGCCTTCATGCGCTGGATCAGCGCATCCATCCGCGGGTTGGAATAGCGCCCGTAATTCCAGATGCCGTCGCCCTGGTCCCCGTTCCGGGTCGCCACCAGCGACTGGAAGGAATACAGCGCGTCCAGCGTCGGCACGCCCCAGCCGAGCATGTAGACGGAGGTGTCGTCGCGCTGGATCTGCGCGAAGAAGGGCGCCAACGGCTGCGCCTTGACCGAGGTCCGCACGCCGACGCGCGACCACATGGCGGCGATGTTCTGGCAGATCTGCTCGTCGTTGATGTAGCGGTTGTTGGAGCAGTCGAGCGTCACCGCGAAGCCCTGCGGATAGCCGGCCTCGGCCAGCAGGGCGCGGGCGCGGTTCGCGTCGAAGGGCAGCCGCACATCCTCGGCCTTCACATAGCCGTTCACCTGTTCGGGGAAGAGCGTGCCGGTGACGACGCTCTGGCCGCGCATGGTGGTGCGGTGGATCGCCTGGATGTCGATGGCCTGGTACAGCGCCTGGCGCACGCGCAGGTCCTTGAAGGGGTTCTTGCCCTTCACGTCGCTGTACAGCAACTCGTCGCGGTTGACGTCGAAGGCCAGGAACAGGGTGCGGACCTCCGGCCCCTCCAGCACTTTCACCCCCGGCGCCTGGCGCAGGCGGTTGAGGTCCTGCAGCGGCGGGTCGAGCACGAAATCCACCTCCCCCGACAGCAGCGCGGCGATGCGCGTCGCGTCGCTGGCGATCGGGCGGAAGACGATTTCGGTGACGTTGCCGCTGTTGCCCTCGATGCCCCAGCCCCACCAGGCCTCGTTGCGGGTCATCGTGGTCCGCACATCCGGCTCCCGCGCCGCCAGCCGGAAGGCGCCGGTGCCGTTGGCGTTGCGGACGGTGTGCATCTCCTCCCGCGCGCGGGTGTTCTGCGGCCGGGTGGCGTTGTGCCTCTCCGACCAGGCCTTCGACATGATGAAGATGCTGGCCAGCTTGTTCGGCAGGATGGGGTCCGGCCGCTTCAGCACGATGTCCACCGTGCGCTCGTCCACCACCACCGCGCGGTCGATGGTGTCGACGAAGATGCCGAAATTGCTGGTCGGCTGCAGCGCCCGCTGGATGGAGAAGGCGACGTCCTCGGCGGTCATCGCCTCGCCCTCGTGGAAGCGGACGCCGGGCCGCAGCAGGAAGCGCCAGCGCGTCGGCTCCTCCTGCCGCCATTCGGTGGCCAGGCCGGGGGCGATGGACAGGTCGGGGTTCCGCTTGATCAGCGGATCGTAGATCTGCTGCAGGACCATCGTGACGGTGCCGACATTCTGGCTGTGCGGGTCCAGCGTGTTCGGGTCGCCGCTCGCCGACCAGCGGACGGTCTTCGCCGTCGCCGTGCCCGGCATCGCCAGGCCCGCCATCGCCAGCACGGCCGCCGCCATGGCGGCCCGCAGCCCAGCCCCTGCCCTCATCCGCATCGCCCTGTCTCCCGTCCCGGCCCGGGTATACCCGGGTCCGGTGGCAGCCCTATAGGCCGCGGGGGCCGGGGCCGAAAAGGTGTCAGCCCCCGGGTTTCGCCGGCGCCCTTGCCCCGTCGGCCCAGTCCTTGAGCAATGTGAACCCGACGGCCAGCAGCACCGGGCCCAAGAACAGGCCGAGGAAGCCGAAGGCGAAGACCCCGCCCAGCGCCCCCAGCAGGGTCAGCAGCAGCGGCAGGTCGGCGCCGCGGGCGATCAGCCAGGGGCGGATGACATTGTCCGCGCTGCTGATGCCGAAGGCGCCATAGAGGCCGAGGAAGATCGCCCAGCCGGTCTGCCCCTGGGCGAAGAGCCAGATGGTGGCGGGGATCCAGACCAGCGGCGCCCCCACCGGCAGGATGGAGATGCAGCCGGCGATCACCCCCAGCAGGGTCGGCCGCGGCACCCCGGCCAGCCACAGGCCGAACCAGGTCATCAGCCCCTGGGCGATGGCGGTTCCGAGCAGGCCATAGACGACGCCGCGGGTGACGCCGCCCACCACCTCGACGATGTGGCGGGTGCGCTCGCCGGCCAGGCGGGACAGCGCCGCCTCCGCCCGCTGGGCGATGGCCGGCCCGTCGCGGTAGAGGAAGAAGGCCAGGAAGATCGCCAGCAGCACCTCGGCCAGGCCGGACAGCACCGCCAGCAGCACGCCGAGCGCCGCCTGCGCCAGGGTGCCGGCATAGGGCGCGATCAGGTCGGCGATCCCGGACAGGCCGAGATCGATGCCGGAGAGGTGCTCGGCCAGGATGTGCCCGATCAGCGGCAGCCGCCCCAGCCAGTCGCCGAGGCCGGGCAGGCCCTGGGTCAGGAACCCCTCCACCGCGGCGCGTAGGCCCTCGACATCCTCCCGCTTGGTCGGCGTGGCGAAGACCAGCGGCAGGCCGATCAGCAGGAATTCAGCCAGCACCATGGCCAGGGCGGCCATGCCGGGGGACAGGCGCAGCCTCTCGCGCAGCATGCGGAAGGCGGGCCAGGTCGAATAGACCAGGATGGCCGCCCAGAGCAGCGCGGACAGGAAGGGCCGCAGCACCAGCAGGCAGCCGACGCCGAGGGCGAGCGCGGCGAGCAGCCCGAGGATGCGGACCGTCATGGCACTGTCGGACTGCATGGAACCCCTCCGCCCCGGCCTGCCCCCGGGCCGCCCCGCCCTGTAGCACCGGCCGGACCATGACGCATCCGTGGCGGTCGTCCCCCGCCGGCAGTAGCCAGCCGGGATCGTCGCCGTTAGGGTCCGCCGCCTGTCACCGGGGGAGTCGTCCTGCCATGCCGCGCTTCGCCGCGAACCTGTCCATGATGTTCACCGAGCTTCCCTTCCTGGACCGCTTCGGGGCCGCGCGGGCGGCGGGCTTCCAGGCGGTGGAGTTCCTCTTCCCCTATGAGCATCCGGCGGCAGAGATCGCCCAGAGGCTGCGGGACAACGGGCTGCAGCAGGTGCTGTTCAACGCCCCGCCCGGCGACTGGGCGGCGGGCGAGCGCGGGCAGGCCGCCCTGCCCGGCCGGCAGCAGGAGTTCCGGGAGGGCGTGCGCAAGGCACTGGACTATGCCGCCGCCCTGTCCTGCCCGCGGCTGCACCTGATGGCCGGCCTCGCCCCTGCGGGCGTGCCCAAGGACACGCTGACCGCGACCTATGCCGCCAACCTGGCCTGGGCGGCCGAGGAATGCGGCAAGGCCGGCGTGAAGCCGGTGATCGAGCCGATCAACCACCGCGACATCCCGGGCTTCTTCCTCAACACCACCGACCAGGCCGCGGCGATCATCGAGGCGGTGGGGCCCGACAGGGTCGGCCTGCAGTTCGACCTCTATCACTGCCAGATCACCGAGGGCGACATCGTCAAGCGGGTGGAGAAGCACCTGCCGATCATCGCCCATATGCAGGTGGCGGATAACCCGGGCCGCAACGAGCCCGGCACCGGCGAGGTCAACTGGCCCTTCGTCTTCGGGCGGATCGACGCGCTCGGCTTCCGCGGCTGGATCGGCTGCGAATACCGCCCGGCGGGCGAAACCCTCGCCGGCCTCGGCTGGTTCGCCCCCTACCGCTGAGCCGCTCAACCCCACACGCCCCGACCAATGCGAGGACCGCAGCCATGAAGATCGGTTTCATCGGGCTCGGCATCATGGGCAAGCCCATGGCCGGCCACCTGAAGGATGCCGGGCACGAGATCATCGTGCCCGAGCGCAAGAGCCTGGGCGCCGAGCAGCGCGCCGCCTTCACGGTGGTGGCGGATGCGAAGGCGGTCGCCGCGGCGGCCGAGGTCGTGATCCTGATGGTTCCGGACACCCCCGATGTCGAGGCCGCGCTGTTCGGCCCGGCCGGCGTCGCCGAGGGGCTGTCCAAGGGCAAGCTCGTGATCGACATGTCCTCGATCAGCCCGACCGCGACCAAGGGCTTCGCGCAGAAGGTCAATGAACTGGGCTGCGACTACCTGGATGCGCCGGTCTCGGGCGGCGAGGTCGGCGCCAAGCAGGCGACGCTGACCATCATGGTGGGCGGCGAGGAGGCGGCCTTCGCCAAGGCGAAGCCCCTGTTCGAGGCGATGGGCAAGAACATCACCCTGGTCGGCCCGAACGGCGCCGGGCAGACCACCAAGGTGGCCAACCAGATCATCGTCGCCCTGACGATCGAGGCGGTGGGCGAGGCGCTGGTCTTCGCCAGCAAGGCGGGCGCCGACCCGGCCAAGGTGCGGCAGGCGCTGATGGGCGGCCTCGCCACCTCCCGCATCCTCGAACTGCACGGGGAGCGGATGGTGAAGCGCACCTTCAACCCCGGCTTCCGGATCGTGCTGCACCAGAAGGACCTCAACCTGGCGCTGCAATCGGCCAAGGAGCTCGGAGTCGCGCTGCCCAACACGGCCTCCACCCAGCAGCTCTTCTCCGCCTCGGTGGCGGCCGGGAATGGCGGGCTGGATCATTCCGGGCTGGTGAAGGCGCTGGAAACCATGGCCGCGCACGCGGTTGCGCCCGACCCCGCCAGCTAGCACGCGGGGCGAGCAGCGGGCGAGACGATCTCGCCTGACAATGGAGATGGTGCCAATTACTTGCCTTCCGGTCGAATTTCGCGCAGCCTTCGGTTCGGTGGTGAACACCGAAACGGCTGCCGCGGCCGGCCGTGGGCGCCGCGTGGCTCGTACGCCGGAGTTCATGATGCGTTTTGCAGATATCGGGCAGCAGCTACGGGCCTACCGCCTCGAATCCGGCCTGCGGGCGGAGGAGATCGCGGCGCGACTCGGCGTCTCGCGCGCCGCGCTGTACCGGTACGAGAAAGGCGAGGTCATCAAGCTGGACACGATCCGGCGACTGGCCGAGCTGCTGAAAATCTCACCCCTCTCCCTCCTCGGCATCGGGATCGACTATTTCTCCCGCCCGCTGGCCTTCCTCGAAAGGCTGCGGCAACTGGAGGAGGAGGCGGAGCAGGTGCTGCTGTTCGGCGGCGCCGTCTGCTTCCAGGTCGCCTCCGACGCCTATGAGGCGGCGCTGGGCGAGGCCTGGACCGAGGCGGGCGAGGTGCCGGGCGACCTGGTGCAGAGCCGCACCCAGGCCGAGCAGGCGCTGTCCATCGTCACCATCCGCCGCCGGCTCTACCAGCAGCGGCGGCCGAGCATCATCGCCATCCTCTCGGAAGGCGCCCTGCGGCGGCTGTTGCAGGATGGCGTGGCGCCCGGCCTCGCCACCTCCGACCGGGCCCGCGCCCGCTGCCGCGCCGCGGCGGCGACCGAGGTGGAGAACATCGCCAGCCTGATGGAGGCGGTGCCGATCGGCCTGCAGATCGGGCTGAAGGAAGGCGCCGACCCGGTCGGCAATTTCATGGTGCTGCGCGGCCGCGACCGGGCGCATGTCGTGACCTCCCCCTTCCCGCCGGATTCCGGTCCGGCGGTCGGCGGCGGGGTCGCCACCATCACCGCGGCCGAGGAAGCGGTCGGCCTGCACCAGCGGGTCGCGGAGGCGGCCTGGCGGGATGCGCTGAAGGGCACCGCCGCTGCGGCCCGGGTCCGTGCCCTGCTGCGGGAAGCCGCGCCGGCCGAAGCCGCCGCCTGAGCGGTGCCGGCGGCCCTGGCCGGCCCGGCGATGCCGGCCTGGCCCGAGCCGGGTCGTCCCGATCGGGAACGCCAAGGCCGACCCTAAAGGCGCGGTCGGGCCGCGGGGTACAGGATCCATCCGGTGATGTGCTCGGGGCGTTGCGGCCGGCGCAAGGCGCGGCGGCGTCGTTCATCGGCTGCCGTCCGGACCGGCGCCGCGGCCGCGTCGCAACGCGCGTTCCCCTAACGCAGATCCCCATGAGGTGGAGTCACCTGAGGGGATGAAGATGCTCGCAAATTCAAAGGACTAGAGCGGTTGCCATGAGCGATGGCGAACGGAAGCCGCGCTAGCCGTTCAGCAGCCGGTCGATCTCGTCCTGCGCCAGGTCCGGGCCGGCCTTGGCAGGCTCGGCCACCGTGCTGATCAGCGTCTTCACCTCGACCTGCGCAACGGCCTCGGCCGGCGCCCCGCCGGGCAGCATGCCTTCCAGCATGGTCTCGACCTGCTGCAGGTGCTGGATGGCCCGGCGGATCCGCTGGCCCGTGACGTCCTGGAAGCTGCAGGCCTCGAAGATCAGGTTCACCCGTTCCGACAGGGCCTGCACCGCCTCCGGGTCGCGCGCGCCGCTGTCGATCCAGGTCTGGATCGCCTCGGCGGCCTCAAGGATGGTGTTGGCCGCGGCCTCGGTCGCCTGCACCACCGCCTCCAGCTCCACGCCGCTGTTGCGGGTGCTGGCGGCCGGCAGCGACACCATGACGGCGATCTGCTCATGGATCTTGCTCAGCTGGCCAGACAGATTCGCCTCGCTGTAGTCCACGATCTGCACCGTGGCATGCAGCTCGGCGCTCAGCTCGGCGATGCGGCGATCGATGAACTCCCGCAGGGACGCGAATTCCGCGGCGATCGCCGGACCGGTCATGGGGGTCTCGCAGGTGGCTTGCATGGCGCCATACCTAGGCAGTCGCATCTTACGGCCCGGTGAAGAGCGGCACGGCTTTGGGTCGTCGATGGCACGCGGCGCGGCAATCCGGCCCCGCCCCATGGGGCTGGCCACGGCGGGGGGGCGCCCGTTGCCGGCCGGCATCGCGGCGCCCCACGCCACGCCGGCCGGTTAGCGGCCCTCCGCGATCCGCTGTAGACAGGGCCGCGGCAGGGACAGGGGCGGGATGGCGGTCAGCATCGAATTGGGGCGGCGGGACAACGGCCAGCCGGCGCTGCTGGACCTGGAGGAGCTGCTGGCCACCCGCCTGCTGGTGCAGGGCAATTCCGGCTGCGGCAAGTCCCACCTGCTGCGCCGCCTGCTGGAGCGCAGCGCCCCCTTCGTGCAGCAGGCGGTGATCGATCCGGAGGGCGACTTCGTCTCCCTGGCCGACCGCTTCGGCCACCTGGTCGTGGATGCCGCCAGCCATACCGAGGCCAGCCTGGCCCAGGCCGGGGAGCGGGTGCGGCAGCACCGCGTCTCGGTGGTGCTGAACCTCGAGGGCGTGGATGTCGAGGCGCAGATGCGCCGCGCCGCCGCCTTCCTCGACGGGCTCTTCGCCGCCGAGCGCGCCTACTGGACCCCGCTGCTGGTGGTGGTGGACGAGGCGCAGCTCTTCGCCCCCGCGGGCGGCGTCGAGGTGGCCGAGGAGGCCCGCCGCGCCGCCCTCGGCGCCATGACGGACCTGATGTGCCGCGGCCGCAAGCGCGGCCTGGCCGGCATCATCGCCACCCAGCGTCTGGCGAAGCTGGCCAAGAACGTGGCGGCCGAGGCGTCCAATTTCCTGATGGGCCGCACCTTCCTCGACATTGACATGGCCCGCGCCGCCGACCTGCTGGGGATGGAGAAGCGCCAGGCGGAGATGTTCCGCGACCTGGAGCGCGGGCGGTTCATGGCCCTGGGCCCCGCCCTCGCCCGTCGGCCGCTGGCGGTGCGGATCGGCGAGGTCGAGACCGAGAGCCGCGGTGCCGGCCCCGGCCTGATGCCCCTGCCGGAGACGCCGCCCGAGGCTGCGAGGGCGCTGATCCTCGCGGCGGCACCGGCCGAGGCCGCGCCGCGCCCGCGCCGCACGCCCGCCGCGCCGCCGCCCGAC
>NZ_SMOA01000369.1 GCF_004353985.1 Paracraurococcus ruber | reverse complement strand
GGCCGGCCGGCGGGCGGATCCGCCGCGGCGCCCTGCCGCCCGGCGGATGCATGCCTCGCGGCACGATCCGCGCCGGCGACCGAAACCCCGTCCGCATGCGCCCGCCCGGCCTGCCATGGCGGCCGCATCCCGGTGCGGCGTTCGGCGGTTCGGGCGGTGTCGCGGGACGGGATCGCCTCCGGGCCGGAAAGGCGCCGGCCGCTCATGGCCGGCCTGGTCCGTGCCGGGTCACGACCGGTCCCGGGCGCCACGGCACCCGCGCCTGGCCCCGCCGCCGCTCAATGCGCCGGGCGGGACCCCGCGGCGTCCATCCAGGCCTCGTCGAGCACCTGCGGCACCGCTTCCTCGATCGCCTCGGTCACCAGGGGCAGCAGCCAGTCCGGCGGGGTCCGGCGGGCGGAGCCCAGTTCCCGCATCGCGGTGGCGACCAGCTTCGAGGCGAAGCCGGCGCGGAACCGTTCCTCCTGCGACAGCCGGAACAGCAGGTCGAGCGGCAGCGCCCGCAACGTCTCCGCCATGATGGCCCGGTAGACCTGCCGCCGGTCCTTGCCCCCCGCATCGGGGAAGCCGAGATCCTCGTCCTCCATCACCATGAAGACCTCCGATCCCCGGCGCGGGATCCGATGACGGGCCGCCCGCCGGGGGAGGTGGCATGGCAGCGCATGGACGCGGCCAGCCCGGCGACCGGCGAAAGGTTGAGGCGGATCATCGCACTCGTCCCCGCATGTTGGGGTACGGCATACCATCGCCGCGGAAATTGCCCGATCCGTGACATACCTGAGCGGGCATCAGGGAAAACCCCTAGGCTGCCCCGGCCGGCCAGGCCGACGCGGACGGCTTTGCGGGCCCCGTCCGGCAGTCGCGGGCGCATCGCCCGCGGCCTGCGGGGCCGGACGCCCGGCACGGTGACCGATCCCTCGCCCTGCCATCCCCGGCCCCTCCCCTGGCACGACGCCGCCATCCCGCTATGCCGGCGGCACCGCCCGGCCCGGGCGCCCCGCGACGCGGGGCACGCAGCGGCGGTTTAGGGCATGCGAACCCCGCCGGAGAAGCGCCGCATGCGCCCGCCCGCCGCGATCCTTGCCGGCGCTTGCCAGGCCGTCGACCGGCCGATGCCGCGCCAGCCCTCCGGCCGCGCTATTCCAGGGTCTCGCCCAGCCAGCCCTGTTCCCGCGCGTAGCGCAGCAGCGCCACCCGGTCGCGCAGGCCGAGCTTCTCGGCGGCGCGCGCCTTGTGCGTCTCGATCGTCTTCACCGACAGGCCGAGCAGCTTGGCCACCGCCTTGTTGCTGTGGCCGGCGACCGTCAGCCGCAGCACCTCCGTCTCCCGCTGGGTCAGCGCGCTGGTCGCGGTCTCGGCCGGCGCGGCGCCGATTCGCGGCCGCGGCTCCAGCGCATGCGCGGCGATGGCGGGATCGAGGTAGATCGACCCGGCCGCGACCGCCCGCACCGCCCGCACCAGCTCCGGCGCCACCGACCGCTTCAGCACATAGCCGGACACCCCGACCTCCAGCATGCGCCGGACATAGACGCGGTCCTCCTGCACCGTCAGGGCGACGCAGCGGCAGCCCGGGCAGCCCTCGCCCAGCGCCCGCGCCACCTCCACCCCGTTCGCCCCGGGCAGCGACATGTCGAGCACGGCGACATCCGGGCGCAGCGCCGTGGCGGCGGCGATGGCGGTCCGGCCATCCGTCGCCTCGCCGATGATGCGGATGCCCGCCTCGCCCTCCAGCAGGGCGCGGATGCCGGCGAGGACCAGCGGATGGTCGTCCACCAGGAAGACGCGGATGTCGCTCACAGCGGGATCGAGGCCAGCAGGGTCAGGCCGCCGCGCGGCGACCGCTCGAGCTCGAGCGTGCCGTCGAGGATCTCCAGCCGCTCCCGGATCCCGCGCAGCCCGAGCCGCGGCCGCCCCGCCTCCTGCCCCGGGCGGGCGGTGAGCCCGACCCCGTCATCCTCCACCGCCAGGTGCAGCCGGCCCGGGCTGGTCTGCAGCGTCACGCCGACATGCGTGGCGAGGGAATGCTTCAGCACGTTGGTCAGGGCCTCCTGCAGCACGCGGTAGAGCGTGGTCTCGACCGGCGGCGGCAGCCGCGCCGCCGGCAGCGCGATCAGCGTCGCCACCTCGATGCCGGTGCGTGCGCTCCAGTCCTCCACCAGCTGCCGCAGCGCGTCGGCGAGGCCGAGATCGTCGATGGCGGTCGGCCGGATCTCGAGGGCGAGGCGGCTCGCCTCCCGCGCGATCTCGCCGGCCAGCAGGCGCAGCTCCTCGACATCCGGCGCCTGCCGCGCCAGCGCCAGGTGCAGCAGCGTCAGATGCTGGCCGAGCCCGTCATGCAGGTCCCGGGCGATCCGCAGCCGCTCGGCCTCCTGCCTGGCGACGGCGCGCTGCATGAGCTCGACGGTGCGCCCCTCGGCAAGGCGGCGGGCGGTGATGTCGTAGGTCAGGCCGGCGAGCTGCCCGCCGCCGATATGGAAGGCCTCGCTGACCAGCCAGGCGGTCGCCGGCTCGCGCCCGGCGCGCGGCCGCTCGACCCGGAATTCCAGCCGTGCCCGGCCGACCGCCCGGGCGCGGTCCAGCATGGCGCCGAAGCCGGGCCGGTCGGCCGGATGCAGCCGGCGCAGCAGGCCGTCGATGGTGGCGAAGACATGGTGCGGCGGCAGGCCGCAGAGCCCGGCAAGCTGGGTCGAGGCGGCGAGGAAGCGGTTCTCCGCATCCAGCTCCCAGATGCCGAGCCCGGCGCCGGCGGTCACCCGTTCCAGCCAGCCTTCCGAACGGTCGAGCGCGGTGGCGAGGTCGCGGTTGGCGCGGCCGAGCGCGCGGCTGTCCTCCACCGCCGAAAGGGCGAGCAGGAACAGCGCGAGGGTGAGCGGCCCGCCGATGACGAATTGCGGCAGCATGTCGCGCCACCAGCGCCGGTGCACCTCGGCATGCGGCCGCAGCACCGCGACATAGACCGGGAAGCCGGAGACGCGCCGCCTTGCCTCCAGCCGCGGCGCGGCGGCCGGGCCGGGCCGCGCATCCTGCTGCAGGTCGCGCGGCTGCGTGCGGGGCAGCGGCGCCGGATCGGCCAGGCGGCCCAGCGGGTCCGGCTCCGACGTGGTCAGCCTGGCCCCGTCGTCGCGGAACAGCAGCAGGCTGTCGGAGGCGCGGCGGCGGAAGGCCGCCAGCCCCTGGATCAGCGCCGCGGGATAGACCGAGGCGTTGACCACGCCGTGGAATTCGCCCTCTCCCAGCGGGTCGCCCGGAACGCCGCGCCGGCGGCTGATGGCGATGAAGACGTCGCCGTCCAGCCGGCCGCGATGCACCCGGCTGACATGCAGCGCCGGCGCATCCGCGCGCGACAGGTCGACGAAGAAATCCCGGTCCATGAACGACATGCCGGCGGTCCCGAGGGGGAAGACGTTCACGCTGAGGATGGGCGTGCCTTCCGCGTCGAAGACGAAGCCGGCCTCGGCCTGCGGCAGGTCGGCGATCATCCGCCGCAGCGCCTGGTGCAGCACCGCTTCCTGCTCGCGGATCTGCGCGTCGGTATAGCCGGCGACGAGGTCGTTGATGCGGCCGACCGCCATGGCATAGCCGCTCAGCACGCGGGCGGCGTATTCCGCCGCCGCTTCGGCGGTCTGCACCACCTCCGCGCTCGCCTGCCGCCAGGCGCTGCGCCAGGCGATCCAGCTGGAGACGCCCAGCATGAACAGCGGCAGGGCCAGCGCGGCGGCCGGGACGATGCGGGCCCAGCGCCGCCGCCGGGCCGGCGCGTCGCGGTCATGGGCGAGGACCTCGGCCATGCCGTCCATCACCACCTCCAGGGCCGTCGTGGCCGGCGAAACGTTGCAATGCCGTATACGTGATTGCAACACTCCGTGACGCTTCTATTCCTGAATGATTGCGGCGAGGCAAGGATTCGCGTGGCGGTCGCCTCGCTCCGCGCCGGACCGGCAGCGCCCCGGGATCAGCCCGCCCGGGCGGCATGCCGAGTCACCACGGCCAGTCAGCCCGCCCACCCGCCGGCGGCGGCGCGCCAGCGCGGCGCGATCCAGGCACGCGCCCGGCGCGGCCCGATGGTGGTGCGGACCGTGACCGGCACCAGGCGATACTCCGGCCCCTCATAGGCGCGCAGCCGCCGCAGCGCCTGCGGCCCGCAGCGGAGCAGCGCGCCCGTCGTCTCCGCCCCCGGCATGGCCCGCAGCGTCGGGTAGGGCGTGCCGCGCAGCGCCACCCGCGCATGGCCCGGCAGGATGGCGGGCCGCAGCCGGCGGGCGAGGCCGCGCTGCCCCGCCACGCGGTCCAGCACCGCCGGCCGCAGCAGCGTGCCATAGAGGAAGAGCGGCAGGCCGATGCCGGCGGTCATGCGGCGGGGCCAGCGGCGCGCGCCGCGGGGCGCCC
>NZ_SMOA01000368.1 GCF_004353985.1 Paracraurococcus ruber | reverse complement strand
CGCCTCGGATCAGCCCTGACCGCGCGCGGCGACGCGTCCCAGGCCCGCGAACTCGTCCTCCGCGTCCTCACCCACAACCTCATGATCCTCGCAGAGGCCGCATAAGCCTTTCAACAAAGCAACCGGCGGTTCCAATCCTCGGTTCCGACTTTCGGTCCTGACCGCGGCATACCCGCGGGGTTGAGTCCCGGCGGGCCCCGGAGGCCCGGACGGCAGGGCGGTGCGCCGCCGCTCAGGCGGCGTCCTGCGCCCCCGGCGCGCCGGCGCGGGCCGCCGGCAGCCGCAGCATCTCCCGCGCCACCTCGGACGGCACCGGGCGGCCGAACAGGAAGCCCTGCACCTCGGCGCAGCCTTCCGCCTGCAACTCGGCATACTGGGCCGGGGTCTCGACGCCCTCCGCGCTGGTCCGCATGCCGAGGGAGCCGCTGAGGCCGGCGATCGCCCGCACGATCGCCCGCGCATCCCCGCCCTGGCCGAGGTCGCGGATGAAGCTCTGGTCGATCTTGATCTTGTCGAAGGGAAAGCTGCGCAGGTAGCTGAGCGAGGAATAGCCGGTGCCGAAATCATCCATCGAGATGCGGACGCCGAGCGCCCGCAGCCGGTGCAGGATGGCCAGCGTCGCCGCGGTGTCCTGCAGCATGACGCCCTCGGTCACCTCGACTTCCAGCCGCCGGCCGGGCAGGCCGGCCTGCGCCAGCGCCTGCTTCACTGTTTCCACCAGCGTCTCGTTGCGGAACTGCACGGCGGAGACGTTGACCGCGACCGTGACCTCGGCCGGCCAGGTCGCGGCTTCGCGGCAGGCGGTCCGCAGCACCCAGTCGCCGATCGGGATGATCAGCCCCGTCTCCTCCGCCACCGGCACGAATTCCGCCGGGGCGACCACGCCGCGCTCCTCGTCATGCCAGCGCAGCAGCGCCTCGAACCCGATGATCCGGCCGGAGGCGGTGTCGATCTGCGGCTGGTAGAGCAGTTTCAGGTCGCCTTCCGCCAGCGCCCGCCGCAGGTCGAGTTCGAGCTTGCGGCGCGCCTGCATGCGGGCATCCATCTCCGGCGCGAAGAAGCGCCAGGTGCCGCGGCCCTCGGCCTTGGCGCGGTACAGCGCGAGGTCCGCGGCCTTCAGCAGCGCATCCGGCGTGGCGCCATCGGCCGGCGCCAGGGCGATGCCGACGCTGGTGCCGATGACCACCTGCTGGCCTTCGATGTCGTAGGGGGCGGAGATCTCCGGCACCAGCCGGCGGGCGAGGGCGGTCGCGGCCTCCGGCTGCTCCGCCCGGGTCTGGATGATGGCGAACTCGTCTCCGCCCAGCCGCGCCACCAGGTCGGTCTCCCGCACCAGGCCGCGCAGCCGGCCGGTGACGGCCCGCAGCAGCTCATCCCCCACCGGATGGCCCAAGGTGTCGTTCACCGCCTTGAACCGGTCGAGGTCGAGATAGAGCAGTGCGAAGCCCTCGCCGCGGCGGCTGCGGGCCAGCGCCGCGTCCAGCCGCGTCCGCAGCTCGCTGCGGTTGGCGAGGCCGGTCAGCGCGTCGTGCCGCGCCATGTGCTCGATCCGCGCCTCGGCCCGGCGCCGCTCGGTCATGTCCTGAAAGGTCAGCACGCAGCCGCCGCCCGGCAGGGCGCGCGTCGCGGTGGCGACGATGCGGTCGCCCCGCGCCTCCTCGAAGCTGCGGCTGTTGCCGGGGGTGAAGGTCCGGCGCCGCTCGGCATAGAGGGTGTCGAGGTCGCGGCCGGGGAAATGCCCGGCCTTGATGCCCTCGGCCAGCGCGTCGCGATAGGTCATGCCGGTGCGCACCGCCTCCGGCGGCAGGCCCAGCACCTCGGCCAGCTGGGAATTCGCCACCACCAGCCGCTCTCCCGCGTCGAACATGGCGACGCCGAGCGAGAGGTTCTCGAGCGTGGCCTCGATCCGCTGGTTCTGCAGCCGCAATTCCTCGACCAGGTGCTGCAGCCGGCGGTTGGCGGCCTGCAGCTCCTCCGCCATCAGCCCCATCGCCCGGTCGACCCGGCGATGGTCCCGCTCGGCATCCGCATAGGCTTCGCTGACCAGGGCGCCCAGGCGGTCGAGGTCGACGCGCCCCGCGGCGTCGGTCGCCTTGGCGAGCTGGCGGGCGAAGACGCGGTGCAGGGCCCCGTCCATGCCTCAGGCCGCCTCGGCCAGCAGGGTGATGGTCATGGTCTGGTTGTGCAGCGCGCTGGCGCCGGCCGCGGCATGCGGCGCGATCTCGCCATAGGCGTAGAAGCCGATGCCGGGGATGCCGGGCGGCAGGGTGGCCGCCACCGCCTCCGTCTCGTCCGCCACGGCCTGGCCCATCAGCAGGCGCCGGCCGATGCAGCTGACCAGGATGGCGGCCTCGGCCCGCGGCACAGTCCGCGCGGCCTGCCGCGCCGCCTCCGCCGCGCCTTCCGCCAGGCGGCCGCGGTCGCCCCGCATCAGCTGCGCGGTCCAGCCTTCCGGCACGTCGCCGGCGAAGGTCATGCTGCGGCGGTCGCGGTCGATGCCGAGGATGGTGCGCACCACCTCATGCCCAGGCCGGGTCGGATGGCCGATGCGCAGCGGGAAGAGCAGGGCGGTCCCGGGCAGGCCGGCCGCCTCCTCCCCCAGGTAGCGTTCATAGAGGTCGAGGGCCGGGGCGCCGTCCAGCTCCAGCAGGACATTGCCCTCGGCGCGGGTGATGCGGCGGCGCGGGCCGAAGGCGTCCCAGCCGCCGGCGCTGCCCTGGCCGATGCGCAGGCCGGCGCCGTAGAAGCCGATGGCGCCGACCAGGCCCCGCTGCGGCGCAAGGTCGCCGGCGCCGACCAGGGTCGTGGCGAAGCGCGCGCCATCCCCGGCCAGGCCGCCGGCCAGCGGCACGTCCGGCCCCAGCGCGTCGGCCAGGCCGGCGACCAGCGCGCTGCCATTCACCCCGAGCCCGTCGGAGAGCAGGAAGACGCCCGCCAGCCCGTCCCCGACCAGGGCGCGGCCGAGCGCCGCGCCGCTGTCGCGCGAGGCATCGCCCGGCAGGGCCGGGGCGGTGGCGAGGCGCAGCCGCGTGCCGGCAAAGCCGAGCGCCAGGGCGACGACCTGCTCGTCCTCCACCTCCGCCCCCAGGATCTGCCCGCCGGTGCTGCAGCCGAGCAGCAGCGCCCGCGGGCAGGCAGCCTGCAGGGCCCGGTGCGCCGCGCCATCCGCCAGCGCGTCGCGGCCGCCGAAATACAGAACGAGGTCGGCGCTGGCGGCGGCTGCCGGTCCCTGCCAGCCACGGCCGGGGACCCAGGCCAGATGCGCGCTGTGCATGATCGTCCTCCGACCCAGGGGCTGGGGCGTCGGCTCCCTCCTTGGCGCGATGGACTCTAAGGAAGGGTTATCGTGGCTGCCGCGGCACGAAAGACACGCCCTGGCATCTTTGACACAGTCCCGGGCAGCGCATGCTTGACCGCCGGAAGCGGGATGCGATTTGCTGACGGCTGAGGGACTTGCAGGAACCAGTTGCGGGATGAACACGCTGACGCGCGCCGGCCTCGCGGAGGCGATCTACAGCCAGGTCGGGTTGTCCCGGAACGAATCCGCCGCCCTGCTGGAAGCCGTGCTGGACCGCATGGCGACGGCCCTCGAGTCAGGGGAGGCGGTGAAGATCTCCGCCTTCGGCACCTTCATGGTGCGGCAGAAGGGGCAGCGGGTGGGCCGCAATCCGAAAACCGGGGTGGAGGTGCCGATCCTGCCGCGCAAGGTACTGTCCTTCCGCCCGTCCCAGGTGCTGAAGGCCCGGATCAACGGCCAGCCGGTGCCGGCCATGGACCAGGAGGCGTGAGGGCGCCGGGCCGCCCATGCCGATGCCCCAGGGCCGCCGGCCGGGCGGCCCGGCGGCGGCCATCCCGCCGCCGGACGACCCGATGAGCGAGGATGCCGCCGAAGCCGGCCGGCTGCGCGCCCGGAAGGCGCCGACCGCCTTCCGCACGATCTCCGAGGTCGCGGACGACCTGCGCATCCCGCAGCATGTCCTGCGCTTCTGGGAGACCAAGTTCCCCCAGCTCAAGCCGCTGAAGCGCGGCGGCGGCCGGCGCTACTACCGGCCCGAGGACATCGCGCTGCTCCGGCGCATCTCCGACCTGCTCTATACCCAGGGCTACACCATCAAGGGCGTGCAGCGCCTGCTGCGGGAAGGCGGCCTGGCCGACTCCGAGCATGGCGAGCTGCCGCTGGGCGAGCCCGAGCCCGCCCCCGGCAGCCTGCGGGCGGTGCTGGACGAGCTGGAGGAACTGGCGGAGGAGCTGCACGCCCTGGCCGGGCGGTAGCGCCGGTCGCGGCGCGATCACGGCCCCGCCGGGTCCCGGATAGCCGGGGGCGCCGGGCTGCGCGGCGCCCGCGCCGTCCCGCGATCCGCCCGCCCGGTCGCCGACGCGGGCCGGGCCGGCTC
>NZ_SMOA01000367.1 GCF_004353985.1 Paracraurococcus ruber | reverse complement strand
GGCGGAACCGGCGGTCGCCGCCCTGCTGCGCACCGCCGCCTGCCTGGCGCCGCCGCGGCCGCGCAGCCGTCCCAGCCTCGGCGCCGCCGTCACCGGCGCGCTCGACCTCGCCATCCCCGACACCCGGGGCGGGCTGTTCCTGCGCGGCTGGCTGCGCGACCCGCATGGGCTGGTCACCGCCCTGTCGCTCGGCCGGCCGGGGGAGGCGCCGGTCCTGCTGCCGGACGCGGCGCTCTTCCGCTTCCCGCGGCGGGAACTCGGCCCGCGCTTCGCCCGCGCGGCGCATGCGCCGGGGGAGGGGGCGGAAGGCTTCGTCGCGCACCTGCCCGAGCATCCCGGCGGGCCGCAGCCGGACCTGGTGCTGCACCTGGCGGGCGGCGGGACGGTGCGGCTGACCCCGGCGCTGCGCCATCTCGCGCCCGGCCAGGCGCGCGACCTCGTCCTTGCCTCGGTGCGCGGCGAAGCGCTGACCGAGGCGATGTTCGAGCAGTGCCTGGCCCCGGCCGCGGCGCGGCTGCATGCCGCGCACCTGGCCCTGCCGCGCCGGCCGGTGGTGCGGCGGCTCGGCTCCGCGCCGGCATCGCCGCGCGTCTCCGTCATCGTCCCGCTCTACCGCAACCTCGGTTTCCTGCGGGTGCAGCTGGCCGCCTTCGCCGCCGACCCGGAATGGCGCCGGGCCGAGACCATCCTGGTGCTGGACAGCCCGGAACAGGCGGCCGAAGTCGAGCACCTGCTGCGCGGCATCCAGCTGATGCACGGGCTGCCGCTGACACTGGTCGTGCCGCCGCGCAACCTCGGCTATGCCGCCGCCAACAACCTGGGCGCCGGGCTGGCACGCGGCCGGCTGCTGCTGCTGCTGAACAGCGACGTCATCCCGGACCGGCCGGGCTGGCTGGGCCTGCTGGCCAGCGCGGCCGCGGCGCGCGGCGCCGGCGCGGCCGGGCCGAAGCTGCTGTTCGACGACGGCTCCATCCAGCATGCCGGCCTCTATTTCGACCGCGACGCCGAAGGCCGCTGGCTGAACCGCCACTACCACAAGGGCTTCCCGCGCCACTGGCCGGCGGCGCAGCGCGCCCGCCCGGTGCCGGGGGTGACCGGCGCGGCGCTGATGGTGAAGCGCACGCTGTTCGAGGCGGTGGGCGGCTTCACCGAGGACTACATCCTCGGCGACTACGAGGACAGCGATCTCTGCCTGAAGCTGCGCGCGGCCGGCGCCGGCATCGCCTACCAGCCCGAGGCCGAGCTCTGGCATTTCGAGCGGCGCTCGATCGGGCTGCATGCCGGCCATGCGCGGACGCTGGCGGGCCAGTACAACCGCGGGCTGCACCATGCGCGCTGGGACGGCGCCATCGCCGCGCTGATGCGCCGCTTCGCGCCGGAGGCGGCGGCATGAGCGCGGCGTTGCATGTGGCGGACGACCCGGCGCTCGGCCTGCTCTGCGGCCAGCTTGCCCGCAACCGCTTCCTGCCGGTGCCGCCGCCGCATCTCCTCTCCTGCGGGGATGGCGACTACTGCGCCATCGGCGCCGAGTTCCTGCGGCATTTCGTCGCGCGCGCCGGGCTGCGCCCGCAGGACCGCGTGCTCGACATCGGCTGCGGCCCCGGCCGCATGGCGGTGCCGCTGACGCAGTACCTGGCCGGGGATGCGTCCTATGACGGCGTCGATGTCGACGCCGCGGCCATCGGCTGGTGCGCGGATGTCATCACGCCGGCCTATCCGGGCTTCCGCTTCCACCGGCTCGACATCGCGCATCCGCTCTACAACCCGGGCGGCGCGCTGGCGGCCGAGGCGCTGGCGCTGCCCTTCGCCGATGCCAGCATGGACATGGTGCTGCTGGTCTCGGTTCTGACTCATCTCGACCTGCCGGCCATCGCCCGCTACGGCGCCGAGATCCGCCGCGTGCTGGCGCCGGGCGGCCGCTGCTTCGCCACCGCCTTCCTGCTGAACCGCCCAGCGCGCGCGGGCATCGCCGCCGGCCGCGCCGCGCTGCCCTTCCCCGACCGGCCGGACGACCCGGTGCTGGTCGCGCATCCGGACGCCCCGCTCGCCGCCATCGCCTTCGAGGAGGACCTGCTGCTCGGCACCCTGCTCGGCGCCGGGCTGCGGCGGCGGCGGCCGGCCGCCTATGGCACCTGGTCCGGGCGCGAGGGCGGCACCGGCTTCCAGGACATCTGCGTCTTCGAGCCCGCCTGAGGATCCGCCCGCGCATGCGCCTTCTCTTTCTCTGCCACGGCCATCCCGACCTGCAGGCGGGCGGCACCGAGGTCGCCTCCCTCGCCCTGTTCCGCGCGCTGCGCCGGCAGCCGCGGGTGGAGGGGCTGTTCCTGGCCGGCGTCAGCGGCCTGCACCGCCCGGCCAGCCCCGGCACGCCCTTCCAGGCGATCGGCGAGGCGCCGGACGAGCTGCTGATGCGGACCGAGGCCTTCGACCGCTTCTTCGTCTCGCAGACCGACCTCTACGGCGTCGGCCAGGAATTCCGCGGCCTGCTCGCCGATCTCCGGCCGGACATCGTCCATATGCACCACCCGCTGCTGCACGGGGTGGAGGCGCTGCAGGCGATCCGCGACGCGCATCCGGCGGCGCGCATCGTGCTGACCCTGCACGACTACTACGCCATCTGCGCCAATGAAGGCCTGATGCGGACGACCGATGGCCGGCTCTGCCGCGCCGCCTCGGTCGATGCCTGCCGGCGTTGCCAGCCGGAGCGCAGCGCCACCGAGTTCCGCCTGCGGGAGCTGCATATCCGCGGCATGTACCGGCTGGTGGACCGCTTCGTCTCGCCCAGCCATGTGCTGCGGGAGAGGCATGTCGCCTGGGGCCTGCCGCCCGACTCCATCGCCGTGCTGCCGAACGGCCTGCCGCCGGCCGACCCGGCGCCGCACCGCGCCCTGCCGGCCGGCGGCCGGCGCGACCGCTTCGCCTATTTTGGCCATATCTCGCCCAGCAAGGGGGCGCTGGTCGCGCTCGGCGCCTCGGCGCTGCTGTCGCAGCAGGGCGTGGATCACGGCCTCGCCCTGCATGGCGGCACCGCCTTCCAGACCGAGGCCTTCCTCGGCGAATTCGCCGCCCGCCTCGCCGCGGCGCCGGATGCCCGGCACCACGGCGCCTATGCGCGCGAGGAGATCGCCGCCCGCATCGCCGCCGCCGACTGGGTCGTCGTGCCCTCGGTCTGGTGGGAGAATGCACCGCTGGTGATCCAGGAAGCCTTCCTGCATCGCCGCCCGGTCATCACCAGCGGCATCGGCGGCATGGCGGAGGCGGTGCGGGACGGCGTGGACGGGCTGCATGTGCCGCCCGACGACCCGGCGGCGCTGGCCGCCATGCTGCGCCGCGCCGCGGAGGAGCCCGGCCTGTGGCAGCGCCTGGTGGCCGGCATCCGCCCGCCGCCGACGCCCGAGGACGCGGCGCGGGACCACCTGGCGCTCTATGAAGGCCTGCTCGGCCGCCGCGCAGCGCGGGCGCGGAGGGCGGCATGAGCGTGATCCGGATGCCCGGCGCGCGGAGCGCGCCCAACTCGGATCCCGCGCGGAGCGCGCCCACGACGGATCCCGCGCGCAGCGCGGCCGACAGGGGCGATGCGCGGAGCGCGCCCATCGCTGCCGACGCGCGCGGCGCAGCCGATGCCCGCATCCCGCCCGACCTGGCGCAGGGCGGCCCGGTCGCCGGGATGCTGCTCGGCCGCGGCGCCGGCCTGCTGCTGGGCTGGCACACCGGCCGCCTGCCGCGACGCGGCCGGATCGCGCCGCCGGGGCAGGCGCCGGGCGCCTACCGCCTCACCGCATGGCCGCGGGCCGAAGGCGGCTGCTGGTTCCTCGCCGCGCTGCAGGTGCCGGGCGGGCTGGCGCCGGGGGCCGGCGTGCTGGAGATGCTGGCCGGCGACCTGCCGCCGCGGCGGCTGACCGCCTGGGCGGCGGATACCCTGGACCCCGCCGGCCTGGCCCAGGCGCTGGCGGCCCGCGCCACCTCCCATGCCGGCGCCATCGCGCTGTTCCTGGCCGACCTCGCCGCCGCGGCGGCGCCGGCCGCGGCCGCACCGCTGCGGGCGGTGCTGGAAGCGTTCTGCGCCGCCGCCGCCGAGGAGGACGGCGCGACCGAGGTGCTGGGCGCCGCGCCCGGCCTGCTGCTGCTGCAGGGCTGGGGCGACGAGGCGGCGCTGGAGGGGTTGGAGGCGCTGCTGCCCGCCGCATCGCGCCGCCTGCCGGCCCAGGCGCTGCGCTTCGACCGCCCGGATATCGGCGCCCCCGCCACCGGCCTGGTCCAGCTCGTCGAGTCGCCGGGGGACATCCGGCTCGAGGACCTGGTGTTCGTCGCCGGCACGCGGCTGCGCCGCCGCCGCCTGGTGGACCGGCCGCTGCGGCTGGACCCCGCCGCGACCGGCGCGGCGCTGCGCGACCTGCAGCCGCGGCTGGCGGGCGCGGAGGC
>NZ_SMOA01000366.1 GCF_004353985.1 Paracraurococcus ruber | reverse complement strand
ATCACCAAGCTCAAGATGCTCCGGCGGCAGATGTACGGCCGAGGCAAGCTCGACCTACTGCGGGCGCGGCTGGTCGCACCGATAGCGGCGACGTAACCTGCACGAAACCTGCGCCAGAGCCCAAGTTGCACGCCGACAAGGCCTACGATCACCGCCGCTGCCGCCGGGCCCTGACCCGCCGCGGCATCCAGCCGCGCATCGCACGCCGCGGCATCGAGAGCAGCGCCAGGCTGGGTCGACATCGGTGGGTCGTGGAACGCACCCTGGCCTGGTTCGGCCAGTTCCGCCGGCTGGCGATCCGCTACGAGCGCCGTGCCGACATCCACGCCGCCTTTCTCACCCTCGCATCAGCCATGATCGCCTGGCGATTCGTCCAACGGTGGTTCTGTTAGACGCTCTAAAACGCAACAGGTGCATGTCACCTTATGGTTCTCAACCTAAATGCCCAAACCGTGATTATGCGACGTTTCGGTGACAGCGTATCGGCAATCCGTTCACATGTCAGAACGGGTGCCCTTAATGGACCTACTGCACACTATGGACCTCGCCGCGGTCGGCCTGATCAATCCGTACTGGCTCGGGACAAACTCCGGGCAGGCGCTGACCTCTGTCCTGGACCTGGTGCTGCGGGCCAACACCATGAAGATGGGCCCGTTGGTGCTGCTGCTGCTGTACAGCTGGCTGCAGCCGCGGTCCGGCTCCGGACTGCTGCGCAGCCCGGACCTGGTCACTCGCGGCGCGCTCGGGATCCTGCTGGCCCTGGTCGCAGGGCGGCTGTCACAGATACTGCTTCCCATGCGCGCCCGGCCCCGGTTCGCCCTCGGCGAGGCGCTGTTCCCGCCAACCGACTACGCCATCGAACTCGGTGATTGGAGCTCCATGCCCTCCGACCACGCCATGCTCGCAGCGTCGATCGTTGTCGCGGTCTGGATGGTCTCGCGCCGGCTTGGGCTGGCGGCGCTGGCCTGGTCGCTGATCGTGGTCTGCGCGCCGCGCGTCTACTTCGGCGTGCACTACCTTTCGGACATTCTGGCCGGTCTCGCAGCTGGTGCTGGGATTGCCCTGCTCGCCTTCCATGCGCCGCTGCCGGCCAGCGTGGCGGGCCTGCTGCATCGGGCTGAGAGGCAGGCACCGGCACTGGTCATCCTTGGCCTGATGATGATCGGATGGGAGACCATCAACCTCTTCGCCACCTCCCGACGCATCCTCACACTCGTGGCAAGGCTAATGAACGGGCATATCGGATAAGCAGACTGCGACGTTCAGGGCGCGATGCCGCATTCGCTCCGCAGGCTCAATGTCGCATCTTCATCGCGACACCCGAGCTCCTCAGCATCGCATCGCGCTGAGCTCGGTCGGCCTCGTTATCGGGAACACCTCCCGCATATACGCTCCGAGCATGTCACAGAACGCCTCGGCGTAGCGCGGCAGCGATCGTCGCTTGTCCCAGTAGATTGCTGGCTGCACTCGCACCGGCTCGCCGCGGTAGACAATGGCTGTGATGCGCAGATTGTATCGATCGGTGCGCAATGCCGCTGGAATGATGGCGACGCCATGCCCATTCTCGGCCATGGCCAACAGGGTATGCGGGGCGCGGCTCTCGAAGGTGATGTTCGGCTGGATGCCTGCAAGGCGACACGCTGCGTCGAAGTGGCGACGAAACACGTGATCGGTGTCGACCACCAGCAGCGGGTACTGTGCAAGCTGGCCGATCTCGATCTCGCCGCGGCTTTCACGCAGGATCGACGGACCGAAGGCTGCAAGTAGGTCGACCGGCTCCAACGGACGGCATGCGAAGCGCGCATCGTCGGGCGGTACAGCGCCTATCAGGTTCTGCCCAAGGTGGATTTCGCCGCGCTCCAGCTTCGCGGCGGTAGCAGGCCAGCCCAGCACCTCGGTCAGCTTCACCTGAACCTTCGGGTACTGCGCGGCGTACCGCACCAGGAACGGTGCAATTGCACCTTCGATCTGCTGCGGCGATGACGCCACCTTCAGCACTCCCGAATCACCGTGCTGCAGCAGCCGTGCACGTTCCCTGACCGCGAGGGCACAAGCCAGCAGTGCCCGGCAGTCGCCCAGAAGCTGCTCGCCTTCGCCCGTCAGGGCCAAGCGGCGGCCGATGCGGTCGAACAGCCTGATCCCGAGCTCCCGCTCGAAGTCGCCGATCTGGCGGGACAGAGCCGGTTGCGCGATTCGCAGCTGCTCGGCCGCTCGGGAGACGGTGCCGAGCTCGGCCACTGCAACGAAGGTCCGGGCATGGCGCAGGTCCATCCATGCTGCTTATGCCGAACCGGCATCAATATCCAGCAGGATCGCGTATTGGACGGTGTGCGCCGGGAACCGCCATATTTTTCCGCGAGGCAATGCGCTGCGGCCGCCCCCGGAGGACCAGGTGATTGCTTCCTCAACCTTCTCCGCCACCGACGGCGACGCCTACGAGCGACAGATGGGCCGCTGGAGTAGGCGTCTTGCCGTACTCTTCCTCGATTTCGTTTGCTTCGACGGTGGCCGGCGCATCCTCGATCTGGATTGTGGTACGGGCAGCCTGACGCGCGCGCTCGCGGGCCGGTACGCCGCCAGCCGCATCGTTGGATTGGACGTTTCCGACGCCTACGTGGATCACGCGCGACGCGGGATCAGCGACCCGCGCATCGAGTTCCGGGTGGGCGATGCCTGTTCCGTGCCCTTTCCAGACGGCAGATTCGATGGTGTCCTCTCGATGCTGGTGCTGCCCTTCGTGCCGAATACTGCCAAGGCAGTGGCGGAGATGCGCCGTGTCGCGCGGTCCGGCGCCGTGGTCGCCGCAGCTTCCTGGGACGCACGCGGCGGCTGTGTCGCGCAACGGCTGTTCCTCGACACGGCTGCGGTGCTGGATCCGGCGGCTGACGTGCTGCGGATCGAGCATTGCACGCGGCCGACGACGCGGCCGGGCGCACTGGCCGCCGTCTGGAGGGAGGCCGGCATCCTCGACATCCGCGAGACCGCCCTGACCATCCGCATGGAGTTTGCCGACTTCTCGGACTACTGGGGCCCTTACCTCACAGGCCAAGGACCGGCCGCCGAGTACGTGGGCAGGCTTGGGGCTTCAGCTATCGCGCGCCTGCGCGAGCATGTCCGCCGCGCCTACTTGGACGGCGAGGCCGACGGTCCCCGTTCTTACGCCGCCACCGCCTGGGCGGTGCGGGGCACCAATCCCGAACGGCCCACGCCGATCCGTTGAGAAGGCGTCGCACAAAGCAAAGTCTACAATCCGGAGCCTGGCGCTCCACCCGACTTCAGTGGCTCTGCCGTGCTCCATCCAGCGCAACCCCACTAGGAAGGCGAAGCATTCCATGATGGACATCACGCGCCGATCCACCCTCACCCTTGCTCTCAGCACCGCCGGCAGCTCTCTGCATCTCGCAATGGCGCAGGATGCGGCGACCTACCCAAGCCGCCCGGTCCGCCTGTTGGTGGGCTTTGCGCCTGGCGGCCCACTCGATTTCGTGGCCCGCGCGGTGGCCGAGCGGCTCACCCCGCGGTTCGGGCAGTCCTTCCTCGTGGAAAATCGGCTCGGCGCGACGGGCAATGTCGCCGCCGAGGCAGTCGCTCGCGCGACTCCGCCCGATGGACACCTGTTGCTCATGGGCAATCCACAGAACCTCAGTAAGCGGCAGCCGATCCCGGCCTTGCGGTGACCACGGGGCATCGCCGATTCCGGGGGCATGCCCGACGACACACTTTCCTCCGGACCACTCGCAGGCCGCTCATACGACCGTAGTAAGAGCGGTCCCGGAGCGGGATCTGACCCTGCCGTTGAGGTCCGCGTCCGTGCGGTCCGCCGGCGCGAGTGGCCGACGGAGGACCGGCTCCGGATTGTCCGGGAGAGCCTGGAACCTGGTGCTGTCATCCAGACGGTGGCGGACAGGCACGGGGTGAGCACGGGCCAGCTCTACACTTGGCGCAAGCAGTTGTTGGCGACGGCCATGGCGGGGTTCGCGCCAGTCGAGGTGGTGCCGGAGCCGCCGCCTGCCTTGCCCGCCCTGCCGGCGATCCCAGCGGCCATGGAGACGGCTGGCAGCCTGGAGATCGTGCTGCCGAGCGGCGCGAGCATCCGGGTGACGGGCGCGGTTGATGCGGCGACGCTGCGCATGGTGCTGGCCGAGCTGGGCGGCCGCTGATGCTCGGCCCGCCGCCCGGCACGCGGGTGTTCCTGGCCTGCGGCGTGACGGACATGCGCAAGGGCTTCGATGGCCTGGCGGCGCTGGTGCAGACCGTGCTGGCGCAGGATCCGTACAGCGGGGCGATGTTCTGCTTTCGCGGGCGCCGCGGCGATCGCGCGACATTCTGCATCCTTTCCCTCAGAGACCTGGCAGCCGCATGGCGACATCTCTCTGATACCCTTGAAGATTCTTCGGCCGGCGCTCCTTCACGCGCCGTAGGCCGGC
>NZ_SMOA01000365.1 GCF_004353985.1 Paracraurococcus ruber | reverse complement strand
GCGCCGGGGCGCGCGGGCGAGGTCACGCCGGGGCGCGCGGGCGAGGTCACGCCGGGGCGCGCGGGCGAGGTCACGCCGGGGCGCGCGGGCGAGAAGGTGCTCAGGGTCTCGCTCAACACCGAATTGCAGGTGCTGGACCCGATCGTCACCACCATCAACGCGACGCGGGTCTTCGCCTACCTGGTCTTCGACACGCTGGTCGGCATCGACAGCCAGGGGGCCTACCGGCCGCAGATGCTGGAAGGCTGGGAGGTCGGCGCGGACCGCCTGACCTGGCGCTTCCGCCTGCGGGAGGGGTTGGAGTTCAGCGACGGCACGCCGGTGACGGCGGAGGATTGCGTCGCCTCCCTCAAGCGCTGGGCGCGGCGGGAATCCCTCGGCGCCCAGATGATGCGCGCGGCGGAGAGCCTGGCGGCGCTGGATGCCCGCAGCTTCGAGCTGAGGCTGCGCGAGCCCTTCGCCTTCGTCATCGAGGCGCTGGGCAAGCCGGGCCACACCATTCCCGTCATCATGCCGGCCCGCATCGCCGAGGCGCCGGCCGACAAGGCGGTGACGGAGATCATCGGCTCCGGCCCCTTCCTGTTCCGCCGCGCGGAATGGCGCCCGGGCGACCGCGCGCCCTTCCACCGCAACGCGCGCTACCGCCCGCGGGCGGAGCCGGCGGATGGCCTGGCCGGCGGCAAGCGCGTGTCGCTCGACCGGGTCGAGCTGGTGAGCATGCCGGACCAGGCGACGCGCGTCTCGGCGCTGCTGGCGAACGAGATCGACATGCTGGAGATCGTGCCCTTCCACTTCATCGACCGCCTGCGCCGCAGCCGCGGCATCACCATCGCCCGCCAGCGGGGCGTCGAGCAGATGCAGTCGATCCTGTCGATCAACCACCTGACGCCGCCCTTCAACGACATCCGCATGCGCCGCGCGCTGCAGGCGGCGATCGGCCAGTCCGATGTCATGGCCTCGCTCGGCCTGCCCGCCGGCATGGCGATGGAGCAGTGCCTGTCCATCTACATGTGCGACGCGCCGCTTTCGACCGATGCGGGGACCGAGGCCTATCGCGGCGCCGGCCCCGAGCGCGCCCGCGCGCTGCTGCAGGAGGCCGGCTACAAGGGCGAGCCGGTGGTGCTGCTGCATTCCGAAAGCTCGGCGCTGCTGAACCCGACCGGGCTGGTGATGGCGGACCAGATGCGCCGCGCCGGCTTCAACGTCGATGTCCGCACCAGCGACTACGCCACCGCCGCGGTGCGGCGGATGAGCAAGGCGCCGGCGGAGCAGGGCGGCTGGAATGTCATGCCGATCGTCTGGAACGGCATCGACATGGTGAACCCGCTGAGCAACCCGGCCATCGCCAACAACTGCAACGCGTTCAATTCGGGCTGGCATTGCGAGGAGGCGACGGCGGCGCTGCTGCGGCGTCTGGCCGTTACCGCCGACCCGGCACAGCAGAAGGCGCTGGCGGAGCAGCTGCAGGCGGGCTTCCACCGCAACGTCAACTACGTGCTCGGCGGCCAATTCGCCGCCCCGGCCGCCTACCGGGTGGAGGTGACGGGGGTGGTGCCCTTCGCCTTCCCGGTCTTCTGGAATATCGAGAAGCGGTGACACGGCGCTGAATTCGCTTGCGGCATGTTCATTGTGCGGTGCAGCATAGTGGGGAGGCTAGGGAGGAACCTCAACCGGAGATCCCCCCATGCTGCCTTTCGTCCTCGGCCTTGCCACCCTCGTGCTCGTCAACCTGGTCACCGACCATGAGGCCCGGCGCGAGGGCCTCGACGAGTTGCAGGCGGGCACCCGCCTCGGGTCCTAGGAGCAGACCCCGATCAGGTGGCATCGCCTGACCGAGTGACGATGCTCGTGGATCCAGACGACCAGGGCGGTTGCCGTGCGCCATGGCGGACGGAATCCGCTTCAGTGCCCCGCATCCGAAATCCGTCGCCACCGGCGGCGCCCTTCGGTCCGGGCCACGCGCCCTTGTTCGCAGTGGCCTGCTGATCCGCTGCCTTCGCGGCCGGGACACCAGCGCCGCCGCCGGCCGCCGCTGCCGTTCAGCCGCGCCGCAGGTTCCACAGGAAGGGGTTCGGCCCCTGCAGCACGCCCGACAGGTCGGCGCGGAAGGCGGTGCGCAGGCGGAACAGGCCGGTCGGGGCGAAGGGCACGCTCGCCCAGGCGGCGTCCTGCAGCGCCGCCATGGCCCGGCCCTGCGTCGCCGCATCCGTCGCGCCGATCCAGGCCTCCACCGCCGCCTCGCTGGCCGGGTCGGTCGGCCAGCCGAACCAGGCACGCTCGCCATGGCCGCGGATGATGGGGCTGACCGCGGGGTTGGCGATGGCGGCGGCCGGGAAATTGGTGTTGTGCAGGTTCCAGCCGCCCTGCGCCGGCGTCCCGCGATTGGCCCGCCGGGCGATGGTCGTCGCCCAGTCGCTCTCCACCAGGTCGATGTTCACCCCCAGGCGGCGCATCAGGTCCGCCGTCACCCGGCCCTGCTGCGTGACGGCGGGGAAGTCGGACGGGTTCGCCAGCACCACCGTCTCGCCGCGGTAGCCGGCGGCGCGCAGCGCGGCGCGGGCGCGCTCCATCGCCGCCTCCCCACGCGGGGCGGGGGCGAATTCCGTCACCCCCGGCAGGCCGCAGGGGAAGACCGCGTGGCAGTCCTGCCAGTCCCCCGGCAGGGCGACGGCGGCCATGTAGTCGGACTGCACCATCGCATCGCGCACCGCCCGGCGGACGCCGACATCGTCGAAGGGCGGATGCAGGTGGTTGAAGCGCAGGAAGCCGAGGAAGCCGTTCGGGTCGTAGATCTGGGTGCGGATGCCGCGGTCCCGCTGCAGCACCGGCACCAGGTCGGGCAGCGGGTATTCGATCCAGTCGATCTCGCCGGTCTGCAGCGCCGCCGCGGCGGTGCCGCCATCCGGGATCCAGAGCAGCTCCAGCCTCTCGAAATGCACCCGCTTGCCGCCGGCGGCGGCCTCGGCCGCTTCCTCCCGCGGGACATAGGCGTCGTTGCGGGCATAGGCGGCGCGGGATCCCTGGACGAACTCGCCCGGCAGGAAGCGCCAGGGGCCGCTGCCGACCATGCCGTCGATCCCGATGGGGCGGTCTGGCGGCGTCGCGGCGATGCGCGCCGGCATGATGAAGGCGGGGCTGGAGGCGGGCTTGGCCAGCGCATCCGGCAGCGCCGGGAAGGGCCGGTGCAGGCGGATGACCAGGGTCCGGTCCTCCGGCGCCTGCCATTCCGCCACCGCCCGCGCCAGCACCTGGCCGAAGCTGTCCCGCACCGCCCAACGCTGCAGGGATGCGATGCAGTCCGTGGCCCGCACCGGCTCCCCGTCATGGAAGCGCAGGCCCTCCCGCAGCCGGATGGTCCAGGTCAGCCCGTCGGCCGAGACGGCATGGCCTTCCGCCATCTGCGGCCGCGGCCGCAATTGCGCGTCGCAGGCATAGAGCGTGTCGAAGATGCAGAAGCCATGCGTGGTGACGATGGTAGTCGGGTTGAAGATCGGGTCCAGCACCGCCAGCGCCGCCTGCGGCATGAAGCGCAGCACGCGGGCCCGCGGGGCCTGGGCGGCGGCCGCGAAGGGCAGGGCGGATGCGGCGGCGGCCCTCATCAGCGTACGGCGGTGCATCCGGTCGGTCCTCCCGCGCTCGCGATAGGGCAGGGCGCGGCGCCGGGAAAGGGGGCGGGCCCCGCGGCGACGGGATGGCCGGCGGCGCCGGGCGGTGCCGGGGCCGCAGGGCAGCGGCGGCGCCGCTCAGCGGGCGTCCGCCACCTCCACCACCTCCACCGCCGGGCCGGCGCCCATGGCCGCCAGCACCGGCCCATGGGCATCCCGCTGGCCGGCGATGGACCGGCCGATCCAGCCATGCACCTCGGCCAGGGTCAGCGGCCGGCCGGTGCCGCGGTCGGTGAAGACCTCCCGGTTCAGGGCCAGGCTGTCGCTGGCGACGAATTCCGCCGCCGGCCGGCCCGGCGTCTTCGCCAGCCCGGCCAGGAAGCGCTGCGCCCCGCCGGGCCCCAGCAGGTGCACGAGGTAGAGGTCCTCCGGCCTCGGGGCGCGGCCCAGCGTGTCCTGCAGGGACGCACGGGCGCGGTTGATGCGCTCCGCCGCCAGGACCGCCGCGTAGCGCGGGTTGTCCCGCAGGGCGAGCACCTGCCGCATCTGCCGCCCGTTGCGGGTGCCGATGGTGCCGGTCTGCCAGTCGGTCCGCAGTTGCGCCGCGGTGGGCGCCAGGCCGTGCCGGGGGCCGAAGTCGCGCACCACCTCCAGCCAGGTCGCCTGGGTGAACTGCATCAGGCCGCGGGCGGTGGAGCGGCCGTTGCGCGCCCGCGGGTCGAAGCGGCTTTCCTGCCAGGCCAGCGCCACCAGCAGCAGCGGGTCGATGCCGGTGGCGCGGCTGGCCTGGCCGAGCGCGGCGGCCACCACCTGGCCGCGATCCGGCGCCGGCGCGGCCGGGCGGGGTG
>NZ_SMOA01000364.1 GCF_004353985.1 Paracraurococcus ruber | reverse complement strand
CGCCCGGCGGAGCGGGAGGACGCCGCGGCGCATCGGCGCTGAGCGGTGCGGCCCGGCCCCGCCGGCCGCGCTCAGCCGCGCCGGCGCACCATGCCGGCGGCATCCAGCGCCGCCTCCACCCCCGGGCGGATCTGCCGCATCATGGCCAGCGCCGCCTGCCCGTCCATCGGCCGCGGCGCGATGCTCGCGCTCTCCTGCCGGGCCAGCACCTCCGGGTCGCGCGCCGCCGCCAGCAGCGCCCCTTCCAGCCGCGCCCGCACCGGCGGCGGCAGGCCGGCCGGCCCGGCCCAGAGGATGGGCTGGCGCGTCGCCGTCTCGAAGCCCTGCTCGATCAGCGTCGGCACCTCGGGGAATTCCGGCCAGCGGTCGACGCTCGCGCTCGCCAGCAGGCGCAGGTTGCCGCCCTTCACCAGGCCGATCATCTCCGAGGTGCCGGTGTAGCTGTCGATATGCCCGCCGGCGACCTGGCTCGCCGCCTCGGTGATGCTCGGGATCTGCACATAGGTCATCTGCAGGCCGGCCAGGCGCTGCAGGTCGAAGAAGGACACGGCGGAGCCGGGATTGGTGCTGGCGAAGGTCACCGGCCGGCGCCGCGCCTCGGCGACGAAATCCGCCAGCGTCCGCACCTGCGGCATGGAGGGCCCGACCGGCACGCCGATGCGCAATTCCGAGGTGCAGGCGAGGAAGTCGAAGCTCTCCCAGGGCTTGTAGGGCAGGTCCATGGTCAGCGGCGCGACCACCAGGGAGGAAAGCCCGACCAGGCCGAAGGTATAGCCATCCGGCCGCGACTGGGCGATGCGCGTCGGCCCCAGCGTGCCGCCGGCGCCCGGCGTGTTGCGCACCACGACGGAGACGCCGAGCGTCTTCTCCATATGCGCGGCGATGGCGCGGGCGACCAGGTCGGTGCCGCCGCCCGGGCCGAAGCCGGTGACGAGCTGGATCTCGCGCGCCGGCCAGCGATCGGCGGTCTGCGCCGAGGCGCCGAGAGTGGGGATCGAGAGTGCGACGGCGCCCAGCAGGCCGCGGCGATGCATGGCGTGGTTCCTTCCCGGTGCCGGCTGCGCTGCGTGGCGCAGCCGTTGCGGCCATGCTGCTGGCCGGCGCCGCCGGGTGTCAATCGGCGGCCGGGGCGTCGCGCAGCCAGGTGTCGAGGTCGAAGCCGTGCAGCTCGGCCAGCAGCGCCGCCAGCCGCGCCGCGGCATGGTCCAGGATGCGGTCGCCATCCGCCGGCGTCGCCCGCGTCGCATCGCCGACCGCGCCGGCGGGGTGCAGGTCCTGCGTCTCCCAGCCGAAGCCGGTGATGCCCTCCGGCTCCAGCACCGTGCAGCCCGCCGCCCGGGCCAGCCAGGCGGAGGCGAAGTCGCGCGCCTGCGCCATGTCCACCAGATGCGGTGCCAGGGCGAGCATCGCCGCCGTCTCCACCTGCCCGGCATGGATGCCGTGCCGCGCCTCGGCCGCGTCCACTACGCCGTCCGGCAGGCCGAGGCGGAACCAAGTGCAGGCCACCGCCAGCATGCGGCAGCGCGCCCGCAGCCGGCGCGCGACGATGTCGAGCAGCTGCGGCTGCCCGCCATGGCTGTTGAACAGCACCAGGCGGCGGATGCCGGCGCGCGCCACGCTCTCGCCGATCTGAGTCCAGAGGGCGATCAGCGTCTCCGGCTCGGCGGTCAGGGTGCCGGGGAAGCGGAGATGCTCGGCGGAGGAGCCGATGGCCTGGGTCGGCAGGACCAGCACCGGCAGTTCGGCCGGCAGCCGCGCCAGGGCGCGGTCCACCAGCGCCTCGTTGATGGCGGTGTCGGTCGAGACGGGCAGGTGCGGCCCGTGCTGCTCGATGGCGGCGACGGGCAGGATGGCGATGGTGGCGGCCGGCAGGGCGGCGAAATCGGTCCAGCGCAGGTCGCGCCAACGGCGGGAGGGAAGGGGGCCCATGTGTCGGGCCGAGCAAGCCGCGGGCCAGCCGGGCCGGCACGCAACGCGGCAGCGGCGGCCCGCGCCGCATCCCGCCTGCGCCGGGAGCCGGCGCGGTGCGGCGCATGGCGGCGGCGGGCAGCATGGCCAGCCATGCGGCAGGACACGGCACGGGTTTACCCGACCTTCATGCCCGGAATGGCTTGATTGCCGACACTGTCCGCCTGCCTCGTTTAGGGCGGCCGGAGGTGCGACCATGGTGAACGCCCTGCGCGAAATCCGACAACTGCGGCAGAGCGTGGCCGGGGCCGATGATTCGACCGTCCTTCGCCTCGCGCGGATGCTGGATGCCCTGCCGGTCCGCGGCGAGGTGGATGCGCTGCTCGAGCCGGTGCGGCCGCGCCTCGCCGCGCTGGGCATCACGCGGCCGCTGCGGCTCGCCCGGCTGCTCTTCCTGCCGCTGGACGGCGCGGTGGTGCCGGCCCGGGCCTGGGCCCGCGGCACGCCGACCCTGCCGCGCAGCGCCATCCCGGTGCTGGCCGCGATCCTGCTGGCCGACCCCGAGGGCGCGGCCGTCGCCCTGGCGGCGGAAGGCCACAGCCTGGCAGACCGGGAAGTGGTGGCGGCGCTCGGTGCCCGGGTCTGGCACCTGGCCGCCCGGGTGCTGCCGGATGCGGTGCCGCCGGACTGGAACCGCACCGGCCTCACGGCCGCCGACTATGCGCCGATCCTCGCGCTCTGCCGCCCGGCCTGGCAGGCAGGGCCGGTGATCTGGGATGCCGTGGCCCTGGCCGATCAGGGCCCGCCCGAACAACTGGCCGAGCGGGCGCTGCGGGCGGTGGCGGCGGCCGGGCCCATGCCGCTTGCCGCCACCCTGGCCACGCTGGCGCGGCGGGCCAGCGCCCCCGGCGCGCTCGCCGTCGTCGCCGCGGGCGTCTCGCCCAGCCTGCGCGGCCCGGCGGTGCAGCTGCTGGAGACGATCCTCAAGGCGCCGCCGCCGGAATTCGGCCAGCTCGATCCACGGCGGGCGGCCGACCTGGCGCTGGCGACCGCCCGCCGGCTGGACGACCTGGAAGCCTGCCCGCTGCTCGCCGGCGACCGGCAGGCGGCGGTCCGGACCTATCGGCGGGCGGCCGACGAGGCCTGCCGCGCGGCCTTCGCCGAAGCCGCGCAGGCCGAACTGGCCGGACCGGCGGCCCGCCTCGCGGCCGCGCCCGAGGTCACCGAGGCGGAGGTGGCGGCGATGGAGCAGGGCGCCCGCCGGCTGCGGGCGCTGGAGAGCGCCGGCCGCCGGATCGGCGGTGCCGCGGCCTATGACCGCGCCATCCGCGACATGGTCGCGCAGCTGCGGGGCCTGGGGCAGTCGGGTGGCGGCCCTGGCGGGCTGACCCGCATCGACGTGCTGCGAAGCATCGAGATCCTCGCCGGGTCCGACGCGGCGGAGGCGCTGCTGCAGGGCGGCTGAGCGCCGCGCGGCGCGCCGTTCGGGCCGGGACGCGAAGCCCCCAGCGGTCGCTGGCCCGCGGCCGGCACCGCGTGCCGAGGATGCGTCCCGCCGCCATGTGGCCCGCGCCGCCACGGGCCGGGCGCGGCTCCGCTCGGTCCGGTCGCGGGCCGCGACCGGCGCCGTCGCACCGGGGGAGACAGCAGGGGCCGGCGGACCCGCCGCCGCGGCCGGGCCGTGGCCGGAACCCGCCGCGGGCGGGATCGGGTCCGTCGCGGCGGGCCTCCATCGCGGGGTGCCGACAATGTCCGCCGCCTTGGCAGGGCGCCCGGGGGCGTCGCGGCCGGGGCGGCCCGGCGACCCACATCGCATCGCCTGGGGCGTAGCCGGAGCGGCGGGCGCCGGCCGCCGCCGCCCGGGAGCCACGACAATTTTAACCCTTGTCCCTCGGCAGGCCGTTGCGCCTCGCCGGTTGAGTTAACGCTTAGAAAACCTTTGCACCTTCATCGTTCCGCAACAGCGCACCGATCCCGCTTCCTCGGCGCAGCATGCGAGGGGGTGGGCACCGGGGCCCGGCCTGCCTTGGGACATCATCCCCGGTGCCAGGACCGCAACCGGCGGCGGTGCCGCGGAGGCAGACGATGGTGGATGACCCGAGTCTTGAGGATTTCGCCCGTGCCGGCACGGCGCGGAGCCGGGCGGTGACGCTGATGGCGCAACTCGTCGCCGACCTCGCCGCCGCCGCCGCCCGGGCGGAGGCGATCGAATGCGTGCTGCATGCCTCGGTCGGCGTGACCCCCGGCATCACCGCCAGCTATGGCGATGCCTGCTCGGCCGAGGATTCGATCGACCGGGCCCAGGTCTTCGCCCGGCGCGCCCTGCTGGCGCTGCTGCGGGAGGAGGTGGGGGAGGATCCGGCCGACTGGCCGATGGCCGGCTGATGCTGCCCGGCGCGCGCGGATGCCGGGCGGGATGCGCGACGTGGCCGGCCCGCCGCGCGGCCCGGCCCGGCCCGGGTTGTGGGACAGCGCATGCAGGCCAGGCGGCGCGGCGCCGTGCCATGCCTCCGATGCCGGGCGCCGAGCCGCCCCGGGCCCGCGGTC
>NZ_SMOA01000363.1 GCF_004353985.1 Paracraurococcus ruber | reverse complement strand
GGCCGCAGCCGCGGCGGCGCCGGCAGGGCCACCGCGCCATCCGGCAGCCGCCAGCGCTGCCCGGCGAGGATGGCGGCGAGCGGCGCGTCCGCCGTCATGCCGCGCCCTCCGCCCGGCGGAACAGCGACACCGCGTCGCGCGTCCAGGGGCGCATACCGGCATCGGCCGGCACGCGGTCGGTCGGGCCCAGCAGCAGCGCGCCGCCGGGCACGAGCTGCGCCACCAGGCGCCGCGCCACCGCGTCGCGCGCCGCATCGGTCAGGTAGATGCCGACATTGCGGCAGACCACCGCGTCGAAGCCGGCGCCGTCCGGCGCGACCTCCAGCAGGTTGGCGCGGCGGAAGCGCGCCCGGCCGCGCAGCGCCGGAGCCACCGCGATGCCGTCCCGCGCCGCGGGGAATTGCGCATGGTAGGCGGGTGGCACGTCGCGCAGCGGGTCGGGCGGGCCGGCGCGGTACTGGCCGCGCGCCGCATGCCGCAGCGCCGGGCGGGAGAGGTCGAGCCCGACCACCTCCAGCCCCAGGCGAAGCCCGGTCTCGGCGATGGCATCGGCGCCGAGCGCGGCGAGCGTCCAGGCCTCCTCCCCCGTGGCGCAGCCGGCCGAGAGCAGGCGCAGCCTGGTCGCGCCGCGCGCCGCCGCGGCGCGCGCCAGGTCGGGCAGCGCGGCGGCGCGGAATTGCAGCACCTGCGTGGGGTGGCGGAACAGCCGCGTCTCCTGCACCGTCACGGCGTCGATCACCGCGGCCCAGGCCGCGTCCTCGATGCCAGGCGGCTGCGGCAGGGCGCGCTGCAGCAGGCCGGGCTGGCGTTCCAGGCGGCGGCGCGCCACCTCCCCCGGGGCGAGGCCGATCAGCGCCTCAAGCCGCTCCAGCGCATCCCGCACCAGGCGCGGGTCGGCGGGGTGGGCGGCGGGCGGCGGGACGGGCCCGGCATCCTCGAGGGGGAAGCGCATCCCGCTGCGTCAGCCGGCCGCGCTCGCCTCGGCCAGCGTCGCGTAGGTGGCGATGACGGTGTCGAAGCCGCTGATCTCGAACACCTCCCGCACCGCCGGCTGCAGGCCGAAGACGCCGAAGCGGCGGCCGGCGGCCTGCGCCTGCTTCGCCGCCTTGAGGAGGACGCGCAGGCCGGCGCTGCTGACGTAACGGACCTGCTCGAAATCGACCAGCAGCGCGCCTTCCGCCACCATCGCCTGCAGCGCGGCCTCGACATCGGGCGCCGTGGTGGCATCCAGCCGCCCTTCCAGCCGGGCGATCCCGCCATCCTGGGCGGCCAACCGTGCGATGCGCATGCACTCTCCTCTGCCCGCGCCGCGGCAAGCCTGCCGCCGGCGCCGCGCCACCCCCGACCGCCGGAGACTAGCGCGCGCCCCGGGGCTTGTCGCCTGGACCCAAGGTCGGGGCGGCGCGGCTTGGCACGCCCGGACCGATGCCCTAGCACGCAGTGTCGGGGGAGAAACATTGCCGATGATCTTGCGCGACGGACCGCTCGAGCGCTTCCTGGGTCGCAGCCGGGACCGCCGCATGCAGCGCCCGCCCGGCCTCGCCTTCTGGCTGGACGGCGAGCCGCCCTTCCCCGTCGCGCTCGGCCTGGCGCTGCAGCACCTGGCGGTGCAGAGCGTGTATTTCGTGCTGCCGGCGGCGGTCGGCGCCGCCGTCACGCAGGACCCGGCGCAGGTCACGCGCTTCCTCAGCCTGTCGATCCTGGCGGCGGCGCTGTGGCAGGCGCTGCAGATCATCACCCGCGGCCCGTCCGGGTCCGGCTACCCGATCCCCGGCACGCATACCGCGGCGCTCCTCGGCGCCTATCTGGTCGCGGCGCAGGCCGGCTCGGGCTTCGGCGGCATCGGCGCCCTGGTGCTGCTGGTGGGCATCGCCAGCGTCGCGCTGACCTTCGTGCTGCAGCGCATGCGCGTCTTCATCCCGAACGAGGTGGCTGGCGTCGTCGTCTTCCTGATCGGCGTGGCGCTGATCACCCTCGGCACGCAGCAGCTTGGCCTGCAGAGCCTGGCGGCGGCGCCCAGCGGCGCGGCGGTGGCCGTGGTGCTGGCCAGCCTCGCCGTCATGGTGGTGGCGGCGCTGAGCCGCACCGCGGCGGCGCGCTTCGCCGTCATCATCGGCGCCCTGGTCGGCGTGGCGCTGGCCCTGCTGCTGGGGGAAACGCCGGCGGGCGCGGCGCAGGTGCTGGCCGGCAGCCCGTGGCTGGCCTTGCCGGAGCCCTGGCTGCCCGACCCCGGCGCGGTGACGCCGGCGGCGCTGCTGGCCGCCCTGCTGGCGCTGGTGGCGATGAAGGCGACGGCGGCCGGCAGCATCGTGGTGATCCAGCGCGCCGCCGATGCCGGCTGGACGCGGCCGGACGCGCCGCCGCTCCGGCGCGGGCTGCTGGCGAATGGCGTCGCGGTGGCCGCCGCCGGGCTGTTCGGCGGCGCGGCGCCCGGGCCGAACACCGCCGCGCTCGGCCTGTCCATCGCCACCGGCACGCTGGCGCGACGCATCGTCTGGCTGGGCGTGCCGCTGCTGGTGGTGCTCGCCCTCTGCCCCAAGCTGGTGGCGCTGTTCGTGCTGATGCCCGGGCCGGTGAAGGCGGCGATGCTCTTCTACGTCTCCGGCTTCATCATGGCGCAGGGCTGCCAGCTGGTGACGGCACGGCTGCTGGACACGCGGCGGACGCTGATCGTCGCCTTCGGGCTGACGGCGGGCATCGCGGTGGCGGTGGCGCCGCAGGTCTTCCAGCAAGTGCTGCCGGCGCTCGCCTCGCCGCTCGCCTTCGGCGCCATGGTCGCCTTCCTCGCCAACCTGGTCACCCTGCCGCTGGTGGCGCAGCGGGCGGAGCGGCGGCTGGCGCCCGGCCCCGGCGCGGCGCGGGAGGCGGCGGAGTGGTTCGCCGGCCTGGCGGGCGCCTGGGGGCTGAAGCCCGGCACGGCGCGCGCCGCCGAGCATGCGCTGGGCGAGCTGGCGGAGCTGCTGGCCGGGCGCGGGGTGACGGAGATCGGGCTGTCCGCCCGGCGGGCCGAGGACCGGGTGGAGCTGGCGCTGGCCTGGCAGGGCGCGCCGCTGCCGGAGCGGGCGCGCAGCGTGCGGCCGGAGGATTTGCTGGGCCCGTTGGAGGCGCAGGAGCGCTTCGCGGTGTGGCTGGCGACGCGCGACGCGCAGTCGGTCACGCAGAGTGCGGTCGCCGACGGCCAGATGTTGCGGCTGGTTTTCGAGGACTGAAAGACGCGAGGGTCCCAAGGGCCTTTCGGCCCTTGGCAGGGAGAGCGCGAAAGGGGCAGAGCCCCTCCCGCAGGGCGGTCAGGTCTCGACCTTGATGTTGTTGTCGCGGATGACGGCGCCCCAGCGCGCCGCCTCCGCCCGGATGAAGGCGGCGGTGTCGGCGGGGGAGCTGGCCCTGATGTCCGCCCCCTGCTCCTCCATCCGCGCCTTCACGTTGGGGTCCTGCAGGGTCAGCGCCACGGCCTGCTGCATGGCGGCGACGATCGGCTCCGGGATGCCGCCCGGGCCGAGCAGCGCCCAGTAGGTCAGGGCGCTGAACCCCGGGAAGCCCTGCTCGGCGAAGGTCGGGACGCCCGCCAGGAAGCGGCTCGGCTCCGCCGTGGTGACGCCGAGGGCGCGCAGCGTCCCGGCCCGCAGGTGCTGCAGCAGGATGACGATGTTCGACATGAACAGCGGCACATGGCCCGCCAGCACGTCCTGCAGAGCCGGGCCGCCGCCGCGATAGGGCACATGCGTCAGCCGGATGTCGCGCTGCTGCGCCAGCAGCACGGTGGCGATATGCGCCAGGCTGCCGGCGCCGGTGGTGGCGTAGTTGAGGCTGCCCGGCGCGGCGCGCGCCGCCGTCACGACATCGGCGAAGCTGCGCCAGGGTGCGCCCGGCTGGGTGACGAAGGCATAGGGGCAGGTGCCGACCACCGTGGCGTAGCTGAAATTCTCGGTGGCCTTGTAGGGCAGCGAGAGCAGCGTGTCGTTCGCCGCCAGCGTGTCGTTCACCAGGATCCAGGTATAGCCGTCGGGCGGGCTGCGCTGCGCTTCGTTCGCGCCGACCGAGCCGGAGGCGCCGCCGCGGTTGTCCACCACGATCGGCCGGCCGAGGATTTCCTGCAGGCGCGGCTGCAGGATGCGGGCAACGGTGTCGTTGGATCCGCCCGGCGGGAAGGGGACGATGATGCGGACGGGCCGGTCCGGCCAGCCATTCGGCCGCGGCGCCTGCGCGGCGGCGGTGCCGAGCAGGCCCGGCAGCGGCAGCGCCGCGGTGCCGGCGAGCAGGCGGCGGCGGGGAAGAAGCAAGGTCATGGCAGGCCCGTGTCGTTGCTGCGGGCGGTGTATGCCAGATCGGCCCCGGTTGCGGCAGGGCCAGGGGACCAGGCCGATGGCGCGAGCCGGCGGGCCCCGCCACAAGCGCCGCGCGTGGCCGGGCGCGACGACCACGGCGTTGCGCCCGCTTGCGGGCAAGGCGGCTTCGCACCGCGCCGCGCGCCGCCGCGGACCCG
>NZ_SMOA01000362.1 GCF_004353985.1 Paracraurococcus ruber | reverse complement strand
AGCAGCAGCGGCCGGCGCGCCAGCCGGCGCGGCCCGGGGGCGAGGCGCGAGCCGACGGCCATCGGCGGCTCAGGCCAGGGCCTGGTAGACCAGCTGGCGCAGGCCGTAGCGGTATTGGATGCGGTCGGAGGGGCCCTGCAGCATCAGCACGGCATAGAGCTCCTCCTTCGGGTCGACCCAGAAATAGGTGCCATAGGCGCCGCCCCAGAAATAGTCGCCGACATTGCCGGGCACCGGGCTGCGGCCCTGTGCCGTGCGCACCGCGAAGCCGAGCCCGAAGCCGTAGCCGGTGACCGGCGCGGGGGCGAGGCCGCCGAAGCGGGTCAGCAGGCCGGGGCCGTACTGCGTCCCCTCCGGCAGGTGGTTCGCCGTCATCAGCTGGATGGTGGCGCGGGACGCCACCTGCGCCTCCCCCAGCCGGCCGCCGTTCAGCAGCATCTGGCAGAAGCGGGCATAGTCCATGGCGGTGGAGACCATGCCGCCGCCGCCCGAGAACCAGCGCGGCTTCTCCAGCACGTCGGGGATGGGCTGCCGCGCCTTCGTCACCGGGTCCACCTGCGCGCGGGCGGCGCGGCCGGCGGCGTCCTGCGGCGCCCAGAAGCCGGTATCCGCCAGGCCGAGCGGCGCCGAGATCCGGGCGCGGATGAAGGCGTCCAGGTCCTGGCCGGAGACGACCTCCACCACGCGGCCCACCACGTCGGTGGCGTGGCTGTATTCCCAGGTGCTGCCGGGCTGGAACATCAGCGGCTGGCCGGCCAGGCGGGTGATGAACTCCGCCGCGGTCTGGTCGCGGTCGGCGACCCTGGCCTGCACATAGCCGGCCTGCACCGGGTGCGGCGCCGGGCCGGGCCCGGGCAGCGCGCCATAGGTCAGGCCGGCGGTGTGGCGCAGCAGGTCCTGCAGCGTCGCCTCGCGCTCCAGCGGGGCGCGGTCCGTGCCGACCTTCTGGTCCTTGAACTCCGGCAGGTAGCGGCTGACCGGGTGCCACAGCATCACCCGGCCTTCCTCCGCCAGCAGCATGAGCGCGAGGGAGGCGAAGGGCTTGGTCATGGAGGCGATGCGAAAGATCCCGTCCACCGGCATCGGGGCGCGGGCATCGCGGTCGCGGAAACCCACCGCCTCGTGCAGCGCCAGCTTGCCGCCACGGCCGACCGCGACGACGGCGCCGGGGATGCGGCCGGCCTCGACCTCCGCGCCCAGCCAGCCGGTGATGCGCGCCAGGCGGTCGCGCTGGAAGCCGGCATCCTCCGGCCGCGCCGCGCGGGGAAGCGCGCCGGCATCGGCGCGGGCGGGTGCGGGACGGAGCAGCGGGGCGGCGGCGGCCCCGGCGGCGAGCGTGAGGGCAGCGCGGCGGGCGAGCATGGCTGGTTTCCTTCCCCGGTTGTGCTTGCGGGAAGCCTCGCGCCCGGTGCCTGGGCGGTCAACCGGGCTCATGCCGAGGGCCATCCTCCAGGACTGCCGACCACCGGCATCAGGCGTCGCCCTCCCGGAAGGCATCGGCGATGCGGCGCAGCGTGCCGTCGGCGGCGACCAGCAGCAGGTCGAAGCGGATGCCCGCCCCGCCATGCCCGGGGTTCGCCGCCAGCCAGCACGCCGCGGCGGCGGCGAGGCGGGCCCGCTGCCGCGGCCCGAGGGACTGCGCGGCCTCGGACAGGCTGGGCCTCGCCTTGACCTCGACGAAGGCGAGCAGGCCGTCGCGTTCGGCGACCAGGTCCAGCTCCCCGGCCGGCGTGCGGATGCGGCGCCCGAGCACGGCCCAGCCCTCGGCGGCCAGGGCACTGGCCGCGGCATCCTCGGCGGTGCGCCCGCTGCTGTCGGCCCTGACGCCCCGCTGCCGCCGCCTGACGTCCATGAGACCCGGAGAAGAAGGTGAGTGGGGGGTGCGGGGGGGAGAGTTCGCTCTCTCCCCCCCTGCGGTCAGGCTGCGAGCGCCTGCCGGATGAGCCCGGTCGCCTCCTCGATCATCGGCGCGGTGACGTCGAGATGCGTGCAGGCGCGCACCCGGCCGCCGAGGCCGCTGACGGCGACGCCCTGCATCAGCAGGGTCCGCTGCAGCTGCTCGACGCTCTGCCCCGTGCCGCGGATGTCGAAGAAGACCAGGTTGGTGTCCGGCTCCTCCACGACCACGCCCGGGATCTGCGCCAGGCCGCGGGCCAGCGCCTTGGCATTCGCATGGTCCTCCGCCAGCCGGTCCACATGGTGGTCCAGCGCATAGAGGCAGCCGGCGGCGCTGAGCCCGGCCTGCCGCAGGGACCCGCCGAGGCGCTGCTTCCAGCGCCAGGCCTCGCCGATGAATTCGCTGCTGCCGCAGAGCACGGCGCCGAGCGGCGCGCCGAGGCCCTTGGTGAAGTCCAGCCAGACGCTGTCATAGGACGCGACCATGTCGCGCGGGGCGATGCCGGCGGCGACGCAGGCATTCATCAGCCGGGCGCCGTCCATATGGGTGGCCCAGCCCTGCTCATGCGCGACGGCGGCGACGGCGTTGAGCTGGTCCAGCGGCCAGACCGCGCCGCCGCCGATATTGGCGGTCTGCTCCACTTCCAGCAGGCGCTGCGGCGGAGCGTAGCGGGTGCGCGGGCGGATGGCGGCGCGGACGTCGTCCGCGGTGAACATGCCGCGCGGGCCCTTAAGCGGGGTGATCTGCGCGCCGGTCAGGGCGGCATGGGTGCCGCCCTCGCTGGTCAGGATGTGGGCGGTTTCATGCGCGACGACCTCGTCGCCCTTGCGGCAATGCGTCAGGATGGCGATGACGTTGCACATGGTGCCGCTGGGCAGGAACATCGCGGCTTCCTTGCCCATCAGCGCCGCCATGCGGTCGCACAGGGCATGGACGGTCGGGTCGTCGCCATGCTGCTCGTCGCCGACCTCGGCGCGCATCATCGCGTCCTTCATCGCCGCGGTCGGGCGGGTCTGGGTGTCCGAATAGAGGTTGATTCGGACGGGCGGGGCGCCGGCCGGCGGGCGGGCTGGGGCGTGGACCATAGCGGGTCTCCGGTGGTTGGCGCGCAGGCTGGGGAAAAGGCGCGGCGCTGTCCACCCATGCCCGCGCGGCAGGCGCCATGCCCGGCCGCTTGGCGGGGGCTTGGCCGAAGCGGGACCGGCATGGCAGAAGCGGCCGGCAACGAATGACAGGAATTCCATGGCCGGGCACGCCCATGTGGACCATGCGGGCGACAAGCGCATCGCGCTGCTGATCGCCATCCTCGCGCTGTTCCTGGCGCTGGCCGAGACCGGCGCGAAGAGCGCGCAGACCGAGGCCATCTCCCGCAACGTGGAGGCGGCCAACCTGTGGTCCTTCTTCCAGGCCCGCACCATCCGCCAGACCACTCTGCGCGCGGCGGTGGAGGAGACGGAGCTGGACCGCGCCACGGCGCAGGACCCGGCGCTGCGGGAGGCGATCGAGCGGCAGCAGAAGGCCTGGCGCGACACCATCGCGCGGTGGGAGAGCGAGCCGGCCAGCGGCGAGGGCCGGAAGGAGCTGACCGAGCGCGCCAAGGCGGCCGAGGCGAAGCGCGACCGCAACATGGCCGCCTACCACCACTACGAGTTCGGCGCCGCCGCCTTCCAGGTGGCGATCGTGCTCGCCTCCGCCTCCATCATCACCGGCGTGCCGCTGCTGGCGCTGGGCGGCATCGCGCTGGGGGTGATCGGGGTGGCGCTGACGGGCGTGGGATTCTTCGCGCCCGAGGCGGTGCATCTCTGACGCGGCGGGTCCGATCGGGCGGATCCGGTCAGGCGGGCACCGCGAAATGCCGCCCCCAGGCGGCGGCAAGCCGCGGGCGGGTGGCGACGGCGCGGGCCAGGGACTGGACCCGCGGACAGTGCGCCGGCATCCACTCCGCCTCATTGCCCATCCAGCGGGAGAGGACGGCCAGGTGAAGGTCGGCCAGGGTGAGCCGCTGGCCGAGCAGGAAGGGGTCGGGCCGCGCCTCCGCCTCGATGATGCGCCAGGTCTCCCGCGCCATCCCGACCGCCCGGGCGCGGATGGAGGGCGCGTCGTCGCCGAAGCGCTCCGGGTAGTCGGCGCGGGTGACGCAGGGATAGATCTCGCTGGCGGCGAGCATCATCCAGCGCAGGGCCACGGCGCGGCCGGGATCATCGCCGGGCGGCAGCAGCCCGGCCCCGGGGTGCCGCGCCTCCAGCGCCAGCAGGATCGCCGTGCTTTCCGTCACCACCGTGCCGTCCGGCAGCAGCAGGGTGGGCACCCGGCCCATGGGATTGAGGCGGCGGTAGTCCGACGCAAGCTGGGCGTCGCGGTCCAGCGGCACGGGCCGCAGCTCGGCCTCGGCGCCGATCTCGGCCAGCGCGAGCTCGATGATGCAGGAACCGGAGCGCCGGTCCCCGTAGAGGACATATCCCATGCCCCGCAGGCTGCGCCGGCCCGGCGCCGCCGGTCCAACGCAAAGCCGTGATGCGGCGATCAGCCGGGCTGATGCGGCCCGGGCGCGGCGCGGCTGGCGGGGGTCAGGCCTGCGGCGCGGGCGCGGCGGCCGGCGGCGCGGC
>NZ_SMOA01000361.1 GCF_004353985.1 Paracraurococcus ruber | reverse complement strand
CGGTCCCCGGCCATGCGCCGGGACCCGGGTCGCGGCGACCGGCCCCTGGCGCACCCGGGGGCATCCCGGCCGCCGGCCGGCCCGTCGCCGCGACCGCTCAGGCCGGCCAGCGGGAAGGCCGACCGCCCTGGCCTGCCTGCCTGGCACGCCGCCGCCACGGCGCCTCGGCGGGCCATGCCGGCATTCCGGCCCCGGGACGTCGGCACGCCGGTGTCAGCTGCCGGCGCCGGCCTTCCGGGCGCGCTCGATCGCCTCGACGATCAGCCGCTTCGCCTCCTCGGCATCGCCCCAGCCGGCGACCTTCACCCATTTGCCGGGCTCGAGGTCCTTGTAGTGCTCGAAGAAATGCTGGATCTGGTCGAGCGTGATCTGCGGCAGGTCGGAGTAGTTCATCACCCGCTCGTAGCGCCGGGTCAGCTTCGGCACCGGCACGGCGATGATCTTCTCGTCGCCGCCGCCGTCATCCTCCATCTTCAGGACGCCGACGGGGCGGACGGCGATGACCGCGCCCGGGATGATCGGGCGGGTGTTGGCGATCAGCACGTCGATCGGGTCGCCATCCTCGCTCAGCGTATGCGGGACGAAGCCGTAATTCCCGGGATAGCGCATCGGCGTGTAGAGGAAGCGGTCGACGATCAGCGTGCCGGCGGCCTTGTCCATCTCGTACTTGATGGGCTCGCCGCCGATGGCGACCTCGACGATGACGTTGACGTCCTCCGGCGGATTCTTGCCGATGGCGATGGCGTCGATGCGCATGGGGATCTCCGAGAATGGTCGCCGCCCGGCCGGGCCGCGCGGCGGCATAACAGCCCGGCCGCCGAAACCGAACCCCCTTCCTGCGGTCGGGCGGCCCGGGGCCGCAGGCCGGCGCCGCCGCCCGCGGGACCGGCCGGTCCCGGCGGCGGGTGGCCAAGCGGGTCGGCGCCATCCCGACCCCCGAGGGGCTGCCCTCGATCGCGGCGATCGACCCGCGGCCGCGATCCTGGCGCCGCATGGCGCGACGCGTCCGGGCCGGCGCCAAGGCCCGCCTGCGAGGAGGCCGGCGAGGGTCGGCGCGGGTGTCCCAGGCTCGGCCAGGACCATGCCGCAGCCGAGGGCCCGCGGCATCGGCGGGACCGGTGGCGCCGCAGGGACGGAACGTGCCTGCCGGGGCATGTCGCCGTGTTCTGCGGGCAGGCCCGAGCCGGCGCTCTAGCTGGCGCTCTCCCGCACCGCCGGGACCACCGGCGCCGCCTCCGGCTCGGCCGCGTCCTCCATCACCCGCCAGACGCCGCCGCTGAGCACCTCGCTCGGGCGGAAGCGGCTCTTGTAGGACATCTTCTGGCTCTCCGGCACCCAGTAGCCCAGGTAGACGAAGGGCAGGCCGAGGGTCCGGGCGCGGGCGATCAGCCAGAGGATGGCGTAGGAGCCGAGCGAGCGCCGCGCCTCCGCCGGGTCGTAGAAGGAATAGACCGCCGACAGCCCGTCGGAGAGCCAGTCGGTCAGGCAGGCCCCCACCAGCCGGTCCTGGGCGTCGCGCAGCTCGATCATCCCGGTGGTGATCGGCGTGTCCTCGACCATGGCGCGGTAGTCGTAGAAGCCCATCGCCGCCATGTCGCCATCGCCATGCCTCGCCTGCTGGTAGCGCTGGAACAGCGCGAATTGCTCGGCGGTGGCGCGGGCCGGCATCTCGAACCCCGCCAGATCGGCGTTCAGCTTCTGCAGCTTCCGCTGGGTCCGGTTCGGCTCGAACTCGGGGGCGAGGATGCGGATCGGCACGCAGGCGTTGCAACCGGGGCAGACCGGCGAATAGGCGATGTTGTGGCTGCGGCGGAAGCCGGCCCGGGACAGCCGGTCATGCAGCGCCTCCGCGTCCGGGCCGGTCAGCTCGGTCACGATCTTCCGTTCCGTCCGGCCGGCCAGGTAAGGGCAGGGCAGCGGCGCGGTGGTGTAGAAGAATTGCGGGCGGCGGTTCGGACGGTGCAGCATCGGCCTTCTGAGTGTCGGTGGAGCGGGCCGGGGAATCAACCGCCCCGGTGCTATGGGGTTCTCCGGAAATCAGGGATCGAGGCGGATGCGGCCGCCGATGGCATCGGCGGCACGGCGCAATGTGATCATCCCGCCGTCGCGCCACAACGGCAGCAGGTCGCCCCAGTGGCGGGAGGCGGGGTGGCCGGACTGCCCGGTCGCGATCACCGCGAAGGTCGCATCCGGGTCGGCCAGGTCGGCCACCAGCCGCAGCCCGGCGCCGTGCACATGCTCGAAGGGGTTCGGCCCGGCGCCGCGGCTGCCGCCGCGCATCACGGTCCATTCGTCGCCGCCGGTCGGCGCCGCCAGGCCGGTGAGCGGCCCGAGGCCGGGCAGGGCGCGCAGCAGCGGATGGTCGAAGCGGGCGACATGCGCCCGGCCCCAGCGCCAGGCGGCCGGGTCCGGCCCCTGCGCCGTGGCAAGGTCGGCCACCGCCGCCTCCAGCGCGCGGCTGGCCAGCCCGGGACAGTCGCCGCCGCACCAGGGGCCGCCCTCGCCCGCCGCCGAGAGGACCCGCAGCAGGAAGCCGCTGCGCGGCCGGACCGCGCCGTCCGGCACGCCGCCCGCGGCCAGCGCCAGCCGCCCGGATGCGGCGACCCAGGCGTTGAAGATCAGCCCTTCCGGTCGGTCGGCCCGGACATCGCCATCCCAGCCCAGCAGCAGGTCCCGGGCGGCGCCGGCGATCCCATCCGGCCGCGACGCCCGGCGCAGGGCCGAGTCCGGCCCCAGCAGGGTGCGGGCGAAGGGCGAGACCGTGTCGCGCTGCAGGGCGGCGAAGCCGGCGGCGTCGTGGCTCGGCCGGGCGCCCAGCGCCTCGGCCAGGCGGCGGAAGCGCCAATCCTCCGGCCATTCGGCGCCCAGGAAGGCCGCGGCATCCGGCGGCGCCGGGCGGTTGTTGGCATTGGCCAGGACGCCGCTCGCCGGCGCCTCGGCATGCGGCAGGGCATCGAAGGGGATCCAGCCGGTCCAGTCATGGCTGCCATCCCAGCCGGGGGCGGGCGCCATGCCGTCGCCGGCGCGGCGGATGGGCGTCCGCCCGGTCAGGATCATCCCGATCCGGCCCTGCCGGTCGGCCAGCATCAGGTTCTGCGACGGGCTGGTGATCAGCGCCGCGGCCGCCCGCGCCGCGGCCACCGAGCCGGCGCGGTTCAGCGCCAGCAGCCCGGCCGCGGCGGTGTCCGCCGGGGCGAGGTTGGCGGCGGCCAGCGCCAGCACGCGGTCGCCCGGCGGGCCATCCTCCAGGTCCGAGATCACCGGGCCGTGCCGCGTCTCCCGCACCCGCAGCGTCACCGGCGCGGCGCCGCGGACCCGGATCACCTCCTCCCGCACCGCGAAGGGGCGCGGCCCCTCCGGCGTCTCATAGGCATCGGTGCCGGAGAGGCGCTCGACGAAGACGTCCTGGGTGTCGGAATGAGTCGTGGTGAAGCCCCAGGCCAGGTCGGCATTGCGGCCGATGACCACCAGCGGCACCCCGGGCGAGGTGGCGCCGGCCAGGAACCGGCCATCCGCGAAGTCGATGCGGGCGAGGTACCAGAGGATCGGTGCCTGGAAGCCGAGATGCGGGTCGGAGGCGAGCAGCGCCCCGCCGCTGGCCGAGCGCGCCGGCGCCACCGCCCAGGCATTGCTGGCCGAGTCGGGCAGGGTGCCCGGCTCCGGGAAACGCGGCAGCGCCGCCGCGAGGCGGCCGAGCGACTCCGCGCCCAGGCCGGCAAGGTCGGGGCGGCCGGCGCTCCGGTCCTCGGGGAAGAGGTCGCGCAGCGTCTCCGGCGGCAGGATGGCGGCGAGCCGGGCGCGGTCCAGCTCGGTCCGCCAATTGCCGGACAGCCAGACGCCCATGACCTTGGCCCAGAGCAGGCTGTGCTCCGGCCGCCAGGGCTCCGGCGCCCCCAGCACCAGGAATTCCGGCGCGGCGAAGCGGCCCCTGGCGGCGATCCAGGCATTCACCCCGGCGGCATAGGCCTCGAGCAGGGCACGCGCCTCGGCCGGCAGGGCGGCCAGGTCCGCCTCCGCCCGGCGGGCCAGGCCGAGGGTGCGGGTGAGGCGGTCGGCGCGCAGCGTCGCGCTGCCGGCGATCTCGGACAGGCGGCCGGATGCGCCGCGGCGCAACAGCTCCATCTGGAACAGCCGGTCCCGGGCATGCACCCAGCCGAGGGCCATGGCGGCATCGGCCTCGGTCGCCGCGGCGATCCGGGGGATGCCGTGCTGGTCCAGGGTGACGGTGACGCGGGACGACAGGCCGGGCAGCCGCAGCGCGGCGTCGCTGGCGGGCAGGGTCCACCAGACCGCGCCGGCGATCCCGCCGCCGAGCAGCAGGAGAAGCGCGAGCAGGCCGAGCAGGAGGCGGCGCGGCCAGCGCCAGAGGCTGCGGGGGCGGGGCAGGGGGGTCAGCCCGGGGCGGCGGCGGTCATGCCGGGGAAGTAGGGCATCCGGGGGCCGGCCGGGAAGCGGGGGCTTGCATCCGGCGGGGACCGTTGCGGCGGCGGCGCGGCCGCCCGGGGGGCCGCTGGCCGCCACCCCGGGCGGCATCCGGTGCGGGCGC
>NZ_SMOA01000360.1 GCF_004353985.1 Paracraurococcus ruber | reverse complement strand
AGCGCCATCGGCCGCATCGCCGAGGCGGCGGCGGCGCAGGCCGAGCCGGCGGCGCGGCTGGAAGCGGCCTCGGCCGCCCTCGCCGGCCTGCCGGGCCAGGTGACGGCGCTCGGCGGGCTGGTGGCCCGGATGGAGGCCCCGGCGGCGGCGCTCGACCGGCTCGAGGCGCTGGCCGACCGCCAGACGGAAATGGTGGCGCGGCTGGAGTCGGGGCTGCCGATGCTGGATGGCGCCGCCGCCGCGCTGGCCGGCCTCGAAACGCAGGCGGCCGCGATGGCCAACACGGCGGCGCGCCTGGACGCCAGGTTGCCGGCGCTGGACGGCGCGGCGGCCGCGTTGGCCGGGCTGGAAACGCAGGCCGCGGCCATCGCGGACGCCGCATCGCGGCTGGATGCCGGCATGCCGGCACTCGAAGGCGCCGCCGGCGCGCTGGCCGGGCTGGAAACGCAGGCCGCCGCGATCGCGGATGCTGCGGCACGCCTGGAAGCCGGGCTGCCGGCGCTCGACGGCGCCGCCGGCGCGCTGGCAGGCCTGGAGGCGCAGGCCGCAGCCATGGCCGGCGTGGCGACCCGGCTGGAGGCCGGGCTGCCGGCGCTCGACGGTGCCGCCGGGGCGCTGGCCGCGCTCGCCGGCCAGCAGGAAACGGTGGTGGCGGCCCTCGGCGCCCAGGCCGGCTCCCTGGCCGAAGCCGCTTCGCGGCTGGAAACCGGCTTGCCAGCGCTGGACGGTGCGCTCGCGGCACTGGGCGAGCGGCAGGAAGCCGCGGTCGCCGCGCTGGCCGTCCAGGCCGACACGGTCGCCGCCGCGGCGGCGCGGCTGGAAACCGGGCTGCCCGCGCTGGACCGCGCGGTCGATCGCCTGGTGGCGCTGGAGGCGCAGCCGGCTGCAGCGCCGGATGGTGGCGCGACGGCGACGCTGGAGCGCCTGGACGCGCTGGCGGACCGCCAGGATGGCATCGCCGCGCGGCTGGAAGCCGGGCTGCCCGTGCTGGAGCAAGGCGCCGGTCTGCTCGGCGACATCACGCTGCGGCAGGAAGCCGCGACGGCCCGCCTGGAGGCGCAGACGGCCGCGTTGGGAGGCGGCCTCGACGCCCAGGCGGCGACGCTCGGACGGCTGGAGACGCTGGGCGCCGCCCTGCCCGAGGCCGCGGCGCGCCAGGACGCCATGCTGGACCGCGCGACGACGCTGGTCGCGCAGCATCGCGCGGCGCTGCAGCCGCTGGATGCCCTGATCGAGGCCCTGCCCGAGGCGGCGACCCGGCAGGCCGAAACCATCGAGCTGTCCGCCGGCCTGGCGCTGCAGCAGCGCGAGGTGCTGGCACGGCTGGAACATCTGGCCGCACCCGGCCGGGCCCAGCCGGCGCCGGTGGCGGAGCCGACCAGTTCGGTCGCCGCGGCGATCCTGGGCGGCATGGGCGATGCGAAGCCGGCGCCGGCGGTGGCCGCCACGCTGCACCGCCTGGGCGGCGTCGAGACCGAGGTGGAGCGGCTGCTGCGCGAAGCCGAGCAGATGGCGGCGCAGGGGCCGGGCGCGCCGCTGCCGCGCATCATCGCCGAACGCACGCCGGAGCTGCTGGAGAGCCTGGATGGCACGATCCGCCGGCTGCAATCCGTCGCCACCGCCATCGCGCTGGCGAGCGACCGCAGCCTGTCGGTCGCGCGCTGAACCGTGCCGCGGCGGCTTAAGGCGACGGCAACCGCGGCGGAGGGAGACTGGGCCCGGGACCCGCAAGGGGCCGACCGGGCGAAGGAGGGTCCGATGGTCACCGTCGCAGTCGCGCCCGCCCCGTCGCTGCCGCTGCTGCTGGCTGCCCCGGGGACCGGGGACATGGACGATGTCACGCTGCGCATCAGCGGCGGCAAGCCGCTGCAGATGCGGGCGGCGCTGCTGGCGGCCGGGTCAGGCTGGTCGCCGCGCTTGGCCGCCTGGCACGAGGTGGCGGTGTACCGCCGGGACGGGGGCGACGTCGCGGTCGCCGTCACGGCGCTGCAGAAGGCGCCCGGCGATGCCGCCAGCCATCGCGCGGAGCTCTTCCCCACGCTCGACGACGCCGCGCAATGGCTGGAGGAGATCGACCCGCTGGCTGATCTGCCGGTCGACCTCGACCCGTCCGACCCGCGGCTGAGCGGCGCCGAGCTGGCGTTGCGCGCGGCGGCGCTGCGGCTGCGCGCCGACGCCGTCGGCCGCGCCTGGCGCGCGCTGATCGGCGACCTGCTCTACCGCCTGCATACCGGCACCTGACCGCCCCCGCTTCCGTCGCCACCCAACCGCAGGAACACCGCCATGGAGATGATCAAGTTCGGCACCGACCACATCGACAACCTGGTCGCGCAGGATCCGTCCCGTCTCGACCGGCTGCCCTTCGGCGCCATCCTGGTGGACCGCAACGGCCGCGTGCTGAAGTACAATGCCGGGGAAATGGCGATGTCCGGCCGCGCCGCCGGCGACGTGGTGGGCAAGAACTTCTTCAACGACGTCGCGCCCTGCACCAAGGGGCATGTCTTCCAGGGCCGCTTCCAGCAGGGCGTCGCCGCCGGCAGCTTGAACATGCTGTTCGAATACGCCTTCGACTACAAGATGGCGCCGGCCAAGGTGCGCGTGCACATGAAGTCCACCTCGGTGGACGACGGCATCTGGATCTTCATCAAGCGGCTCTGAGCCGGGCGCGCCGCGCGCGACGCGCAGGGAGATTCCGATGCTGGACCTGATTCCGACCAGGACGGGCGGGACGCAGGCGGTGGGCGCCGAGGCCGGCTTCGCCTGGACACTGCTGCCGCGGCACGGCCGCCGGCCGCTGGGCTTCGACGGCCGGCTGCTGCTGCAGGCCGCCAGCCGGCCGCCCGGCTTTCCCGTCTGGTCCGAGCTGGCGGTGCACGAGACGGCGCGCGGCATGCTGGTGGCGGCCATCCGCCACCGTCCGCCGGATGACGCGCCGCCCGGCACCGGCCGGCACCCCTGGATGAGCGACGCTGCGGCCGGCACCGATGCCGGCGCGCTGCTCGACTGGCTGCGCGCGCATGACCCTGTCGCGCACCTGCCCGCCTGGCTGCTGCAGGACGGCGGGGCGGGCACCCCGCTGGTCCGCGCCGCCGGCCCGGGCCTGGCGGCGGCGCTGCGCGCCAGCTGGCGCGCGCTGCTGGCCGCCACCTTCGGCGCCGCCGGCGCCGCCGCTTCCCACGACGACCCCGACGCAGGAGCATACCCATGAACGCCATCCAGGTCTTCGAGCCGGTGGGCGACCACCCGTCCTACGCCACGCCGATCAGCCCGCGGCTATCCGCGCGCGGCGCCGGCGGCGGCCATGGCAGCAGCGGCTTCGCGGACGATCCCACGGGTAGCCAGGTCTTCACGCTGCGCCAGTCGGGCGCGCGGCCGGTCACCTTCACCGGCCGGCATCTCGGCCAGCACAACGGCTACCGCCTCGGCACGCCCTTCTGGCACGAGCTGAACCTGTACCAGACCGCGGATGGCCGCTTCGTCGCCGACATCCGGGTGTTCTTCAAGGCGCAGGGCTCGAAGGACCAGTTCCACGTCACGATCGTCGATTCGCTCGAGGAAGCGCTGCAGGTCTTCGAAGGCTACGACGCCCGCCAGGACGTCTCGGCCGAGTTCGACCTCGAGGATGCGGCGCTGGTACCGGCCGAGCTGATGGTGCAGGCCGCGGCGCTGCGCTACCGCATCGCCGACGCGCAGTCGCAGTACAGCGCGGTGCTCGGCACCTTCCTCGCGCAGCTGAACCAGGGCTGAGCGGAGATGGCGCCGCGCGGCGGAAAACGCTGTGCACGACGCGCGATCCGCGCTGCGGCGGCATCTTCTTTCGCGGCGAAAGCGTTCCTTAAGCGGAGCGGTCCAGGATCGTCTCGGCCGTACAGGCGCCCTTCGGGGACGGCTTCGTCATCGGTCGCAATATCGCCGGGCATGGGGCCCGGTGCGGCATCCCAAGGAGCTGCATAAACGCCATGACCATCAACAAGAGCCTCGCCTCCTCGAGCCTCGCCGAGGTCATCGACCGCATCCTGGACAAGGGCGTCGTGGTCGATGCCTTCGTGCGCGTCGCCCTCGTCGGCATCGAGCTGATCGCCATCGAGATCCGCGCCGTCGTCGCCTCGGTCGAGACCTACCTGAAGTACGCCGAGGCGGTCGGCCTCACCACCGACCCGGCTGCCGTCCCGGCCTGAGACCAGTGAGGGAAAGCCCGTGCGCCGCGGTGCGGATCCGAAGCGCCGGCGTCGCACCGGGCACGCCCTCGCCCCGTCGCTGGCCGTGCAACGCCAGCGCCCTGGGCCCGGCCGCCGCGTGACGGCCGGGCCCGCCTTCTCCGCGCAGGGGATCCGTTTGCCATGATGGACGACGCAGATGCCGAGGCGGACCAGGACGGCGCGGCCGGCCTGGGTGGCCTTCGTGCCGTGGCCGAGGCCCGGGCGCAGCGCCAGGCCTGGCGCGCCGCGCGGCGCCGGCAGGCCGAAGCCGACAGCCCGCCGGACATGCCCGAGGCACCGCCCGCGGCCGAGACCGTGACCGCCGCGCTGGTCGCCGCGGGCGCCGAGCCGGCCGGCACGGAACCGCC
>NZ_SMOA01000035.1 GCF_004353985.1 Paracraurococcus ruber | reverse complement strand
GGCCGCCGCCCGATCCCGCGACGCGGCCGCGCAGGCCGCGGCGCGCCGCCGCGCCGCCCCGCGTGCCGGATGGTCGCCACGCGCGGCCACGCCATCGGCCGCGGCTTAACCCCGCCTTCTCCATCGGCGCCTAGTGTCCGCGCGCATTCCTTTGCCCGCGCATGGAGGCTCCCTTGGTTCTGCCGCTTGCTGTCGACCTGGCTCACCTGTCCTATGCGGAAGGGTCCGGTCCCACCCTTATCGACACCGCCGCCCTGGTCACCGGCTCCGGAAGCTATCGTGGCGGCTCGCTGACCTTCACCCTGTCGCCCGGCGGCAATGTCGGGGAGACGCTCGCCCTGATGGGCAGCGGCACCGCCGATACGGCCGCCGGCGCCATCTCCGTGGTGGGCACGACGGTCTATCGCGGCACCGGTTCCGGCGCCGAGGAGATCGGCTCGGTCGATGCCACGCTCGACGGGCAGGACGGCACGGCGCTGCGGATCAACTTCAACGGGTCGGGCTTCCCGAACGGCAGCTTCGACCAGGGCGCCGATGGCGATGTCGTCGTCACCGGCTGGACCGCCGAAACCGGCCGGACCCGCCTGGACGGGGTGGCCACCATCGCCGGCTGGGCGACGCCGATCGACACGACCTATCCCGCACAGAACACGACCGGCGACTTCAGCACGGATATGGCGCCCGGCACCGGCGCCGCCGCCACGCTGTCTTCCGCCTATGCCGCCGGGCCCGGCGACCTTTCGGTCAGGCTGGACACCGACCAGCTCTCCATCAACCAGCCCTATGGCGTCATCCGCGGGCCTGTCGTGTACAGCGAGGGCGCGGTCTCGCTGGCGGCGAACGACGTCGTCTCCTTCGCCTGGAAGGCGCTGGGCACCGGCGATGCGTATGACGCCTACGGCTACCTGCTGAACGTCGACACGGGCGCGACGATCACGCTGCTCGACAGCACCGGAAGCTCGGGCGGCGTCGAGACCGACTGGACGACGGAAACTCTGACCCTGACCGCCGGGCAGGAAGGTTCCTATCGCTTCGTCTTCGTGGCCGGGTCCTTCGATGCCTCGGGCGGGCAGTTCCTCGGCGGCACGCTGATGATCGACGACGTGACGGTGACCGTCAGCATCCCGCCCAGCCCGCTGACCGCCGACGAGGTCGCGGCGGTGGCGCGGCTGTTGCGGTATGACAACCCGAATTCGGGCCATACGGCGAACACCACCACGCTGACCTCGACCGTCGTGGATGAGTCGGGTGGATCCGCGACCGACACCAGCACCATCTGGCTGTCGACGACCTATGCCGGGCCGGTCGCCAGCCTGCAGAACCAGTGGACCGGCACGGCGGGGAGCGACTACGCGCTGGGCACCGGCGACAACGACTTCATCGCGCTGGGCGCCGGCGATGACGCGGCAACCGGCGGCGATGGCGACGACGTCATCGATGGCGGGACGGGGTCCAACTTCCTTGCCGGCGGCGACGGTTGGGACCGCTTCTTCCTGGACCTGCGTGGCAATGCCGGGCCGACCTGGTCCACGATCATCGATTTCGCGACAGGCGAGCAGGTCGCGGTCTGGGGCTGGCGACAGGGCGTGTCCACGCTGACGCGGGTGGACAGCGACGGCGCGGTCGGCTGGCAGGGCGCCACGGCGCATATCGACGTGGACGGGGACAAGGTCGTCGACGGGTCCATCACCTGGACCGGACGGAGCTGGGGCGACCTGCCCGTGCCGATCGAAACCAGCGTCGCCGGCACCGGGCTGCTCTGGTTCGCCTGAGGCCAGGCGGGTACTCGCGATCCCGACCGTGGGCGGCGACCCTTGCCGCCCACGGCGCGCGGGCGCGATGCGCCTGCTTGGCGATCGCGCGCCAGCAACATCCTGAATGCGGACGCCCGGTCGGGATGCGGAGCGAATTGTCGGTGGATGGTTCGCGCCTGGGGCATCAGGCTGAGCGCCGGCGGCGCTGGCGCGGCCTGTGGCGTCCCATAGGGGATTCGAACCCCTGTTGCCGCCGTGAGAGGGCGGTGTCCTAGGCCTCTAGACGAATGGGACGTGGAGGCGAGGCGCGCTTCTAGGACCGGGACCGACGGGGGTCAAGCGCCCTTTCGGCCCGGCGCAGGCCTGGCGGCAGGGTGCCGTCCCTCCCGGCAGGCGTCCGAGCAGTAGCGGACGCTGTCCCAGTCGCGCGCCCATTTCTTCCGCCAGGCGAAGGGGCGGCCGCAGGCGGCGCAGGTCTTCTCCGGCAGATGCGGCTTGCGGTGCGCCATCGCCGTCCTCACCTGCCCGGCCGGATCTCGCCGACCACGCGGCCGCGCTTCGGGTCCACCAGCAGCACCCGGTCGCCATCCGGCCGGGTCACCCAGACGGCGATGCCGCTTTCGGTCGCGGCGATGCCGCCGATCCGCGCCGTCTCCGGCTGGTCCAGCGCCGTCTCCCACCGGGCACCGGCCACCGGGCCGCCCATGCGCTGGACGAGCAGCACGACGAGGCCCACGGTGCCGCCGACGATCAGCACCCCCATGACGACGACCAGGATCTTGAGCGCGCGCACCGACCACTCCCCCGACGAACCGCGAACCGGCGAGACCTTCGCCGTGACGGCGGCGCCCGGCCAGGCCGGCCAGAGGGCCGACCGCTTCCTCGCGGAGGCGATAGGTTCGCTCTCCCGCTCCCGCGTCAAGGCACTGATCGCCGCCGGCGCCGCGACCCGGGATGGCGTGCCGCTGCGCGATGCCTCGGAAGCGGTGCGCGCCGGCAGCACCTATACGCTGGCGATCCCCGACCCCATGGCCGCCCTGCCGGTCGCGCAGGACATCCCGCTGACGATCCTGTTCGAGGATGCCGACCTCATCGTCCTCGACAAGCCGGCGGGGCTGGTGGTCCACCCCGCCCCCGGCAACCAGGACGGCACGCTGGTCAATGCCCTGCTGGCGCATGCGGGCGAGGATCTGCCGGGCATCGGCGGGGAGAAGCGGCCGGGCATCGTCCACCGGCTGGACAAGGACACCTCGGGCGTCATGGTCGTCGCCAAGACCGAACGGGCGCTGCGCTGCCTGTCGGAGACCTTCGCGGCCCGCGACCTGGACCGTGAGTACCTGGCTTTGGCCTGGGGCGTGCCCAGCCCGCCCGCCGGCGAGATCGAGGGCCCGATCGGCCGCCATCCGACCGACCGGAAGCGCATGGCGGTGGTCGCCCGCGGCGGCAAGCCGGCCCTGACGCGCTATGCCACCGAACGGGCCTTCGGCGCTGCCTGCGCCCTGCTCCGCTGCCGCCTGGCAACCGGGCGGACCCATCAAATCCGTGTGCATCTGGCCGAGATCAATCACCCTTTGGTAGGGGATCCGGTCTATCTTCGGCGGACGCCGTCGGCGGCACGCGGTTTGCCAGACGCGCTGCGGGCAGCCCTGCTGGCCTTTCCCCGTCAGGCGCTGCACGCCGAAAGCCTGGGCTTTCGCCATCCGGTGACCGGCCAGGCGCTGCAGTTCCGGGTGGCGCCCCCGCCGGACTTCGTTGCAATGACGGCATTGCTGGTTCGCAACGCCGAGTAACCGACCGGGATACTCGGTTTTTCTGGACAGAAGCTTGCTGGCGGCGGTACAAACTTCCCGACGGCAGCGCAGCAGGTGCCGAAACGCCCGGACTGGCCGCTTTCCCTCGCCCCGTCGTGACCGGGGCAGGCGCGGTCCGGTGGGCCTGCATGACGTTCGAACTGCCAGGATCGGTCGCGGACCGGGGACCGCCGTCACGGGGTCGCCCACCGCGCGCAGGAGGCAGGTGTCCACGATGGCTTCCAGCTCGGTCATTCCGATTGCCCCAGAAGGCAACCTCTCCCGCTATCTGCAGGAGATCCGCAAATTCCCCATGCTCTCCCCGGAGGAGGAGCTGTCGCTCGCCAAGCGCTGGCGCGACGAAGGGGATGAGCGCGCGGCCCACAAGCTCGTCACCAGCCATCTCCGGCTCGTGGCCAAGATCGCCATGGGCTACCGCGGCTATGGCCTGCCGGTCGGCGAGCTCATCTCCGAAGGCAATGTCGGCATGATGCAGGCGGTGAAGCGGTTCGATCCGGACCGCGGCTTCCGCCTGGCCACCTATGCCATGTGGTGGATCCGTGCCGCCATCCAGGAATACATCCTCCACAGCTGGTCGCTGGTGAAGATGGGGACGACGGCGGCCCAGAAAAAGCTCTTCTTCAATCTCAGGCGCTTGAAGGGCCAGATGGCCGCGCTCGAGGATGGCGACCTGAAGCCGGAGCAGGTGGAGAAGATCGCCCGCGTCCTGCAGGTGCCGGAGCAGGACGTGGTGTCCATGAACCGCCGCCTGGCCTCCCCCGACCATTCGCTGAACGCGCCGGTGCGCGCCGACAGCGAGGGCGAGTGGCAGGACTGGCTGGTCGACGACCAGGAGACGCAGGAGAGCGAACTTTCCGAGCGCGAGGACCTGTCCAACCGCCGCATGCTGCTGGGCGAGGCGCTGAAGACGCTGAACGAGCGGGAGCGCCACATCCTGATCGAGCGGCGGCTGAAGGACGAGCCGACGACGCTCGAGGAGTTGTCGCAGCAGTACAACATCAGCCGGGAGCGGGTGCGCCAGATCGAGGTCCGCGCCTTCGAGAAGCTGCAGAAGAGCATGAAGACGCAGATCGTCGAGCGAAGGCTCGCGGTCTGAGGTTGCGGAGGCTGGCGGCCTGAGCTTGCGAAGGCTCGCGGTCTGAGCCGGCTCAGCGCTGGCTGGTTGCCGGCGCCGCCCCGGATGAGGCATCAGCCAACAGGAAGGCCGGCGGGATCGATCCCCGCCGGCCTTTCTTTTGCCCGGCCGCGGTGCGACCGATCTGAGCGGCCGCCCCGACCCGGCAAAATCCGCAGCGGCGGTTCAGGCGCCAGGAGCATTCGCCACCCCTGCCGCCCCGCGCATTCGGTCGATCACGCGCCGGTCACGCCCTGGCGCGCCACGGTCGCCCGCGCTTTGCATGCAGGGCGCAGGCCACACCGCCGTGCCCCCGATGACGGGACGGCGCGCTGACGCGGCACCGCGTGCGGGCCGCTCCGCCATCCGCCCTGCAGCGGTTCGCGTGACACCCTGACGGCGCAAACCGCCGCAATGCCTTCATGCCGAAGCGCGTACACGCGGCGCGGCGCGCACGCCGCCCCGCGCTCGGCCCTAGCCGCGATAGGCCACGTGGATATGCGCCTGGCCGATCAGCCGGCCGCGGAACACCAGCCCTTCCGGCGCCAGCTGGACATGGTCATTCAGCTGGCGCGTCTCCAGCTCCACCGTGTCGCCATACAGCGTGTCGGTCAGCTTGATGACATCCGGCAGCTGCTGGATCTGCAGGAAGGTGGAGAAGCCGTTGGTGGTCAGGATGCCCAACTGCGACCAGCTCCCTTCCCGCTTCGCCACGCCGTTCCAGTTCTCCCCCAGCCAGCGGCTCGACAGGTGGCTGACCGCCAGGTCCGGGATCGGGATCAGCTTGCCCATGCCCCATTGCTGCGCGAACCAGGTGTCGACGCTGCCGGCCGAGCAGAAGGCCTCGCTGACCGCCTTCGGCCAGCGGTCGCGGATCGCCGCGGCGCGCGGGTGGAACAGCTGGAAATAGCCGTTGGGCTGCATGTTCACGGCATCATCCTGGCCGGCGACGGCACCCCGCTCATGCCTCTGGGTGAAGTACAGGCAGCCCGGATTCAGGGCATGGTTCAGGACGAAGGCGCGCAGCCCCTCGTTCATGAAGACATCCGCGTCGGTCAGCACCACCCAGTCGGGGTCGGACAGCGCCGCCAGGCCGTCATTCAGCATCCGGCCCTTGTTGAACGAATGCGCATCGTCCCAGCAGCGGTCGGACAGCACCAGCTTGGCACCATGCTGGCGCGCCACCGCCTGGGTGTCGCTGTCCGTCGTCGTCGTCACCACCACCAGCTCGTCGAACTGGTCCACGTTGTGCGGCAGGGTCTGCGCCAGCGCCGCGCCATAGCCGACCGAGACCAGCACGGCCGACAGCCGCCGCGGATAGGCGCTGCGGTTGCCGATGCCGACCCGCCGGTCGGAGCCGACATAGTTGTCCCGCCGGTCCACCACGCGCTTCTCGGCATGGTAGGCGGTGTCGAACAGCTCGAAATGCCCCTTGCGCACCGCCGGGCTGCCGGCCTGCTGCAGCAGCTTGCGCGACTGCGGCGAGATCACGTCGCGGTCCAGCGTGTCGAGCTGGGAGGGGCCGGGCTGGGCCAGGGCGCAGTAATTGCAGAGGTCGAGCTGCTGCTTGAAATCGGCCGGGGTGCGCTGCCACCAGCCCTGCTCCACCGGCCAGGCATGCGCGCCGTCGAAGTACAGCCGGTCGATCGCCGCCGCGACTTCGCAGAAATAGGCGCCCTTGTCGTTGATGGCGGCGGACCACATCCGCTGCACCCAGCAATCGTCGCGGTTCTTCTCCCACTGCTCCTGGGAGATGCCGGTCCTGGCGATGTAGTCCTCCCGCGTGATCAGCAGGGCCTGGTGGCGGCCGCCGCTTTCATGCGTGTTGGTGTTCCAGTGGCCATAGACCTCCATGATCGTCTCGTAGTGCCGGTAGAAGCCGGCGCCGAGGCTGGTCCAGAGGCCACGACCGGTCGAGCGGTCGAACAGCCGCTCGGTCGCCAGGTCGTTGAAGTCGGCCACCGGGCGGCGGCCATTGCCGGTCAGCGGCCCGCCCCAGAGCTCCGCGAAGCGGCGCGAGATGCGTTCGAAATCATGGTGCAGCGTGGGTTCGCCGGCGATGATGCCGATGACCCGGTTCTCGCCGTCCCAGCCCTCCATGCTCCTCACCGCCCGCTCGAAGGTTTCGAGCGGCATGTCCTCCCGCTTCGGCTGGTGCGCGATCAGGCGGGTGCAGTTGGAGCATTTCAGGTGGCATTTCGTGCTGATGTCGATCTGCACGATGTCCATCTCGGCGGGCGATCTCACGCGCTGTCCTCCTGACGGGCGGCGGGCGCGGGCGGGCGCCGCGCAGTCGGGGCGGCAGCATCGGCTGCCGGCGCTGAAGGATCGGTAAAGCCGGCCGCCGCGACGGCACCGCCCCGGTGCCGCGACCGCCGCCGGGTTCAGCCTCGCTTCACCTGCCGCATGCTGGACTGGGCCTCCGCATGGGGTTCGCCCGAGGATGACAGTGCCGCTCCGGGTCCAGGATGGACCGCCCGCCGCCCCGGCCACCGGCGGCGTGCCGCTGCGCGCGCCGCTGCTGGCGCTGGCCGGCGCGCTGGCGCGGGAAGGCGCACCGGACCGCGCCCGGCTGCTGCTGGACCATCTGGCCCTGCTGGATCCCGCCGACCGGGACGTGCTGCGGGCGCTGGCCGAGGCGGCGCTGGCGGCCGGCGACCCGCTGGCGGCGCTGCGGCACCTGCGCGCCCTGCAGCTGGCCGGGGAGGAATTCGCGGCGCATGCTTCCCTGGCGCAGGCGGCGCACAGCGCCGCGGTCGCCGCCTACAACGCCCTGCGGGCCGGCGGCGCGGTGGCGGATTGCGCCGCGGTCGCCGATGCCCTGACGGAGACCTTCCCCGGCGATGTCGCCGCCGCCGCGGCCGCCATGGAGTGCCGCCAGGCCCTGGGCGATGCCGCGACCGCGGCGGCGCGGGCCCGGCGCGTGCTGGCGCTGCAGCCGCTGCATCCCGGCGCGAATGCGCTGCTGGCGGACCAGGCGGCGGCAGCCGGGGATGCGCGCGGGGAAGCGGCGGCGCGCGCGCGCCTCCTGCTCGACCCCGCGGGCCCGGCGCATCCGGTGGCCCGGCTGCACGACCTGCATGCAGCGATCAGCCGCCTGCTGCTGGATCCGCTGGAGGAGGCGGATTGGCCGCTGCTGTCCGCGCTGGCCGGCGCGGCGGCGCAGGTGGACCCCAGCATCCCGCTGCCGGAGGCGCTGCGGCCCTGGGCGGCGCATTACCAGGCCCTGTGCATCGCCGCCGACCCGGCGCTGCTGACGGGCGACACGGCGCCGGCGGCCCCCCATCTGGTCGGCGGCGATGGCCGGCCCTGGCAGCCGGCGCCGCTGCCGCCCGGCCCGGTCTTCCTGGCGGCGGCGGATGCGCGCTACCTGCGGCTCTATGGCAGGCTCTTCCTGCGCTCCGTCCTGCGGCATGCCGACCTGCCCTGCACCGTGGTGCTGCACGCGATCGGCGGGGCGGGGCGGCTGGCCGAATTGCAGGCCATGGTCGGGATCGAGGATCCGCGCCTGCTGTGGTCGGCCGATGGCTTCGACCCCGGTGCCGTGACCACGCTCTGCCAGGATGCGGATGGCCCGGCGCGGCTGCCGCTGGCGCATTTCCAGTGCGCCCGCTTCGTGGTGGCGGAACAACTGCTGCACGCGCTCGGCCGGCCGCTGCTGGTCGCCGACATCGATTCCCTGCTGCAGCGCGGCGTGGCAGACCTGCTGGCGCGCCATGCCGGCGACGACGTGGTGCTGAACCGCAACGACGGCAGCCCGCAATTCGGCAGCCGCTTCACCGCCAACCTGCTGCTGGCACAGCCGACCGAGGGCGGGCGGCGCTTCCTGGCGCTGCTGCGCCGGCATCTGCAGGCCGCGCTGGCAGCGCCGGAGGTGACGCGCTGGGTGGACCAGTGCGGGCTGCAGATGGCCTGGCAGGCCGCGTTGCGGCAGGCGCCCGGGACGCGCTTCGGCTGGTTCGACACGGCGCGCGACATCAACAACGTCATGTATCGCAGCTGGCAGCCAAACCCGTTCCGCTTCCTGTCGCTGTTCCATGGCTTCGACCTGGCCAGCCTGCCGGCCGGCATCCGGGACTAGGGTCTGGGGCGCCCGCGCGCGTCCGGGCGGATGGCTGCCGGCCGCTGATGCAGGCTCGGTGATCCGCGCGAGCAACTGCGAGGACGTGGGACGCCGCGCGGCTTGGGGCCCGCTGATCGCAGGGCGGGATCGCGCCCCGGGGCGGTCACGCCATCCCGTGTTCCGTGCGGCGGCGGCCCGCGCGCGGGACCGGAGCTTGCACAGCCGGTGCCACCCGTTCATGGCGCCGCGTCACGCGCAGGGGCGTCCAGGTCGTGCCACGCCCTGCCCTAACCGTCCCGCGCCACCGCGGGCAGGCCGTGCAGGATCATGCGCGCGGCGAAGCGCGCGGCGGCGTCCGGGTCGGGCGGGGCGCGACGCAGCATCTGTTCCCCGACATAGCGGGCGATGCCGATGGCGCCGGCCGTGAGGAAATCCGTATCGGCCTGCGGCGCCAGGCGGTCGCCCAGGATGCCGGTCAGGCTTTCGCGCAATTCCTCGAACACCGCGCGCTGCGCCGGCGTGGCATCGATGCGGACATGCGGCAGGCCGCTGGCCTGGCCGTATTCCTCGACCAGGTAGCGGAAATAGGCGCGGATGACGCCGTCCAGCCAGCCTTCCAGGTCGGTCGCGCGCTCCCGCTCCGCCCGCAGGATGGGCCGGAGGCGCTCCGCCGCATCGGCCGCCAGGGCCCGGGCGATCGCCTCCTTGGAACGGAAATAGTTGTAGAAGGTGCCGGAGGCGAGGTCGGTGCGGCGGATGATGTCGCGCACGCTGGCCGTTTCATAGCCCAGCTCGGCAAAGACGCGGCGGGCGGCGGCGAGGATGGCGTCGCGGTTACGGGTCTTGGTCTGCGCGCGGCGGCCGGAATCGGTGGCCTCGGTCAGGTCCGACATGGCGGCAGCGTGGCGCGCGCCGGGCCCCGACGGCAAGGGGCTTCGTCGCCCCGCGGGGCGTTCACGCCGCGCCGCGATGCGCGGTAGCATCGCGGCCAGCGCCAAGGGGGGATGCGGCATGGACGGCATGGCGAGGGTCGGCATCGGCGCGCCGGTGCGGCGGGTGGAGGATGCGCGCTTCCTGCGCGGCGTCGGCCGCTTCGTCGACGACATCGCGGCCCCCGGCGCGGCGCATCTGCATGTGCTGCGCTCGCCGCATGCGGCGGCGCGCCTCCTGGCGCTGGACGCGGCGGCGGCGCGGGCGATGCCGGGCGTGCTGCTGGTGCTGACGGCGGCCGATCTCGACATCCCCGGCCGGCTGCGCTGCGTGACGCCGCGGCACCGGCGGGACGGGTCGCCGCTGGTGCAGCCGGACTGGCGCGTGCTGCCCAGCGACATGGTGCGCTTCGTCGGCGACGCGGTGGCGGCGGTGGTGGCCGAGACGCCGGCCCAGGCGCAGGACGCGGCCGAGCGCATCCGCATGGACTACGAGCCCCTGCCCTGCGTCACCGACCTGGCGGAAGCCGTGACGCCTGGCGCGCCCGCGGTCTGGCCCGATCTGGCGCCGGACAATGAATGCTTCCATTTCCGGCTGGGCGATGCCGGGGCGGTGGACGCGGGGTTCGCGCGGGCGGCGCAGGTGATCGCGCTGGACTACCGGATCAGCCGCGTCTCGGCCAACCCGATGGAGCCGCGCAATGCGCTGGCGACGCATGACCCGGTCGAGGACCGCTACACGCTGTGGACCGGCACGCAGCTGCCGCATGTGATGCGGAACGAGATCGCGGAATACGCGCTCGGCGTGCCGAGCAACCGGCTGCGCGTCGTCTCGCCCGATGTCGGCGGCGGCTTCGGAATGAAGGAGAGCCCCTTCCCCGAGCATGTGCTGTGCCTGCTGGCGGCGAAGCGGCTGGGCCGGCCGGTGCGCTGGACCGCGACGCGGACCGAGAGTTTCCTGGGTGACAGCCACGCACGGGACAACCTCTCCACCGCCGAGCTGGCGGTGGCGGCGGACGGCACCTTCCTGGCGATGCGGGTGCGGACGCTGGCGAATCTCGGCGCATATCTCGCCTGGCAGGGGCCGGTCTCCTCCACCAACAATGTCGGCGGCCTGGCGGGCGTCTATCGCACGCCGGCGATCTGCACGGAGGTGACGGGGCTGTTCACCCATACCCAGCCCACCGCGCCCTATCGCGGCGCCGGAAGGCCGGAGGCGATCCATGCCATGGAGCGGCTGGTGGACCTGGCCGCCGAGCGGCTGGGGATGGATCGCGTGGAGATCCGCCGGCGCAACCTGATCCGGCCGGAGGAGATGCCGTTCCGCACCGGGCTAGACTACACCTATGACAGCGGCGATTTCCCGCGGGCGCTGGACCTGGCGCTGGAGGCCGCGGATTGGGCGGGCTTCGCGGCGCGGCGGGCGGAGTCCGAGGCGCGCGGCATGCTGCGCGGCATCGGCCTCGCCATGGCGATCGAGAGCGCGGGCGGGCCGCACCGCAAGCCGCTGGAGGAAGGCGCCGAGATCCGCTTCGATTCCGGTGGCAGCGCCACCCTGCTGGTGGGCAGCCACAACCACGGCCAGGGGCATGAGACGGTGTTCCGCCAGATCATCGCCACGCGGCTGGGCCTCGAGCCCGGGCGGGTGCGCATCCTGTTCGGCGACACCGATGTGGTCGCGCATGGCCGCGGCACCATCGGCTCGCGGTCCATGATGGCCTGCGGCGCGGCGCTGGTCGGCGCGGCGGAGAAGGTGGTCGCGCGCGGGAAGCAGATCGCGGCGCATCTGCTGGAAGCGGCGGAGGCCGACATCGAATTCGCGGATGGCATGTTCCGCGTGGCCGGGACTGACCGCAGCATCGGCATCGAGTCGGTGGCGCGGCAGAGCTATGTGCCGGGCGCGCTGCCGGACGGCGCGGAATTGGGATTGGGCGCGGCGCTGGTGACGCGGCCGGGCGACGCGACCTTCCCGAATGGCTGCCACATCGCCGAGGTGGAGGTGGACCCGGACACGGGCGAGACGCGGCTGCTGGCCTATACCGTGGTGGACGACGTGGGCACGGTGATCAACCCGCTGCTGGTGAAGGGCCAGGTGCAGGGCGGCGTGGCGCAGGGCTTCGGGCAAGTGTTCGGCGAGGCGATCCTCTACGGCGACGGCCAGTTGCTGACCGCCAGTTTCCAGGACTATGCGATGCCGCGCGCCGCCGACCTGTCCGACATCGTGGTGAAGAGCAACCCGGTGCCGACCGCGACCAATTCGCTGGGCGTGAAGGGCGCCGGCGAGGCCGGCACGGTCGGCGCGCTGCCGGCGCTGGTCAGCGCCGTGATGGATGCGCTGCGGGATTTTGGTGTTGCGCACCTGGACATGCCGCTGACGCCCGAACGTGTGTGGCGCGCCAAACTCGAGGGTTCCAAGGGGTTGGACGTATACGTCCAACCGGCCCTTGGCGGGGGAGCCTGAGGGGGCAGGGCCCCCTCAATTGCCCATCAGGAACCGGCTGGCCCCCTCGGCCAGCACGCGCACCCCGAGTTCCAGGTCCTCCCGCTTCGTATCCTCGCTCCAGTGGTGGCTGATGCCGCCGATGGAGGGCGTGAACAGCATCGCCACCGGCAGCTTGCGCGACAGGATCTGGCTGTCATGGATCGCCCCGCTCGGCATCGCCTGCCAGGCGCCGGGACACAGGCTCTCGGCGGCGCCCTCCAGCGCGGCGAGCAGTCCGGGATCGCTGAGCGAGGGCTCGGTGCGGCCGATGAATTCCAGCCTTGCGGTGCAGCGCTCCCGCCGGTTGCTCTCCCAGACCAGGTGGTGCAGGCAGGCTTCCATGCGGTCCATGACCTCCACCGAGAGGTCGCGGAAGGAGAAGGTGATCTCCGCCCGGCCCGGGATGATCTGGGGCATGTTGGGGTCGAGCAGGATGCGGCCGGTGGTCCAGACGCTGCGCTCGGCGCAGACCTTGGGGAATTCCTGGTCCACCGCGGCCAGCAGGCGCACCGCGGTCAGGCCCGCGTCGCGGCGCTCGCGCATGGTGGTGCCGCCGGTATGGTCCTGCTGGCCTTCGATGACGATGCGCCATTGCCGGATGCCGACGATGCCGGTGACGACGCCGAGGCGCAGGCCGGCATTCTCCAGTTGCGTCCCCTGCTCGATATGCAGTTCCAGCGCGCCCCTGTAGCGGCCGTCCTCCAGCAGCAGGCGCGGGCGGCCGGCGAGGCCGGCCTCGGCCAGGGCGTCGCGCAGCGTGGCGCCAGTGGTGCGGTTGCGGGCGGCGTCGATCTGCGCCTCGGTCAGGTCGCCGACCAGGCTGCGGCTGCCCAGGAAGTCGCCCCAATGCCCTTCCTCGTCGGCATAGGCGCAGACATCCACCGGCAGACCGGCGCGGGCCAGCGCCAGGGCGGCGATGACGCCCAGCGCGCCGTCCAGCCAGCCGGCGTGGTTCTGCGTCTCGATATGGCTGCCCGCCAGCAGGTGCGGGCCGGCGCCGCGGTGGCGGCCGAAGACATTGCCAATGCCGTCGATGCTGGCGTCGAGCCCCACCTCCTCCATCCGCCGGGCCAGCCAGTGGCGGCTTTCCATGTCCTGCGGGGAGAAGGTCGGGCGGTGCACGCCCGTCCGGTAGGTCCCGATGGTACGAAGCTCGTCCAGGTCCCGCAGGAACCGGGCGGTGTCCAGCTGCATCGCGCGCTCTCCGTCTCTCGCGACCGAGGATAGGCGCGCGGCGGCGGGGGCGGGAGGGTGGTGCCCTCCCGCGCCGGGTCAGGCCTGCGGGCCGCGGACCAGGCGGCCGGGCAGCGCGCCCGTCGCCTCGCCGTTCCGGTAGGTGACGGCGCCGTTCACCACCGTGGCGAGGTAGCCATCGGCGCGCTGCACCAGACGCTTGCCGCCGGCCGGCAGGTCGTACTGCATGACCGGCACGCGGATCTGCAGCCGGTCATAGTCGATGACGTTCAGGTCGGCCTTCTTCCCGGCCGCGACCAGGCCGCGATCCGCCAGGCCCAGCGCCAGCGCGTTGTCCCGCGTCAGCCGCTTCACTGCGAATTCCAGCGGCAGCTTCGGCCCGCGCACGCGGTCGCGCGTCCAGTAGGCGAGCATATGGGTGGTGGAGGAGGCGTCGCAGATGATGCCGACATGCGCGCCGCCATCGCCCAGGCCCATCAGGGTCTGCGGGTGCTCCACCATGGTCCGCACCGCTTCCAGGTCGCGGTCGGCGTAGTTGATGATGGGGCGGTTGAGGATGGCCTTCCCGTCCCGTTCCATCATCCAGTCCCAGGCGAGCGCGGCGGGGTCCATGCCGCGCTCCCGCGCGATATGGCCCAGCGACTGCTCCGGCCGCGGCTCGTAGTCCGGCGGGTCGCCCAGCTTGAAGATCATGTCCCAGGTGTTCAGCCGGGCCTGCAGCATCGGGTCCGGCGTCTCCTCCGCCAGCAGCCGCGCCTTCAGGGCGGGGTCGCGCAGCGCCTGCATCTTCGCCTCGAAGGGCAGGTGCGCGACGGCCTGCCACGAGGGACGGGCGACGAAGGGGTGCTGCGACAGCTCGAAGCCGAACATCAGCCCGACCGGGCGGGCCATCACCTGGCCGGTCATGCGGGCGCCCTCGCGGTTGGCGGCCTCGATCTTTTCCAGCAGGAATTGCCACAGCCAGGGCCGGCTCTCCCGCTGCAGCAGGGAAAACGTCATGGGCCGGCCGGAGGCCTGGCAGATCCGCTGCAGCCGGGCGAACTCGTCCTCCGGCTCGTCGAAGTCGGAGATGACCTGCAGCCAGGACGCGCCGGCCTGGCCGACCGCGCGGCCGATCGCCTCCAGCTCCGCCTCCGGCGTGCCCAGAGTCGGGATGTGCCGCCCGTCCAGCGTCTTGTGGGCGATGGCGCGGGAGGTGGAGAAGCCCAGCGCGCCGGCCCGGATGCCCTCGGCCGCGAGGCGCGCCATCTCGGCGATCTCGGCTTCGGTCGCTTCCGCATGGGCCTCGGCGCGCTCGCCCATGGTGTGGACGCGCAGCGGCGCGTGGGTGACCTGGGCGGCGATGTCCATGTCCCAGCGCCGGGCGCCGAGCACGTCCATGAACTCCGGGAAGCTCTGCCAGGTCCAGGGCAGGCCCTCGGCCAGCACCACCTCGGGCAAATCCTCCACGCCCTCCATCAGCTTGACCAGGGCATCGCGCCGTTCCGGCCGGCAGGGGGCGAAGCCGACGCCGCAATTGCCGATCAGCGCGGTGGTGACGCCGTTGTAGGAGGAGCTGTCGATCCGGCTGCTCCAGGTCGCCTGGGCGTCGTAATGGGTGTGGATGTCGACGAAGCCGGGGGTGACCAGCTTGCCCTTGGCGTCGATCTCCTCGGCGCCGCGCCCGGCGACCTTGCCGACCTGCACGATGCGGCCGCCGGCGATCGCCACATCCGCCTCGAAGGCCGGGGCGCCGCTGCCATCCACCACGGTGCCGCCGCGGATCACCAGGTCCAGATCGGCCATGGAACGTCTCCCTTGTGTTGGCGGCCAGCTTGCGGCCGGGGGCGGCCCTGTCAACCGACAAGCCGGCGCTGCATCATGCCATGGGGAGGACAAGGGCATGGCAAGGATCCTGCTGATCCACGGCGCCTACCAGGGCGGCTGGATCTGGACGCGCGTCGCGGCCCGGCTGCGGGCCGGGGGGCATGAGGTGCTGGCGCCCAGCCTGGATGGCTGCGGGGAGCGGGCCCATGCCATCCGCCCCGGCATCACCACGGAAAGCCAGGCGGCGGAACTGGCCGCGCTGCTCTTCGCCGAGGACTGGCGGGAGGTGGTGGCGGTCGGCACCTCCACCGGCGGGATGGTGCTGTGCCGGCTGGCGGAGCTGGCCGCGGACCGGCTGGGCCGGCTGGTCTTCGCCGATGCGCTGGCGCTGCGCGACGGGGAGGCGCTGCCCGACATCGTGTCCCGCCCGACGGCGGTGAACACGGACCTCACCAGCGGGCCCAGCCGGGCGGATGCCGAGGGGCGGCTGTTCGCCGAGCTGGACCCGGCGACGCGGGCCTGGACCCTGGAGCGGATCACCCAGCACCCGATCGCGCCCATGGTGGCGCCGGTGGTCCTGCCGCGCTTCTGGGGGATGAGGGTCCCGACGAGTGTGATCTGGTGCCGCCGCAGCCAGAACCCGCCGGTGGCCCATCAGCGCCGGCTGGCCGAGGCGATGGGTGCCGCCTGGCACGAGCTGGACACCGGCCACTACCCCATGCTGAGCGAGCCCGAGGCCCTGGCGCGGCTGATCGTTGCCGGATAGCGCCAAGGGCCTATCTTGTTCGGCGCAGCAGGAGTGACCGATGCCCGCGCCGCAGAGCCTCGTCGAACTGGAAGCCGACCTCGCCCGGGACCTGGAGCTGACGGCGCATCCCCGCGCCCCCTGGCTGGTGCCGAAGACCAGCGGCGGAAGGCCGGTGCTGGACTGCCTGGTGATCGGCGCCGGGCAATGCGGGCTGGCAGTGGCGCATGCCCTGAAGCGCGACAAGGTGGACAACATCCTGGTGGTGGACCGCGCCGCGCCCGGCCGGGAAGGCCCCTGGGTCACCTTCGCCCGCATGCGCCACCTGCGGTCGCCCAAGAACCAGATCGGGCCGGACCTGAAGCTGCCCTCCCTCACCTACCAGGCCTGGCACGAGGCGCAGTGGGGCGCGCGGCATTTCGCCGACCTCTACATGATCCCGAAGGAGCGCTGGCAGGACTACCTCGGCTGGTTCCGCCGGGTCACCGGCATCCCCGTCCGCAACGGCGTCGCGGCCGGCGCCATCGCCCCCGCCCGCACCGATGACGGCCTGCCCTGCCTGGCGGTCGAGACCAGCGACGGCCCCATGCTGGCCCGCAAGGTGGTGATGGCGACCGGGCAGGAGGGCGTCGGGTACTGGTGGATGCCGGAATTCGTCGCCGCGCTGCCGAAGGCCCTGCGCGCGCATGCCGCCGATGCCATCGACTTCGCCGCGCTCGCTGGCCGCGTGGTGGCGGTGCTCGGCGCCGGCGCCTCGGCCTTCGACAATGCCGCGACGGCGCTGGAGGCCGGCGCCGCCGAGGTGCACCTGTTCTGCCGCCGGGCCGAGCCGATGGATGTGCAGCCCTATCGCTGGCTGACCTTCGCCGGCTTCCTGCGGCACATGCACGAGATGCCGGACGATTGGCGCTGGCGCTTCATGGCGAAGGTCCTGGGGATGCGGGAGGGCTTCGCGCAGGACACCTATGACCGCACCAATGCGCATCCGAACTTCACCATGCATGTCGGCCGCCCCTGGACCGGTGCGCGGGCGGAGGGCGGACGGGCGGTGGTGCACACGCCGCGCGGCGACTTCGCGGCGGATTTCCTCATCTGCGGCACCGGCGTGCGGATGGACCCGGCCGCCGTGCCGGAACTGGCGCGGTGCCACCACAACATCGCGCAGTGGCAGGACCGCTACGCGCCGCCCGCGGAGGAGGCGAACCCGCGCCTCGGCGAGTTCCCCTACCTGAACGCCGACAGTTCCTTCGCCGAGAAGCGGCCGGGCGAGACGCCCTGGATCCGCGACATCCACCTCTTCGGCATCGGCACCTCGATGTCTTTCGGCCCGGCCGGCAGCTCGATCAACGCCATGGCCATCTCCGCGCCGCGCGTCGCCGCCGGCGTCACGCGTGGGCTGTTCGAGGCGGACCTGCCGCGGCTTTGGGACAGCCTGAACGCCTATGACCTGAAGCAGGTGGTGCTGGACATGACGAAGGTGGCGGCGGAGTAGCGCCGCCTGGCCGCCCGTGCTGCACTCCGAAGGACGCAGCGCGGAGACCGCCCATGAGCCTCGCCGATGGCCGCATCCCCGTCCTCGATATCGGCCCCGCCCTGGCCGGCGCCCCCGGCGCGGCGGAGGACCTGGCCGCGCGCATCGCCCGCACCTGCGCGGATACCGGCTTCCTGGTGCTGGCCGGCCATGGCATCGACCCGGCGCTGCCGGCCGGCTGCTTCGACGCCGCGGCGCAGGTCTTCGCCCTGCCGGACGATGAGAAACTCGCCCTGAAGGTCGGGGAGTACAATATCGGCTACCTGCCGACCGGGGCGCAGGTCATCCGCACCTCCAAGGTCGCGGAGGTGAAGAAGCCGAACCTGAACGAGAGCTTCTACATCATCCGCGACTATCCGCCGGACCACCCGGCGGTGCTGGAGAAGCGGCCCTTCGTCGCGCCCAACCGCTGGCCGCCCGGCCTGCCGGCCTTCCGGGCGGCGGCCCTGGCCTATTTCGCCGCCATGGAGGCGCTGGCGCAGCGGCTGCTGCCGGTCTTCACCATGGCGCTGGGCATGCCGCCCGGATACCTGGCGGGCGACTTCCGCGACCCGACCTGCACCCTGCGGCTGATCCGCTACCAGCCGCAGCCGGACCCGGAGGAGGGCCGCTTCGGCTTCGCCCCGCATATCGACACGAATTTCATCACCTTCCTGGCGCAGTCGGCCCTGCCGGGGCTGGAGGTCCGCACCGCCGAGGGGGAATGGCTGCGCCCGCCCGCCATCCCCGGCACCTTCGTGGTGAACACGGCGGAGATGCTGGGCCGCTATTCCAATGGCCGCTTCACGCCGACGCCGCACCGCGTGCTGAACCAGAACAACGCCATGCGCTACGCCATCCCCTTCTTCTTCGGCCCGGACAACGATGCGGTGATCCGCCCGGTGCCGAGCTGCGTGACGGCGGACAACCCGGTGCGGTTCGAGCCGCTGCTCTACGAGGACCACCGCCGGCAGCTGAACCTGCGCAATTTCGCCCATCGGCAGGCGCAGCCGGCGGTGGGTTGAGGAGGGCGCCGCCCTCCTCAAACTCCACCCGCCAAGGGCCGAAAGGCCCTTGGAACCCTCGAGGCTGACTCAGGCCGGTCCAGGGGTCGCCTGACCCCTGGCGGGGGAGGGTGCGGGAGGGGGCAGCGCCCCCTCCCGTGACGGCCCCATCCACCCGGGTCTATCCTGCCCGCCAACGCAAGCTCATCGGGGAAACGGATCATGGACGGCTTCGACATCGGCGGCATCCCGGCGCTGGCCGAGGAGCACCGCATGGTGCGCGACCTGGTCGTGAAATTCGTCGAGCGCGACCTGATGCCGCTGGAGCCGGCGGTGCTGAAGCGGGAGGCCGAGGGCCAGCGCTACGGCCTGACGCCGGAGGAAGAGGCGCCGCTGCTGGCCAGGTGCAAGGAACTGGGCCTCTGGGGCCTCGACGTGCCGGAGGAATTCGGCGGCGCCGACCTGCCGCTCGCGGCGCTGATGGCGGTCGAGGAGGAGATGGGCCGCACCGTCACCCCCTTCATCTTCCCGCCGGACAGCCCGAACCTGCACATGCTGAAGGCGGTGGCGAACCCGGAGCAGCGGAAGAAATACCTCGACCCCTATGCGCGGGGGGAGGCCCGCTCCTCCATCGCGATCTCCGAGCCCGGGGCCGGCGGCGACCCGGCGGGCATGACCACGCGGGCGGTGAAGGACGGCGATGGCTGGGTCATCAACGGCCGCAAGATCTGGGTCAGCGGCGTGCCGCGGGCCGATTTCATCATTCTCATGGCCCGCACCGGCGAAGGGAAGCGGCAGGAGGGCGTGACGGCCTTCATCGTCGAGCGCGGGACGCCCGGCTTCGTCATCGAGCGCGAGATCCCGATGATCGGCGGCCGCCGGACCTATGAGCTGGTCTTCGAGGATTGCCGCGTGCCGGACAGCCAGGTGCTGGGGGCGCTCGGCGCCGGCTATGCGCCCATGCAGCTCCGTCTCAACATCCGCCGCCTGCAGATGGGCGCCCGCTGCACCGGCATGGCGCGCCGCGCGCTGGCGATGCTGTGCGAGCAGGCGAAGAACCGCACCACCTTCGGCGTGAAGCTGGCCGACCGCCAGGCGATCCAGTGGTGGATCGCCGAGGCGGCGACGAAGATCCATGCCTGCCGCCTGATGGTGCGCGATGCCGCCGCCAAGCTCGGCGCCGGCGAGGATGTCCGCAACGAGGCGTCCATGATCAAGGTCTTCGCCACCGAGATGGCGCAGGAGGTGATCGACAACGCCATGCAGGGCTTCGGCGCCATGGGCATGACGAAGGAACTGCCCCTGCAGCTGATGGCGGCGCAGGTGCGCGTGCAGCGGATCTATGAGGGGCCGAGCGAGGTGCACCGCATGGCGATCGCCAAGCGCATCCTGAAGACCGGCATCTGAGGCGCGGCGGGGAGGCGCTTCCCGCACTCTCCGGCCCGCGCATCGCATCCGGGCCGGGGCCAACCAGCATCGGGGGGAACGGACACCATGTCGGACAGCGCCTATTATGTCGGCGACCTCGTCGCGGAATTCCTCTCCCGCATCGGGGTCACCACCTGCTTCGGCATCGTCTCGGTCCACAACATCCCGATGCTGGACGGCATCGGGCGGCGCAACGCCATCCGCTACGTGATGGCCCGCGGCGAGATGGGCGGGGCGCATATGGCCGATGCCTATGCCCGCGTCTCCGGCCATCTCGGCGTGCTCTTCTCCTCCACCGGGCCGGGCGCGGCCAATGCCGTGCCGGGGCTGGCGGAGGCGCAATTCGCCGGCTCCCCCGTGCTGCACATCACCGGCCAGACGCCGACCAAGTTCATCGACCGCGAGCTTGGCACGGTGCATGACCTGCCGGGCCAGCCGCAGATGCTGGGGGCGGTCTGCAAGGGCATGTTCCGCGTGCGGTCGGCGCCGGAGGCGCTGGGGGTGCTGACCCAGGCCGCGGCGCTGGCGCTGACCGCGCCGCGCGGGCCCGTGTCCGTCGAGATCCCGATCGACATCCAGCGCACCGCCATCGCGCGCCCGGCGGCGCTGGACGGGCTGGTGCTGCCGGTGCCGCCGCCCCTGCCGCCCGCCGAGGCGGCGCTGGAGGAAGCCGCCGAGATCCTGGCGCGGGCGAAGCGGCCCATGCTCTGGCTCGGCAATGGCGCGAAGGAGGCCGGGGCGGCTGCCAGCCGCCTGATGGAGCTCGGCTTCGGCGTCGTCTCCTCCTGGAACGGGCGCGGCATCGTGCCCGAGGACCACCCGATGTCGCTCGGCGGCCTGCACGGCAACGGCTCCGCCCGGGTGCAAGATTTCTACAGGTCGGTCGATGCGATGCTGGTCGTCGGCTCCCGGCTGCGCGGCCATGAGATGATGGAGTTCGCGCTCAAGCTGCCGGAGACGCTGGTGCGGGTGGATGTGGACCCGCGCGCCGATGGCCGCGGCTATGCCAGCCAGGCCTTCGTCTGCGGCGACGCTGGGCTGACCATGGATGCGCTGGCCGACCGCCTGCGCGGCCGCATCCAGGTGGCCCCCGGCTACCGGGAGGAATTCGCCGCCATGAAGCGGGAGGCGGTGGCGGAATACTGCACCCAGCTCGGCCCCTATGCCGAATTCCCGGCCCTGCTGCGGGACGCCATGCCGCGCGACGCGCTCTGGGTGCGCGACATCACCATCAGCAACTCCGCCTGGGGCAACCGCATCTTCCCCGTGTATGGCCCGCGCGATGCCGTCCACCCCGTCAGCGCCGCCATCGGGCCGGGCCTGCCGCTCGGCATCGGCGCCGCCATGGCGGGAGGGGGCCGCAAGGCCATCGCCATGGTCGGCGATGGCGGCTTCCAGGTGAACCTGCAGGAGCTGTGGACGGCGGTGCAGGAACGCGCCGAGCTGGTCATCATGGTGATGAACGACCGCGGCTACGGCGTCATCAAGCACATCCAGGGTGCCTTCCAGGATGGCCGCTTCTACTTCGCCGACCCGGCGGGGCCGGACCTGCCCGGCCTCGCCGCCCTGGCCGGCCTGCCCTATTTCCGCGTCGGCTCGGCGGCCGAGCTTGGCCCGCAGGTGGCGAAGGCCTTTGCCACCCCGGGGCCGAGCCTGGTGGAGGTGGACATGACCGCCATCGGCGCCTTCCCGCCCTATGCGCCCTTCAACCGCATGGGCATCTGGGCGAAGCAGGCGGCGGAATAGGGCAGGACCGGGGGTCCGCCTGCACGGCAGCAGGCGACACCGCCGTCGGGCCCGGGTCGTGGGGCGGGCGCTCGCCCTGCGGCAGCCCGGCCCCGGCATCCGGCCCCCAGGCGGGGATCGGACGCGGCGATGCCCGCCGGCTCAGCGATACCCGCCGCCGCCGCCGCCATCGCCGCCGACCCCGCGCGGGGAGCCCAGGCGGTCGTTCCGGTCCAGTTCCTGCGCCGTCAGCGCCGCCGCCGCGGCCGCGCGCGGCATGCTGGGCATGGATGCCAGCGTCTGCAGCGTCGCCGCCCCGCCCCGGGTGAAGGCCGGGCCGGACAGAACCCGTTCCGCCGCCGCCTGGTCGCCCGCCCGCAGCGCGCGGGATGCGGCATAGAGCGCATCCACCACCTGCTGGGTCGGCGCATTGGGCGCGATGCCGAAGGCCTGCGCCACTTCCTGCTGCCCGGCCAGCAATTCGACGCCGACGGTCGGGTTGAAGCCGCGCCAGCGCGGGCCATAGGGGATCTCGGTGGTCAGGAACTCGTAATTCGCCACCGCGCGCGCCGCCATGTCCGGCTTGCCGGCGACGCTGCCCGGGTTGGGGAAGACATAGGCGGTGTTGAGGATCGCCGCCCGCACCGGGTCGCCGGCGCCCACGACGGCATCGCTCGGCAGGCTGGCCCAGCCATTCGCCGGCTGGTCGGGGATGGTGGTGCAGGCGCCCAGCAGCGGCAGGGCGAGCAGCGCCGCGCGCAGCGCGGGCCCGGGTCGGAAGGGATCGGCGGCCATGGTGTTCGTGTCCTCCTGCAAGCTGCATCCCGGGTCGGGTCGACTCAACGGCGGCCCGGCCGGATTGTCGCTCGGCGCAACGGTGTCATCTGTCATCCCGGCGCGAGGGATCAAGGCCAGGCCGGCTTTGCGGCCGGCCGCAGGGGTGCATAATCCGGGCAAGATCGGGGGAAACGCGGGACATGAGCGGCAGCAGCACGGGTGGGACGGGCCGGCCGGCCGGCTGGGGCGCGGCCGGCGCCACGGAGACGCCGGCGGGCCGGCTGCGGCGCCGCTTCCCTACCTTCAACGACCTGCAGGCCCGGGCGAAATGGCGGGTCGCCCGCTTCGCCTATGACTTCGTGGCCGGCGGCGTCGGCGACGGCGCGCCCAATGTCGCACATAACCGCGCCGCCATGGATGCGGTGCGGATCGTGCCGCGCTACGCGCTCGACCTCTCCGGCGTCAACATCGCCACCCGGCTGTTCGGCCGGGACTATGCCGCGCCGGTCGGCGTCGCGCCCATGGGCAATGTCGGCATGGTCTGGCCAAGGGCGGACGCCATCCTGGCCGCCGCGGCGCAGCAGGCGCGCATCCCCTATGTCTCCTCCACCGTCGCCAATGTGGGGATGGAGGAGCTGGCGCGCATCGCGCCGGACAGCCTGTGGTTCCAGCTCTATGGCCTGCCGGCGGATGGGCATCGCCTGTCGCTCGACCTGATCCGCCGGGCGGAGGCGGTGGGCGCGCATGCGCTGGTGGTGACGCTGGACGTGCCGATGCGGCAGAAGCGCGTGCACGACGTGCGCAACGGCCTGGTCGTGCCGTTCAGGTACCGGCCGCGCACCCTGTTCGACATCGCCCGCGCCCCCTTCTGGGCGCTGGAGATGCTGCAGAAGGGCCAGCCGCGCTTCGAGAACATGCGGAAATATGTCGGCGAGAATGCCTCGATCGCCGAGCTTGCCAGCTTCGTCACCCAGCACATGACCACCGGCGTCACCTGGGACGACATCGCCCGGTTCCGGGAAGCCTGGCCGCGCGCCCTGGTGCTGAAGGGCATCCAGCACCCGGCGGATGCGGAACGCGCCGTGGCGCTGGGGGTCGACGGCATCTGGGTCTCCAACCATGGCGGGCGGCAATTCGACGCCGCGCCGGCCTCCATCGACACGGTGCCGGCCATCGCCGCCGCGGTCGGCGGGCGGGCGAAGATCCTCTATGACGGCTCGATCCGCTCCGGCCTCGACGTGCTGCGGACGCTGGCGGTGGGGGCGGATTTCTGCTTCGCCGGCCGGGCCTTCCTGCTCTCGGTCGCCGCCATCGGCCAGGCGGGCGGCGACCACGCCACCGCCGCCTTCATGGAGGAGATCCGCGGCACCTTCGGCCAGGCCGGCATCCGCAGCGTGGAGGAGGCGCAGCAGGCGACCGTGCTGCACCCGAATGCCGTGCCGTTCGAACCGGACGGCAATACCCAGGGCTTCGAGGCGCCGCGGCGAAGAACGGCGTAGAGCGGATCGCGGGAGGGCGTGAACGCCCGGACGCGAGACTCCGCTCTGCAACCAATAGGATAGGGCGGCTCGCGCCGGGGCCTGAGGCGAGGCCCCGGCCCCCGGCCTGGCGTCAGCCGCCGTCGCGCAGCAGCTCGCCGACCACCCGTTCCAGGTGCTGCAGCGTGTTGCACACCGCCACCACGCGGCAATGCGGGGCGTAGCGCGGCATGTCGGAATCGCCGGTGCCCCAGAGCGTGCGCATCTCCGGGTTCAGCCAGACCACCTGCTTCGCGCGGTTCGCCATGCGCGCCAGCACCTCCGCCTGCGGGTCGGTGCGGTTGCCGCGGCCATCGCCCAGCACGATCACCGTCGTCTGGCTGTCCAGCAGGCGCATATGCTCCCGCTCGAAATCCTGCAGCGCCATGCCGTAGTTGGAGGAGCCGAAGCCGGCCCGCGCCATCACCTCCGGCACCGCCTGCTCGATCGGCAGCCGCTCCAGCACGTCGGACACGTCCACGAGGTTGCCGGAGAAGGCGAAGGACCTGAGGCCGGACAGCGCCTCGTTCAGCGAATAGAGGAACAGCAGCAGGAATTGCGCGATGGCGGCGACCGAGCCGCTGACGTCGCACAGCACCACCAGCTTCGGCTTCTGGATCCGCTCCTGCTTCCAGACGACATGGAAGGGAATGGCGTCCCAGCCCATGTTGCGCCGCAGGGTGCGGCGGACATCCAGCACGCCGCGCCGGTCCCGCTTGCGGTTGCGGCCATATTGCGTCGCCAGCCGCCGCGCCATGGCGCGCACCAGCACCCGCATCCGCTCATAGTCGCGCCGGTCGATGGCGGACAGCCGCGTCTGCTGCAGCATCCGCTCGCGGAAGGCCTCGTTCTCCCCGCGGGCAAACAGCGCCAGGTTCTGCTCGACGAAGTCGCGCACCTGGTCGCGCAGCCGGTCGCGGCCCTGGCGCAGCCGGTCGTCGCCGGTCCGGGCGATCTCCCGCTCCAGCGCCTGCAGGCCCATGCGGTCCAGGATGCGTCGGGTGAAGAGGTTCACCTGGGTGAAGAGCGCGATGTTGGACAGTCCGGCGTCCTGCGCCGCCCGCTCCACCGCCGCGGCCAGCCCGGCCTGATCACCCGCCAGCAGCATGCGGGCCAGGGCGCTGCCGCCCGGGCCCTGGCCCTGGCCTTCGCCGCCCTGGCCTTCGCCCCCTTGGCCTTCGCCCCCCTGGCCCTCGCCCCCTTGGCCCTCGCCCGCCGCGTCGCCGCGCGGCGGCCCGTCCCCGGGCGTCGCCTCGTCCTGCGCCGCGCCGCCGAAATCCCCGCGCCGGAAGAAAAGGTCGAAGACCTCGGCGAAGGCGCGCTTCTCCTCCACCGTCTTGGCCATCACCAGGGACAGCGTGTCGCGCAGCACCGCGCGGTCGGCGAAGCCCACCACCTGCGCCGCGCGCGTCGCGTCGATGCTCTCGGCCGGCGAGATCCGCAGCCCGGCGCCACGGGCGGCGCGGAAGAAGTCCAGCAGCGGGCCGTCCATCAGCGGCGCCCCGTCATCGCACCGGCACCGCCTCCCGCTTCGCCTTCAGCAGCAGGTCGTTGAGCTGCGGCGCCACCGTCTCGATGTCGCTCTCGAACTTGAGCAGCACGTTCAGCGTGTCCCGGACCAGGGCGTGGTCCAGCTGCGGCGCGTGCAGCAGCACCAGCACCCGGGCCCAGTCGATGGTCTCGCTGACCGAGGGCAGCTTCTTCAGGTCCAGCGCCCGCAATTGCTGCACGAAGGCGACCAGCTGCCGCCGCAGGTCCTCCGCCGCATCCGGGACACGCGACGCGATGATCCGCGCCTCCAGCCGCGCATCCGGCAGGCCGATATGCAGATGCAGGCAGCGCCGCTTCAGCGCATCGCCCAGGTCTCGCATGGAGTTCGAGGTCAGCAGCACCAGCGGCGCCACCCCGGCCTGCACCGTGCCGATCTCGGGGATGCTCACCTGGTAGTCCGACAGCAGCTCCAGCAGGAAGGCCTCGAATTCCTGGTCGGCCTTGTCCACCTCGTCGATCAGCAGCACCGCCCCGCCCGGCTCCCGCAGCGCCCGCAGCAGCGGCCGCGGCTCGAGGAACTCCTCGGAGAAGAACAGGTCGCTGACGCCGTGCAGCTTGCGCATGGCGGCGTCCAGCCCGGGCTCCTCGCCCAGCAGCGCGCCCATGCGGTCCTTCAGGATCTGGGTGTAGAGAAGCTGCTTGCCGTACTTCCACTCGTACAGCGCCTTGGCCTCGTCCAGCCCTTCGTAGCACTGCATCCTGATCAGCGGCAGGCCGAGCCAGCCGGCGGCGGCCTTCGCCAGCTCCGTCTTGCCGACGCCGGCCGGCCCTTCCACCAGGATCGGCTTGCGCAGGTGATGCGCCAGGTACAGCGCGGTCGAGATCGGGCGGCTGGCGATGTAGCCGGCCGACTGCAGGCCATCCTCCGTCGCCTCGATGGAGGAAAGCAGCCCATGCCAGGCGATGCTCATGCGCGCGGTGTTCTCATGGACGGGTCGTTCCCCTTGCGACGGCTTGCTGCGACGATGCTTCGCCCGATCATGGCCCGGCCGGCGCGCGCCGACAAATCGCGGCCGGCCCGGCCCGGGGCCCTGTCGGTTGCGGCCGACATGGCTGTGGCGGCGCGGCGTTCACAACCGGGCGCACGCCGCCGGCGCATCCGGTTTGACAGGCGGATTCACGCCCCGGGCCGTTCACGGCCCTCCGCGATCCGCTCTAGACTGGCCGGGAAGGAAACAGTCCAGGGAGACTCGGGTGCATCTGTCCGACCGGGTGACCGGCGCGGTCCTCGTCGCCCTCGGCGGCGCCGCCGCCCTCGCGGGGTCCCGCCTGCCGGCGGTGCCCGGCCAGGATGTGGGGCCGGCCGCCTTCCCCATGCTGATCGGCTGCGGCCTCATGCTCTGCGGCGCGCTGATCGCGCTCGGCATCGGCCGCAGCTTCGAGGTGCCGGAGGAGGCGGACGCGGCGCCGCCCGGCCCGCTCCGCCTCGGTGGGCTGCGCGCCCTGATCCCGCCGGCCCTGCTGCTCTTCTACATGCTGGCCTCGGAGCCGCTGGGGTTCCTGGCCACCACCGGGATCATGGTGCTGGTCGCCGCCATCGCACTCGGCGCCCGGCCGGTGCTGGCCTTTCCGCTCGCGGTCGTGATGCCGCCTCTCATCCACCTCGCCTTCTACAAGCTGCTGCGCGTGCCGCTGCCCGCCGGCGTGCTGCCGGCGCCGTGGTGACCGCGCATGCATGACCTGCTCCAGGCCGTCCAGCTCGTCGCCGCGCCGGACGTGCTGATCGCCATCCTCGCCTCGGCCATCTACGGGCTGGTGGTGGGGTCCCTCCCCGGCCTGTCCGCCACCATGGCGACGGCCCTGCTGGTGCCGGTGACCTTCTGGCTGTCGCCCATCGCCGCCATCGCCACCATCATCACCGCCTCCGCGATGGCGATCTTCTCCGGCGACATCCCGGGCTGCCTGCTGCGCATCCCCGGCACCCCGGCCAGCGCCGCCTATACCGACGAAGCCTATGCCATGACCCGCAAGGGCCAGGCGGAGATGGCGCTCGGCGCCGGGCTCTGGTTCTCCGCCATCGGCGGCATCGTCGGCACCCTCTCGCTCGTGCTGATGGCGCCGCTACTCGCAGAAATGGCGCTGTCCTTCTCCACCTACGAGTATTTCTGGCTGGCGCTGCTGGGCCTGATGTGCGCGACGCTGGTCGCGCGAAGCTCGCCCATCAAGGCGATCGCCGCCATGCTGCTCGGCCTGCTGATCGCCTGCATCGGCATGGAGAACCCGGCCGGCACGCCGCGCTTCACCTTCGGGCTGACCGACCTGCTGGGCGGGATCGAGCCGATCCCGGCCCTGGTCGGCGTCTTCGCGGTCAGCGAGGTGATGCGGGCCATGCTGACGCCCGAGCCGCCGCCGCTGCCCAAGCGCAAATTCGGCAGCATCCTGGCCAACCAGTGGATGCTGACCAAGAAGTACCAGTGGCCGATGTGGCGGGGGAACATCATCGGCATCATCATCGGCGTGCTGCCGGGCGCCGGGGCCGACATGGCCGCCTGGGTCAGCTACGCCATGTCGAAGAAATTCTCGAAGACGCCGGAGCTGTTCGGCACCGGCCACCCGGAAGGGCTAGTGGAGGCCGGCGCGTCCAACAACGCCTCCCTCGCCTCCGGCTGGGTGCCGTCCCTGCTGTTCGGCATCCCGGGCGACACCATCACGGCCATCGCCATCGGCGTGCTGTACATGAAGGGGCTGAACCCCGGCCCGACGCTGTTCACCGAACGCGCGTCCAGCATGTATGCGCTGTACCTGATCTTCATCCTGGCCAACATCATCATGATCCCGCTGGGCATCATCATGATCCGGCTGGCGAGCACGGTGCTGCGGGCGCCGCGCGCGGCGGTGATGCCGGTGATCCTGGTGCTGTGTGCGGTGGGGGCCTTCGCCACCGGCAACAACCTCTTCTCCGTGCTGCTGGTCGGGATCTTCGGCTGCCTGGGCTTCGTGATGGAGCGCAACGGCTACCCGGTCGCCGCCCTCGTCCTCGGCATCGTCATGGGCAACATGGTGGAGCAGAACTTCATCACCTCCCTCATCAAGTCCGATGGCGATGTGCTGCCCTTCTTCGAACGCCCGGTCTCCGGCGTGCTGGCGGCGCTGACCTTCGGCGCGCTGCTCTGGCCGCTGGGGGTGTGGGTGTGGAACCGGGTGCAGGGGCGGGCAGCCCGCGCCGCCTGACCCGGCTGCCGCGCCTGCCGGCCCGGATGCCGGCCGGCAGGCGCATGGCGGTCCGCGCATGGCCGCCATCGCGTCGGTGCCTTGCGCCGGCGGGCGCGCGATGCCGGGCCGCGTTGAGCCATCGCGCCGGCGAAGCAAGGCCCGCGGCGTGTCAGGCCTCAAGGCCCGCCCGAGGACATTCCGCCACGAATTCTCAGGCGGCGCGGATCTGGTCCAGGAAGCCGGCGACGCGGCTGCGCAGCGCCCCGGCATGCGTCGCCAGCCGGCCGGACGCGTCGCGCAGCCCCGCCCCCGCGCTGGCGGCGGCGGCCGCGCCCTCCGCCACCTCGGTGGTCCGGCGCGATACCTCGCCGGTGCCGTCCGACGCCTCGGCCACCGCGCGCCCGATCTCCCGCGTCGCCGCGGCCTGCTGCTCGGCCGCCGCGGCCACCTGGGTGGCGATGTCGCTCAGCCGCTCGATGGTCTCGCCGATCGCCCGGATCGCCGCGACGGCCCGCTCGGTCTCGGTGCGCATCTCCTGGATCTGGCCGCCGATCTCCTCGGTCGCCTTCGCCGTCTGGCCGGCCAGCGCCTTCACCTCCCCGGCGACCACGGCGAAGCCTTTGCCCGCTTCCCCGGCGCGCGCCGCCTCGATGGTGGCATTGAGCGCGAGCAGGTTGGTCTGGCCGGCGATGTCCGAGATCATGCGGCTGACATTGCCGATGCGCCCGCTCACCGCGACCAGGCCGGCCACGACCGCATCGGTGGCGCGCGCGCCCTCCGCCGCCTGCCGCGCCAGCGCCGCGCTGTCGCCGATCCGGCGCGAGACCTCGGCGATGGCCTGGCCGAGTTCCTCGGTCGATACGGCGACGGTCTGCACATGCCGCGAGGCGGCGCCGGCCGCCAGGCTCATCGAATCCGCCTGCGCCTGCGCCTCGGTCGAGGTCCGGCCGATCAGCTCGGCGGTCGCGCCGACCGGCGCCGTCGCGGCATCGAGGGCGGCGAGCAGGCTGGCGACCTCGGCCTCGAAGCCGCGGATCAATGCCTCCGTCCGCTCCGCCCGCGCGACCTTGGCGGCCTGCTCCTCGGCCGCCGCCGCGGCGGCGGCCCGCGCCGCCAGGGCATTGCGCCGCAGCACCTCGACCGCCTTGGCCATGCTGCCGATCTCGTCGCCGCGGTCCTGGGCCGGCACGGCGACGTCCTGGTCGCCCTGCGCCAGCCGCTGCACGGTCGCGGTCAGGCCCGCCACCGGCGCGACGATGCGGCGCAGCAGCAGCCAGGCCGCCCCGGCCAGCACCAGCGCAAAGAGCAGGATGGCGCCGACCGCGAGGCCGAGCCGCCAGGCGGCCGCGGCGCGCATCGCCGCCGCCTCGGCCATCGCATCCTCCAGCGCCGCCGCCTCCAGCGGGTCCACCAGGCGGCTGAGCGCCGGGCCGAAGCCGTTGTAGCGCTCGAGCGTCATCGGATAGCTGTCGCCGACCCGCCCGGCGGCCAGCAGCGCGGCGGCCTCGCGGTTCGCGCCGTCCATCAGGATCGCCTGCACGCGGGCCAGGGCCTCGGCGGTGCGGGGCGGGTTGTCCAGCAGCCCGACCAGCAGCCGCGCCCGTGCCCAGGTGACGGTCTTGGCCAGTTCGGCGGCGGCGCTCGCCTCCACCTCGGCCGGCGTCATGGCGCGGCCGCTGCGGATCGCGGTGCCGACGGGCACGATGCCGCGGACGGTCAGCGTCCGCATCTCGGCCGCCGTCCGGGCCAGCAGCGTCAGGGTGCCCAGCCGGTCCGAATGCCGCACCACGCCGGCATGCGCGATATCCAGCGCCGCATCCACCGCCGCCGTCAGCGGATCGAAGACGACGGCCGGCCGCGCATCGTCCGGGATGAGGCGGGCATCGGGGGCCTGGGCCGCGGCCGCGTGCAGGGCCTGCCGCAGCGGCGCCAGCCGCGCCAGCAGCGGCCCCAGCCGCGCCGGCACCGCCAGCAAATCCGGGTTGCCCGCGGCCCGCATGGCGTCCTGCGCGGCGGCGGCCGCACGGTCGGTCCGCGCCGCAAGCTCCTCCAGATGACGGATCTGGTCGGCCGGCGCCGCGACGCTGGTGCCGATGCGGACCTGCAGGAAGGCGCGCTCCACGGTCGCCGCATCGGCCAAGCGGAGCAGGGCGGCGGCGATGCGGGTGCCATCCTCCGCCCGCACGACATCGGCATGCCGGCGCCAGTGTTCCGCGGCCTGCCACCCGGCGATCAGCGCGCCGATCGTGAAGACGACCAGCATGGTCGCGGCGACAAGCTGTCGGATGCGCATCGGGCTCTCCCGGTCACAGGGCCTCGTCCCCGCGGCGCCGCGCCCGCAGCAGCGCGGCCGGGTCGGGGCCCGGCAGGGCCCATTGGCGAAGGGGGCGGGCGTTCTAGAGCCGCGGCGCTGAGCGAAGGATTAAGGCGCGCGCGGCGCACCACCCGTCCGGGCGCGGCACGGCGCGGGGGCTGCGGCGGCTGGCGCCGCCCCCCACGCCGTGCCGGGGACGCCTCACCCCCCCTCCCGACCCGGGCGGGCCGCTGATAACAATGGTTTCGCCAAAGAGATGCCGGAGGGGAAATGTCCATGACCCATGCCACGCGCCGCCGCCTGATCGGGACCGGGGCCACGCTGCTGGCGGCCCAGGCCCTGCCGCTGCCCGCCCTGGCCCAGCCGCGCTGGCCGGCCCGGCCGGTCCAGCTCATCTGCCCCTGGGCGGCGGGCGGCGGCACCGATGCCGTGCTGCGCATCATCGCCACCCTGCTCGAGAAGGATCTCGGCCAGCCCTTCAACGTGGTGAACCGCACCGGCGGGTCCGGCGTGGTCGGCCATGCCGCCATCGCCCAGGCGGCGCCCGATGGCTACACCATGGGCATGATCACCGCCGAGATCTGCATGCTGCACTGGCAGGGCCTGACGGAGATCACCTACCGCAACTACACGCCGCTCGGCCTGATGAACAACGACCCGCCGGGCATCCAGGTCAACGTCTCCTCCCCCCACCGCGACGTGAAGTCGCTGGCCGATGCCATCAAGGCCAGCCGCCCCGGCCAGCTCAAGGCCAGCGGCACCGGCCAGGGCGGCATCTGGCACCTGGCGCTGGCCGGCTGGCTTGGCGCCATGGGGCTGAAGGCCGACCATGTGCGCTGGGTGCCCTCCAACGGCGCGGCGCCGGCCATGCAGGACCTCGCCGCCGGCGGGCTCGACTTCACCACCTGCTCGGTGCCCGAGGCGCGGGCGATGCTGGATGCCAACCGCGCCCGGAGCCTGGCGGTGATGGCGCCGGAGCGGCTGTCCGCCTTCCCCAACATCCCGACCCTGAAGGAGGCGATGGGGGTGGACTACAACACCGGCGCCTGGCGCGGCATCGCCGCCCCGCTGAACATCCCGCAGGAGGCCGCGACCGCCCTCTCGGCCGCGCTGAAGCGGGTGTTCGACAGCGCCGAGTACAAGGAATTCCTGAACAACCGCGGCTTCGGCCTGGTCTATGCCGATGCGGCCGGCTTCGGGCGCCATCTGGCGGCGGCGGATGCCTCCCTCGGGGAGGCCATGAAGTCCGCCGGGCTGGCCAAGGCCTGATGCGCGGCGCGGCGGCCGGGCCGGTGGCCCTGCCTGCGGCCCTGGGGCGGCGGGGCCTGCTGGCCCCGCTGCTGGCCGCCCCGGCGCTGGTCGCCGCCCGCCCGGCCCGGGCGGCGCTGCCGCCCGGCAGCCACCGGGTGGAGTTCGCCGAGACCTGCGGCGTCGCGCCCGGGCCGATGGCGGTGTACCTGCACCGCCCCGCCGCCTGGCGGCCGGACGGGCCGATCGCCGCGGTCATGCATGGCGTGCAGCGCAATGCCGATGGCTACCGCGACGCCTGGGTCGCGCATGCCGAGGCGCTGGGCCTCCTGCTGGTCTGCCCCTGCTACGACGCGGCGCGCTTCCCCGGCGACCGCTGGTACAATTTCGGCAATGCCGTGGATGCCGAGGGCCGGCCGCAGCCGCCCGCCGCCTGGAGCTTCGCGGCGCTGGACCATGCGGTGGACGCCGCCCGCAGGGCCTGTGGGGCCGAACGCGAGGATTTCGCGCTCTATGGCCATTCCGCCGGCGCGCAATTCGTCCATCGCTACCTGCTGCTGACGCATGCGCCGCGGGTGTCGCGGCTGATCGTGGCGAATTCCGGCTGGTACAGCATGCCGCGCTGGGACGTGGCCTTTCCCTACGGCCTGGGCGGCACCGGCGCGACGGAGGCCGGGCTGGCCGCTGCGCTCGGCCGCCCGGTCACCATCCTGCTGGGGGAGGAGGACCGTGACCCGCAGCATCCGCAATTGCGGCGCGATGCCGGGTCCGATGCGCAGGGCACCAACCGCTTCGACCGCGGACATGCCTTCTTCGCCGCGGCGCAGGCGGCGGCGGCGCGGCTGCAGGCGCCCTTCGCCTGGCAATTGCGGACCGTGCCGGGCGTGGCGCATTCGAATGCCGGCATGGCCCGCGCCGCGGCGCCCCTGCTGCTGGGATGACCCGGCCGGGGTGAGACGGGCCGCGCGGGCGACAGCGACCCGCCGCCCGCGCGCCGCCATGCCCCGTCGGCGCGTCAGGGCTGCATGTGGCTGCCGCCGCTCACCGTCATGTTCTCGCCGGTGATGTAGACGGCGCCGTTGCTCAGCAGGAAGCAGATCAGCGGCGCCACCTCCTGCGGGTCGGCATAGCGGTTCAGCGGGATGCGGGACATCGTCTGCTCGGCGAATTTGTCGCTGCGGATCACCTCCGTCATCGGCGTCACCACCGTGCCGAAGCCCACCGAATTGCAGCGGATGCCGTAGCGCGCCCATTCCCGCGCCCCGGTCATGGTCATGCCGAACAGCCCGGCCTTCGCCGCCGAGTAGTTCACCTGGCCGATCGACCCGCGCTTGCCGGCGGTGGAGGAGATGTTGACGATGGCGCCGGTGGTGCCGGCGGGCTGCGGCATGCCCGCCTTGGCGCGGTCGATCATGTGCCGGCCGACCGCCTGCATCATCAGGTAGCAGCCGGTCAGGTTCACGTCGATCACCGCTTGCCACTGCTGCATGGTCATCTTGGCGAACATGGCCGGGCGGGTGATGCCGGCATTGTTCACCAGGCCATGCACCGCGCCGAAGCGCTGCACCGCCCGGGCGACGCAATCCTCGGAAAATCCTTCCTCCGCGACATTGCCCTGCACCGCCAGGATGCGCTCCGCGTCCATCTCGGCCGCGGTCGCGGCCAGCGTCTCCGGGTTGCGCTCCACCAGCACGACATTGCCGTCGAGGCCCAGCACCAGCTCGCTGATCGCGCGGCCGATGCCCTGGCCGGCGCCGGTGACGATGATGGTGCGGCCCGTCAGGGCCATCGGGTTCTGCATCCTGTTTCCTCCCGCCTCGTTGGGTCGAGCCCGGCAGTCTGCGCGCGGCGCCGCGGAAGGGCCAGACCGGCCGGCCGCATGCGGCGGCGGCCCCTGGCCAGCGGCCCGGAACGGCGCCTATTCCAACCCTCCGCAGGCCGCCGCGAGCCCCGCCGGCCCCCGCCCCCTGGCCCACCCCCTGGCCCCCCCTGGCCCGCCCCCCTGGAGAAACCGATGCCCGCCCCGAACGCCGCCGTCTTCGACGCCTATGGCACGCTGCTGGACGTGCATGCCGCGGTCGGCCGCCATGCCGCGCGGCTGGGCGCGGCGGCGCCGGCCGTCTCCGCCCTCTGGCGCGCCAAGCAGACCGAATGGAGCTGGATCCTGTCCGCCACCGGCGCCTACGAGCCCTTCTGGTCCCTGACGGAGAAGGCGCTGGACCATGCGCTGGCGGTGCATGGCATCGCCGATCCCGGGCTGCGCGCCGACCTGCTCTCCGCCTACCGGGCGCTCGACGCCTATCCCGAGGCGGCGCCGATGCTGCGGGCGCTCCGCAGCCGCGGCATCCCGACCGCCATCCTCTCCAACGGCTCGCCGGAGATGCTGGACAGCTCGGTCGCGGCCGGCGGCCTCGGGCCGCTGCTGGACGAGGTGCTGTCGGTGCATCCGCTGCGCTGCTTCAAGCCGGACCCGCGGGTCTATGCCCTGGTGCCGGCCCGCTTCGGCTGCCAGCCGCATGAGGTGGCCTTCGTCTCCTCCAACCCCTGGGATGCCTACGGCGCGCAGCGCTTCGGCTTCCGGGTCTTCTGGGTGAACCGGGCCGGCGGCCCGGCGGAATACTGGTTGGACCGGACGGCGACCATCCTGCCGGACCTCGCCAGCCTGCCGGACCGCCTGGCATGACGCCGGCCGCCCGCCTGGCCGCCGCCATCGACCTGCTGGCGGCGCTGGAAGCCCAGCCGAGGCGCCCTGCCGACGCCATCGCCAACGACTTCTTCCGCACCCGCCGCTACATCGGCGGCGGCGACCGGCGCGCCATCGCCGACCGCGCCTGGGGCGTGGTGCGGCAGCGGCTGCGGCTGGACTGGTGGCTGGCCCAGGTGCAGTGCCGGCCGACCCCGCGCATGCTGGTGGCGGCGGAGCTGCTGCTGGCCGAGGGGCTGGAGGCGGCCGGCGTGGCGAAGGCCTTTCCCGGCGGGCAATACGCGCCCGAACCGCTGAGCGTGCCGGAGGAGAAATTGCTGCGCGCCCTTGCCAAGGCGCGGGAGCAGGCGGCGGGCGTGCAGGGCCTGGTCCACCCGGCCATGCCCGAGGGCGTGCGGCTGAACCTGCCGGACTGGGTGATCCCCGGCTTCCGCGCCCGCTTCGGCGACCGCCTGGCCGAGGAGGCGGCGGCGATGGAACAGCCCGCCCCGCTCGACCTGCGGGCCAACCTGCTGAAGACATCCCGCGAGGCGGCCGCCGCGGCCCTGGCGGCCGAGGGCCTCGAGACCGAGCCGACGCGCTGGTCGCCCTGGGGGCTGCGCCTGCCCTCCCGCCGGCCGGTCACCGCGACCGCCGCCTTCACCGAAGGGCTGATCGAGGTGCAGGACGAGGGCAGCCAGCTGATCGCCCTGCTGACCGATGCCCGCCCGGGCCTGCGCGTCGCCGATCTCTGCGCCGGGGCCGGCGGCAAGACCCTCGCCCTCGCGGCATCCATGCGGAACAAGGGGCGGCTGACCGCCTGCGACGTCTCCGCCCCCCGGCTGGAGGGTGCGGTGCGGCGGCTGCGCCGCGCCGGGGTGGACAATGCCGAGCGGCACCTGTTCGAACCCGGCGACCGCTGGGCGAAGCGCCGCGCCGGTCAGTTCGACCGGGTGCTGGTGGATGCCCCCTGCACCGGCACGGGCACCTGGCGTCGCAATCCCGACGCTCGGCTCCGCACCGGTTCGCGGGACCTCGATGAGCTTTGCGTGAAGCAGCGTGAAATTCTGGACATGGCCGCGGAACTCGTACGTCCCGGCGGGCGTCTGGTCTACGCTACCTGTTCGTTGCTGCCCGAGGAGGATGAGGACCAGGTCTCGGCCTTCCTCGGCCGCCATCCCGGCTTCGTCCCGCTGCCCCTGGCCGAGGCCTGGGATGCGGCGGGGCTGCCCGGGGATCCGCCGGCCGAGGGCCCCTACCTGCTCACCAGCCCCGGGCGGCACGGCACGGATGGCTTCTTCGCCGCCGTCCTGCAGCGAGGGCCCTGACACCAGGGCGAGACCAGGGAAGGGATGCGTCCAGCATGATCTGCATCCGCCGTGCCGGGCCGGCCGACGCCACCGCCATCGGGGCCGTCCATGTCGCGACCTGGCGTTCCTCCTATGCCGGCGTGCTGCCGGAAGCCTACCTCACCGGTCTCTCTTCCCTGCGGCACGCGCTGGGCTATGAGCGGGCGATCGCCGACCGCCGGCATGGCCATGCCGTCTTCGTCGCCGTCGCCTCCGGCCCCGATGCGCCGGGCGGCCGCCCGGGCCCCGAGGGCGGGACCATCATCGGCTTCGTCTCCGGCGGCCATGCCCGGCGGGACTGGCTGGCCCAGGGGAAGCTGCAGGGCGAGGTGCAGGGGGAGGTGGAGACGCTCTACCTGCTGGAGGACTACCGCGACCGCGGCATCGGCCGGCGGCTGATGCGGGCCATGGCGGCGCATCTGGCGGCGGTGGGCTGCCGGTCGGCGATGCTGTGGGTGCTGCGGGACAACCCGACGCGCTGGTTCTACCAGCGCCTGGGCGGCCGGCAGGCCGGGCGGGAGATGATCCGCTTCGCCGGCCAGGCGATGGAGCAGCTCGCTTTCGTCTGGGACCCGATCGACACCCTGCTGGCGGCTACGGCGACGGCGCCGGAAGGGTCCTGACGGGGCCGCCGCGCGGCCGCGCCGGGACCGCAACGCTTGCGGCGGACGGGGAGCTATGCTGCAAGGCGCCATGAACGCGCCCGCCACCGTTGGCCCCGCGGCCGCGCCCGTCGCCGCGGGCCATGACCGCATCCTCATCCTCGATTTCGGCAGCCAGGTCACCCAGCTGATCGCCCGAAGGCTGCGCGAGACCGGGGTGTATTGCGAGATCTGGCCCTACACGGCGGAGGACGCGCGGATCCGCGCCTTCGCGCCGAAGGGCATCATCCTCTCCGGGGGCCCGGCCAGCGTCACCGTGGGCGATTCGCCCCGCGCCCCGGCCTATGTCTTCGAGAGCGCGCTGCCCGTGCTCGGCATCTGCTACGGGCAGCAGACCCTGGCGACCCAGCTCGGCGGGCTGGTGGAGGGCGGGCACCCCGCCGAATTCGGCCGCGCGCATGTGGACGTCACCGGCGAATGCGCCATCACCCAGGGCATCTGGGCCAAGGGCGCGCGCGAGCAGGTCTGGATGAGCCATGGCGACCGCATCACCCGGCTGCCCGCCGGCTTCCGCGTGGTGGCGAGCAGCGAGGGCGCGCCCTTCGCGCTGATCGCCGATGACGCCCGGCACTACTATGGCACCATGTTCCACCCCGAGGTGGTGCACACGCCGCATGGCGGCGCGCTGCTGCGCAACTTCACCCACCTGGTCTGCGGCTGCCGCGGCGACTGGACCATGGGCGCCTTCCGCGCCGAGATGGTGGCGCGCATCCGCGCCCAGGTCGGCACGGGGCGCGTGATCTGCGGCCTGTCCGGCGGCGTCGACAGCTCGGTCGCCGCGGTGCTGATCCATGAGGCGGTCGGCGACCAGCTCACCTGCATCTATGTCGACCACGGGCTGATGCGGGCCGGCGAGACGGAGCAGGTGGTCAGCACCTTCCGCGACCGCTTCAACATCAGCCTGGTGCACCGCGACGCGTCCGACCTGTTCCTCGGCCAGCTTTCCGGCGTGACGGACCCGGAGGTGAAGCGCAAGACCATCGGCCGGCTGTTCATCGAGGTGTTCGAGGAGGAGCAGGCGAAGCTCGGCGGCGCCGATTTCCTGGCGCAGGGCACGCTCTATCCGGACGTGATCGAGAGCGTCTCGGCCACCGGCGGCCCGTCCGTCACCATCAAGTCGCACCACAATGTCGGCGGCCTGCCCAGCCATATGCGCATGCGGCTGGTCGAGCCGCTGCGCGAGCTGTTCAAGGACGAGGTGCGGGCGCTGGGCCGCGAGCTGGGCATGCCGGAGGCGATCATCGGCCGGCACCCCTTCCCCGGGCCGGGCCTCGCCATCCGCATCCCGGGCGAGGTGACGCGGGAAAAGGCCGACATCCTGCGCAAGGCGGACCTCATCTACCTGGAGGAGATCCGCGCCGCCGGCCTGTACGATGCCATCTGGCAGGCCTTCGCGGTGCTGCTGCCGGTGCGCACCGTGGGCGTGATGGGCGATGGCCGCACCTACGACCAGGCCTGCGCGTTGCGCGCCGTGACCAGCACGGATGGCATGACGGCCGATGTCTATCCCTTCAGCATGGAATTCCTGACACGCGTCGCTGGCCGCATCGTCAACGAGGTGCGCGGCATCAACCGCGTGACCTACGACATCACGAGCAAGCCGCCCGGCACCATCGAGTGGGAGTGAGGCGGCCCGCGGCGCGCGACACCGGAGCCGCGCCGCCGCATCGCCGCCGGCCGCGCCGAGGGTACGCCCCGGCGCGATCCAGGCCGCCCGCAAGCCCGTCGCGCGGCGCCCCCGGGCCAGGGGCGGATCGCCGAAGGGCGTGACCATGGCGGCGCAGGCGCCCGCATCCCGGCCAAGGCGCCGGACTGGCGAGGCGCTGCGTCGCGTCCGGCCCGGGTAGGGCCGCCGCGCCGCGCCCCCTGCCCGCAGCGGCCCGCAGCCTCGACCGACCGCAGGCGCGCCCGGGTGGTGGCCGGAGGCATGACTTCGGCGCCGGCTCACCGGTGCGGGGGTGGCCGCGCGCCAGGCGCTGGCCGACCCGCGGCGGCCGGCGCAGGCGCACCCGGTGCATTGAGGCGTGCGGCGCCGCCCCGGCCGGGGTTGGCGAGGACGCGTCCGCCCCCCGTAGCGGAGACGGGACCAGCCCAGGCGCCCCGGCCGCGACGCATGGCACGACGCCGGACGCCGTCGCGACGTCCGGGCGGCCCGGGCCGCGCCGTCCCTTCAGGTCAGGATGTAGTCGCTGGACTTCAGGTCGCTGACGCCGGGGAGGCGGATCTCGTCCCAGGCCCAGTTCTCGGCGGTGATGCGGAAGGTGCCGCCGCCAAGGTTGTCGATGCGCGCGCCGGCGCCGTAGCCATCCAGGCTCAGCAGCGTCTCGCCCTGCTGGAAGTTGTCGACGACATGGCCGACGCCGATCGTGTCAAGCCGCACATGGATCACCGGGCGGTCGCCGCCGGACGCCGGTGCGGAAATGATGTCTACCGCGGCCGGCGCGGAGACGGACACGGACGCCGTCGGCGTGTCCTGGCGCGTCGTCTCCTCCGGCGTCTCGCTCCGGGTGACGCTGCCGCCGCCGCCGTTCGGCGAATAGCCGATCTCGTAGACGGTGATGGAGGTGTTCCAGCCGCGATTCATGATGCTCATCGTCTGGTTGACGCCGCCATGGTCGTAATCGGCGGAGACGTTGTCGGTGTAGCTGCCGTAGGTCCGGCCATCCACCGCGACCGTGACACGGCCAGGCTGCCAGTCGAGCGTGTAGGTGTGCGTCTGGCCGGCATCGAGACCCGAATACTCGATGACGCGGTAGCCGTCGCGGCCGCCATTGTCCCAGTGCAGCGCGCTGTAGGCGTGGCCGTTGATGAACTCGACGATGTCCATCTCGGGGCCCGGCCACTTGTCGTTGCCCGGCCACAGCAGCGCCGCCGGCCCGGCATCGTAGCCGTTCAGCTTGGCGACGACGGTGTAGGTGCCGTAGCCATGGCCGGCGGCGGCGCCCCAGGGCTGCTCCATCATGCCGCTGTCGCCGCTGACGGTGACCTGTCCGCGCACGCTGGTGTCGATGCCGCTACCCCAGCGATGCGTCAATGCGCCGACGCCATTGTCGAAGCTCTCGAAGAATGGGCTGCTCAAAGCGATGTCTCCCGATGGCTGTGCTTCGGCCGCAAGAGCAGCCCGCCGGTCGCGCGGCGCGCAACCGGACATGGCCGGGGATCAGATGCCCCCGAACCTTCCACTCTCTCGCGTCAAATGCCGACGCGGCATGCGACGGCGTTCCCGGTTAGACCGATGCTGCTGTGCAGCGCAAGGATTGAACATAATATACGTTTCTGTTTGGCAAATGTGAGAGCGTGTCGCCACCAGCGTTCTTACCCACTCGTTCCTGGCACGGAAGCTGCAGGAAACGATCTCGCTTCGCGGGCGTCGGCATGCCGTTGCATCGTCGGCGGCAGCCCGGATCTGCAGGACGGGCGACAGCCCATGCTTGCATGACGGGCGGCGGCACGCCGAAGCTGCAACGCGGGCCGCAGCAGCGCGGCTTGGAGAAGGACAGGGCGTGATGGTTCAGTGGGCGGGACGCGCCGGCATGGCGCTCATCGGGTTGGCACTCGCGGCAACGACGGCGCTGGCGCAGACAGCGCCGGACACGCTCGGCGCCATCCGCGCGCGCGGGCAGCTGGTCTGCGGCGTCTCCATCAACGCCGTCGGCTTCGCGCTGCCGGATGCGCGCGGCAACTTCACCGGGCTGGACGTGGACACCTGCCGCGCCGTCGCCGCCGCGGTGCTAGGCGATGCGAACAAGGTGCGCTTCGTCCCCACCACCTCGCAGGTGCGCTTCACCGCGCTGCAGTCGGGCGAGGTGGACATGCTGGCGCGCAACACCACCTGGACCATGGGCCGTGAGGTGCAGCTCGGCCTCGCCTTCGCCAGCGTGAATTTCTACGACGGCCAGGGCTTCATGGTGAAGCAGTCGCTCGGCGTCAAAAGCGCGAAGGAGCTGGACGGAGCCACGGTCTGCGTGCAGCCCGGCACGACGACGGAGCTGAACCTGGCAGACTACTTCCGGGCCAACCGCATGCGCATGACGCCGGTGGTGATCGAGCAGCCGGAGGAGATCCGCCAGGCCTTCCGCAGCGGCCGCTGCGACGCCTACACGAACGACGCCTCCTCGCTCGCCAGCTTCCGCGCGGCGGAAGGGCGGGAGGGCGAGCAATACGTGCTGCTGCCCGAGATCATCTCGAAGGAGCCGCTGGGCGCGGTGGTGCGCAAGGGCGACTGGCGCTGGTTCGACGTGGTGCGCTGGTCCCACTTCGCCATGGTGACGGCGGAGGAGCTGGGCATCACCAGCAAGAACATCGACAGCTTCATGAACAGCCCGAACCCGGATGTGCAGCGGCTGCTCGGCCGGTCGGGCGAGTTCGGCCGGGCCATGGGCGTCGACAACGAATGGGCGGTGCGGATCATCCGCCAGGTCGGCAATTTCGGCGAAAGCTGGGAGAGGAACATCACCCCCATGGGCGTGCCGCGCGGCATCAACGCGCTGTGGACCCAGGGCGGCCTGCAATACGCGCCGCCGATCCGCTGAGGCCGCAGCGCGCCGGCGGCGCGGCCGCCGCCCGCGGCGCCGCCAGGCGGCCGGCATCCATGCCGGCCGCCTGG
>NZ_SMOA01000359.1 GCF_004353985.1 Paracraurococcus ruber | reverse complement strand
CGCGGGGCCGCCGCGTCGCGGCCCAACCGGGCAGGCGCGGCGCGGCCCGCCCTATTCCGCCGCGGCGGGCGCCGGCCGGGCGGAGGCGGCCACCGGCACCTGCTGCCGCCCGCAGGCGAACAGCAACCCGGCCAGCAGCGCATAGGCGAAGGCGACGCCGGGCGTGACGGCGAAGCCCACCGCCGGGCCATGCATGAAGCCGAAGAAGGTCAGCCCCGCGCCGGCGGCGGCGAAGGCGGCCGCCTTGGTCCACTGCTTCTCGATCACGCAGACGGCGATGGCGCCGAAGATCAGGCCGCCGAGGATCGAGCCCTCCCCCAGCACCTCCAGCCCCTTGTAGAGCACGCCGTTGTTGGCGAGCTTGTCGAGCCCGACCGCCGCGGCGGTGGTCCCGGCCGCGCCCAGTGCGCCGTCGATGAGCGTGCGTGCCCAATGCGCCAGGTGCGGCACCAGCGCCAGGACCACCGCCGGTGCATGGTGCTTCGGCACTTCCTGGAAGGCCTGCGCGCCGATCAGCATGCCGATGTAGAGCAGAATCGGCAGGATCGCGACCACCGGCACCACCGCCAGCAGCACGCCGACGATGCCGAGCCAGGTCAGCACCAGCACCGCCGCGCCGGTCGCGGCGGAATAGCCGATGCGCCCGCCCATCGCCTTCCAGCCGGGATGCCCGATATAGACCGCGTTGATGAAGGGGTTGCCCATCAGGCAGCCGATGAGGCTGACCACGCCATCCGCGGTCAGCACCTGCGTGGTCGGGAAATGGTCGCCCGCCGCCTCGGCGCTCTCCACGTTGTCCATCGCCTCGACGAGGTCGTAGATGCCGAAGGGGATGGCGGTGACGAGGATGACGCCGAGGTATTCGAAGCCGCCGAAGACATGGTCCACGGCCGGGATCGGCACGGAGAAGCCGATGCCCGACAGCGCGGCGCCCAGCTTGTCGAGGCCGATGCCGCCAAGCTCGAGCCCGATGAGGTTGCCGCCCCAGGCGATGGCCATGCCCACCGCAATCGCCACCAGCCCCGCCGGCAGCCCGCGCGGCCAGCGCACCGCGCCGAACCACGACGCCAGGATGATGCCGAGGCAGACGAGGCCGATGACGGGCGTCAGGAAGATCTCGACCGCCGGCCGCATGGAGATGAAGGTGACGGAGACGCCGGCGAGGGTGCCGAGCAGCGCGGCGCGCGGCGTGATGCGGCGGATGACCGGGGCGAAGAAGCCGCCGATCATCAGGATGAAGCTCTGGATGAAGACCCAGGTGAGGCCCGCTTCCCACCCCTTCACCGGGTCGCCCGTGCTGGCGGCGATCGGCAGCATGATGACGAAGCAGACGATGAACATGTGCGGGACGGAGATGCCCGAAGGCAGCGCGCAGACATCGCCGCGGCCTTCCTTCACCGCAAGGCGGTGCGCCAGCCAGGCGTAGTAGAAGGTGGACAGCGCCATCATCAGCCCGGCCGCCGGCAGGATGCGGCCGAAGACGATCTCGTCCGGCATCTTCAGGACGAAGCGCAGCAGCGCGGTCAGCGTCAGCAGGTTGACCAGGATGTTCGTGCCGAAGCCGAACAGCGCGTTCCAGTCGCCCGGCGCCCAGAGGACCGGGCCTTGCATCGGGCGTTCGCGTGCGGTGCTGCTCATGCTCATGCGGCGATCCCCCTGAAGGCCGCGCCCAGCGCGGCGCTGTCCGACACCCAGCCGAAGATGCCCCCGCCCGCGCCTCCCTGGGCCTTGATCATCGCCAGGCCGGCGGCGTGGAATTCCGGGATGTAGGAGGCGCAGGCATCGCCCAGGACGACGCAGCGGAAGCCGCGGTCATTCGCCTCGCGCACCGTGGTGTTGACGCAGACCTCGGTGGTCACGCCGCAGACCAGCAGGGTGGCGATGCCGCGGTTGCGCAGGATGAGTTCGAGGTCGGTCTGGCAGAAGGCGCCCTTGCCGGGCTTGTCCAGCACCACCTCCCCCGGCAGCGGCGCCAGGTCCGGGACGATGTCGTGGCCCGGTTCGCCGCGGATCAGGATGCGGCCCATCGGCCCGGGATCGCCGATGCGCATGCCGGGCGGGCCGCGTTCCCACTTGGCCGGCGGGCAGTCGGACAGGTCGGGGCGGTGCCCTTCCCGGGTATGGACGATGGTGAGATGCGCCCGGCGGGCGATGGCCAGCGCCGCGGCGCAGGCCGGCACGGCGGCGCCGAGGCGGGAGACGTCGTTGCCCAAACTCGCCCCGAAGCCTCCCGGCTCCAGGAAGTCGCGCTGCATGTCGATGACGACCAGCGCGGTGGTCGCCGGGTGCAGGGTGACCGGGGCCGGCTCCGCCGGCAGCGTGATCGCCATCGCGACGCTCCCGCAGACATGCTGTCCGCGGGGCGGGCACCAGCAAGACCGATGCCAAATGCGCGAGGCCTGGGCAGGACGGCGCCGTGCCGCCCGGAATGATTACGCCATGGGCAGCACCGCCCACGGCGCCGGCAGTGCCGCCGGGCTCAGCGCCCGGTCAGGATCCGCTCCACCAGCTGCTTCGCCGTCGGGATGAAGCCGTTGGAGTAGAAGGGGTCGCTGCCGAAGCGGAAGGCGTTGTGCCCGGCGAACATCAAGTTGTGCTCGGTGGTGCCGGCATGCGCGATGTCCTGCAGCGTCTTCTGGATGCAGAAGCTGCGCGGGTCGGCCTTCTTCCCCGTGTCGTAGTCCGGCTCATGCTGCGACCAGTTGGAGAAGCGGCAGGCGGACAGGCAGCCCATGCAGTCGATCTGGTCCTGCACGATCTCCGCCTGCTTCTCCCGCGTCACGAAGATCAGCGTGTTGTCCGGCGTGCGCATGGCCTCGGTGAAGCCCTCGGCCTCGAAGCTGCGGACCCGGTCCAGGTCATGCGGGGTCAGCCAGACCTTCCGCTTGCGCGGGCCGACGCCGTATTCCGCCGCGTGGTCGCCCACCGGCTCGGTCGTGTAGGCCACCTGGCGCTCGTTCCGCGCCTCCAGCTCCCGGATGAAGTCGTTCCGCACGGCCGAGGAATAGAAGCCGGTCGGCGAGAAGCGCTGCAGCAGCACGTCACCGTCCTTCAGGGTCAGCAGGCGCTGCTTCCAGGCGTCGGAGATCGGGCTTTCCTGGGTCAGCAGCGGGCGGGTGCCGAACTGGAAGGCGACCGGGCCCAGCTCCTTGTTGTCGATCCAGTCCTCCCACTCCTCCAGCCACCAGACGCCGCCGGCCATGATGATCGGCACCTCGCCCAGGCCCAGCTCCCGCATCTGCTGCCGCAGCTTGAGGACGCGGTCATAGGGCGCCTCCGGGCGCAGCGGGTCCTCGGAATTCGACAGGCCGTTATGGCCGCCGGCCAGCCAGGGATCCTCATAGACCACGCCGCCCAGCAGCTCCCGCGCCTTGTGGTAGCTGCGCTTCCACAGCGCGGTGAAGGCGCGGGCGGAGGAGACGATGGGGTAGTAGTGCACCGCATATTCGCGGGCGATGTCGGCCAAGCGGTAGGGCATGCCGGCGCCGCAGGTGATGCCCTGCACCAGCCCCTTCGCGCCGTCCAGGATGCCGCGGATCACCCGTTCCGCCCCGCCCATCTCCCAGAGGATGTTGGCGTGGATGCGGCCCTGGCCGTTGCTCCGCTCATGCGCCTCGCGCGCCTGGGCGATGCCGCCGGCGATGCCGTAGGCGACCAGCTCCTCGTGCCGTTCCCGCCGCGTCTTGCCCTGGTAGGTCTGGCGGATGATCGTGCCGTCGGCCGCGTAGCTGTCGGCATTGACCGCCGAGAAGGTGCCGACCCCGCCGCCCGAGGCCCAGCCGCCGCAGGTCGCGCCATTGGACACGGCCACGCCCTTGCCGCCCTCGACCAGGGGCAGCACCTCGACACCGCCCATGCGGATCGCGTTGATCGCCTTCACAACCCTTGCCCTCGACTGCCCACTGGACGTTCATGCCAAGGCAGGCGCCGTGGCCGGCCCCCCCTGCCGTGCCGCCATGCCTGCCGCCGGTTCCGATGCGGCGCCGCGCGCCCGGGGTCCCTGACCCCGCCGCGGCCCGCCCCCGGCAGCCCGTTTCCGAAGCCGCGCGGGCTTCGCAATCCGGCCGCCGCTCCCTCCGCCGTCAGCGCCCTGCCGGTCCGCGCCCTGCGGGGAACACACCCCGATGCGGGTCGCGGGCAGGACGCCGCCATCCTGGTCCCGAAGCCCGTCGCCCCCCGGCGACGCGCTTGGTCCGGGCCACCGGCCCCCTGCCGTCCGTGGCCTGATGGTCCGCCGCATCCGCCGCCGATGGCAACGGGGGCGCGGCGGCAACACTAGAGCATTCTCACGCGAATGCGACAGCGTGGGAATGCCCCGGGCCGGCGGCGCGGCGCCGCCGGTCCCCCGCATTTGGCCCTGGCCCCGGCCCCGGCCCGCTGCCGGGCCGGAGCGCGGCCGGCCCGGGCAAGGATGCCCGAGGCTGGCCCTGGCCAACGGCCCTTGGCCCGGCCCGGTTCCGCGCCGCCCCGGGCCGTTGCCCGGCCGGAGCATGGCGGGCCTCGGGCGCGGCCGGGTCGCCGGCCGCGCCGCGCGCCTTACTCGGCCGCTTCGTGCCGGTCCCGCCGCGGCGGGCGGTCGCCACGGTCG
>NZ_SMOA01000358.1 GCF_004353985.1 Paracraurococcus ruber | reverse complement strand
GGCGGCGGCGGGGCGACGCGCGCCACCACCTGCACCGGCTCCGGCACCCGCGGCAGCAGGGCGAGATGGACCGGGCCGGGCGGCGGGTCCGCCGGGCGCGCCGCGAAGACGCTGGCCGGGCCGGGCGCGGCGGCGATGGCGGGCAGCCGCCGCTCGGCCTCGTTCAGCCGCAGGAATTGCTGCGGCGCCATGGGCTCGAGCTGGAGGTGGCGCTGCGCCACGCCGCGCAGCCGCTCCGGCTCGTTCAGCATGGCCCATTCGGCCTGCAGCGCCTGGGTGCGGTTCTTCGCCTGCTCGATCTGCTGCCCGATCCCGCGCAGCTCGCGGTCCATCAGCGCGACCGCGTGCTTGGTCTGGTAGAGATGCAGGCCGGCGAGCGCGGCCGCCGTGAAGGTCAGCAGGCTGATCGGGCGGAAGATCATGCGGCGGCGGTCCCGGGCGGGAGGCGTTCGAGGGCACGCAGCCTGGCGGAGCGGGCGCGCGGATTGCGGCGGGTCTCGTCCTCGCCGGGGCGCAGCGCCCGCGGCGTGAGAAGGGCGTGGGCGGCGGGCGCGGCGCGGCCGGCGAGCGCGGCGGGATCGTGGCGCGACCCGGCGCCCTGCCGCCCGGCGGCGCGGGCCATGAAGCGCTTGACGATCCGGTCCTCGAGCGAGTGGAAGGCGACGACGACCAGGCGGCCGCCGGGCGCGAGCAGGCCGGCGGCGGCGTCGAGCCCGCGCTCGACCTCGCCCAGCTCGTCGTTCACCGCCAGCCGCAGCGCCTGGAAGCTGCGCGTCGCGCGGTCGATGCCCGAGGGATCGCGCGGCGTGACGCTGCGGATGATCTCGGCGAGGCGCAGCGTGGTGGTGATCGGCGCCTCCCGCCGGGCGGCGACGATGGCACGCGCGATGCGCCGCGAGTGCCTCTCCTCCCCCAGCGTGAAGAGCATGTCGGCGAGCTCCGAATCGTCCAGTTGGTTGACGAGATCGGCTGCGGACTTGCCGGCCTTCTCCATGCGCATGTCAAGCGGTCCGTCGGCGCGGAAGCTGAAGCCGCGCGCGGCTTCGTCCAGCTGGAAGGAAGAGACGCCGAGGTCGAGCACGACGCCGTCGAGCGCGGCGACGCCCCGCGCCGCCAGCAGCTCCGCCATCTCGCCGAAACGGCCTTCCAGCAAATGAAGCCGGCCGGCGAAACGCGCCGCCAGCGCGGCCCCGCGGGCGATGGCGTCCGGGTCGCGGTCGATGGCGAACAGGGTGCAGGGCGCGGTGTCGAGGATGGCGGCCGCATAGCCGCCGCCGCCGAAGGTGCCGTCGCAGTAGCTGGCGCCGGCGCGCGGCGCGAGCATCGCCAGCACCTCCGCCAGCATGACCGGGACATGCCCGGATTCGGCGGCGGCCGGCGGCGGCAGGTCGCTCATACGTCGCCCCCCGCATCCTCGGCCTCGAGCCGGGCTTCCTCCGCGGTCAGCGTCGCCGCCGACCAGATCTGGAAATAGGCGCCGAGGCCGCTGAAGGCGATCTCGCCGTCGAGTCCCGCCTTCTCCGCCAGCTCCCGCGGCATGACGATCCGCCCCTCGCCATCCGGGCGCAGGGTGTGGATGCGGGCGACGAGCTTGCGCATGATGGACTGGTACTCGGCCGAGAGCTGCGACAGCCCGTCCACGCGGCGCTGCACCTCCGCCATGTAGGCGGGCTCCGGCCAGACCTCGACGCAGGGCGCATGGCGGGACGGGCGGAGCACGATCTCCTCCGCGCCGAGGCGGTTCAGCGCGGCGCGAAAGCTGGCCGGCACCGAGATGCGGCCTTTCTTCGCGTCGAACGTCCCGCAAAAGGTTCCCGCGAACCCGGACATCGCCCACTGACCGCCCCCCAGGCCAACGGCGCCCCCGCCTGATCAGCGGCCGGCGGGGCCCCCCGACCCCGCCGGCTCGCCCGACCATCCCACTCCGGACCGCTCGCCCCCCCGAGCGTCTGGGTCCCTCATGGGATGACGTGGGATAGCACGCCACAGCACGGGACGACAAGGGAGAATGCCGTTGCGGGAGACTAAGCTTTCGCCTGGAAAATGCGGATTCTTAGGCTCTTAGCGTGAAGACTCGTGGCAGCTACAGGAAACGGCGGATTGTCAATGGTATCCAATCGACCGGAGTCGGTTGTTTTTTGGGCGACTCGAACCCGCTGGGGAAATGTTTGTGGATAAGGTGCGCCAGGCGGCCGGTAAGCCGGGTTCTGTCCACCCCCTGAAAGCTGGGGATGGGACGGCCATTCCTCTGGGACGCGCCTTGCGGCGCGCCTCGCGCGGCCAACCCGGGTGACGGGGCGGGAACGCCCTCGCGTCCGCCGGGCCGAAGCCCGGCCACGCCGGCCACCCCTATTCGGCCTTGCTCCCGGTGGGGTTTGCCCTGCCGCCCCCGTTGCCGGGGGCGCGGTGCGCTCTTGCCGCACCCTTTCACCCTTGCCCGCGGGCCCCGGGGCGAACCCCTCGGCGCGCGGGCGGTCTGTTCTCTGTGGCACTGTCCCTGAGCCTTGGGCGGCTTGCGCCACCCTCTGCCCGCCGGCCGTTGGCCGGCACCGTATTCCCGTGGAGCCCGGACTTTCCTCCAGCCGGGGATCGCTCCCCGGCCAGCGGCCGTCTGGCCACCTGGCGCGGCGCGGTGATGCGCCCGCCGGCGGCGCCGCGTCAATGCGCCAGATGCGCCGGCCGACGACCGTTACGCCGAAGCGGCGGCCAGGGCGGCCACCGCCGCCATGCGCGCCCGCGTGCCGGCATCGGCGACGCCATCCACCCGCGCCGGCCACCAGTGGCGCTGGAAGGCGGTGACCAGCAGCGGCAGCGGCAGGTCGGCGCGGTAGCCGATGGCGGCGAGCAGGGCGGGGACCGCCGCCGGATCGGCTGCTGCCTCCGCCGCCGGATCCGCAGCGGCCGCGGGCCACAGGCCGACGCCATTCGCCGCCAGCCCTTCCCAGTCGAACAGCTCGCCCGGATCCTGCTTGCGGTCGGGCGCGACGTCGCTGTGCGCGACGACGTTGATGGCGGGGATCGGATGCCGCGCCAGGATGCCGAGGCAGAGGTCGCAGAGCGCCGCCATCTGCAGCGCCGGGAAGGGCCGGTAGCCGAACTCGTGCCCGGGATTGACCACCTCGATCCCGATGCTGCGGCCGTTCAGCCCGGCCTGGCCGCGCCAGTGGGAGATGCCGGCATGCCAGGCCCGCCGCGCCTCCGGCACCAGGCGCAGCACCGCGCCGTCCTCCTCGACCACATAATGGGCGGAGACGCGCGCCGCCGGGTCGCGCAGCCGCGCCACCGCCTCGGCGCCGCTGCGCATGCCGGTGTAGTGCAGGATCAGCATGTCCACCGGCAGGCCGGGCGGGCGGTCGTCCTGGTTCGGGCTGGGCAGGTCGCGGATGCCCGGGTCGGGCTCCGGCGCGCCGGCCGGCCGCGCGGTCACAGCTTGCGCTCGCGCTTCACCCGGTCCCAGGCGGCGTTGATCTCGGCGACCTTGTCGGTGGCGCGGCGGATGAAGTCGGGCGGCACGCCGCGTGCCGCCAGGCTGTCCGGATGGTTCTCCCGCATGAGCTTGCGCCAGGCGGCGCGCACCACCTCATCCGTCGCGTTGCGCGGCACGCCGAGGATGACATAGGGATCGGGCCCGGTCTGCACCGCCGCCGCCGCGCCGCCGCCGCCGGCGCCCGCGCCAGGCTGCGGCCCGGCGCCCGGCCGTCCGTCCCGCGCCCGCTCCCAGGACGGCGCCTCCAGCCCGAAGCCGAGCTGCACGCCCTGCAGGAAGGCGACCTCGGACTTGGTCAGCGGGCCGTCGGCGCGGGCGATCTGGAACAGCGCGGCCAGCACATCCTCCAGCATGCCCTTGTTGTCGGCGAAGGCCTCCCCCAGCCGCTGCGCGAAGAGCCGGTAGTCGTCCGAGGAATCCCGCGCCTGGTCGAAGAGCTGGCCGATCTCCCGCAGGCTCTCGGGCGGGATGCGGAACATGCGCTTGAAGGCGTCGATCTCCTCCCGCTTCACCGGGCCGTCGCATTTCGCCAGCTTGGCGGTCAGCACCACGACCGAGATGGCGAAGAGCTGTTCCTTGCTGCCGAGCATGGCGGCGAGGTCGGCGGCCTCCTTCGCCGAGGGGCGGCCGAACAGCCCGCCGGCCGGCATCCGCCCGCCATTCTGGTCGGCGGCATGGCCGACCGCCGCGCCCATGAGGGCGCCGAGCGGCCCGCCGGAGACGAAGCCCACCACCCCGCCGATGATCTTGCCCCACAGCCCCAAAGCCGGACTCCCCGCGCAGGCGGGGGGCTTAGCATGCGCCGGGCCGGCGGGGGGAGGGCGGCTGCGCCTCCGTTCCGGGGCCGTGCGGCGCCGGGGCCGCCCGGCGGCGACGCCGCCATCACCGGCGGCACGGCGCCGGTGATCCCGGCCGCGGCATATGAGGCGAGGACCAGGACCGCCGCCGCATCGGCCGCCCAGCCCTTGCGGCCGGGCGGGTGGACGGCGTCGAAGCCGGGCAGCACCGCGGCGGCCTGGCCGCCTTCGACAGCGCCACGGCCGGGCTGGAGCGGCCCGCGGCGGCGCGCCGACGCCGCGCGGCCGCGCCGCCTACAGCACCGCCGCGCC
>NZ_SMOA01000357.1 GCF_004353985.1 Paracraurococcus ruber | reverse complement strand
CCGCCCGCGCCCGCGCCGCCCTGCGCGAGCGGCGGGCCAAGGCGCTGGTCGATGCCTGCGCGCAGGAGGCGGTGAGCCGGATCGAGGCGGCGCATCAGCGCCTGGCCCGGGCCGAGGCGGAGATCGCCGAGGCGCGGCAGCAACTGGCCCTGGCGGGCCCGGGCGCGGCACCGCCGCGCGACCCCTTCGGCGACGCGCTGCGGACCGAAGGCGGGGTGTGACCGCGGGCCGCGGCCGCGCCGCGATCCGTCCCAGCCCTGCCGGGCTCAGCCCTCGTTCAGCATGTCCTGCACCCAGGCATCCCCCTGGCCGGACAGGGCGTTCCAGCTCGCATCCGGCGGCATGCGGGTGACCAGCAGCAGGGTCCCCGGGCGCCGGTCGGCTGGCAGGCTGGCCAGCAGGTGGTCGCGCAGATAGGCCGGGGAGACGGTGGTCGCCGCCAGCGTTGCCTCCGGCCGTACCCGCCAATGCTCGGGCGCGACCTGGAAGATGGCCTCGAAGAAGCGCGACTCCGCTTCGGCCCCGACGGCGGAGAGGTCGTGCAGGATCAGGCTCAGCGACATCGCAATTCCCCCTTCCCTGTCAGCTACGGGGCAGCATGCCCTGCGGATGCAGGTGGGCGATCACGAATTCGTCCGAGGCAGCGACGGCCTCCGCCACCAGCCGCCGGTGGCAGCGCATCGGGTCGGCTTCCAGGCAGAGCAGGCAGACCCGTTCCGCCCGCGCCTGGCCGGCGAGTTGCGCCAGCGCAGCCTGGGCCTCCGTCCCGGCCAGGCGGGCGGCGAAGATCCGCTGCATCTCGGCCGTGCGGCCCGCCTTGGCCGCGGCGCGGCCCTCGGCCGGGGTGCCCAGCGCCCGGGCGTGGTCATAGGCGATCCCCGCCGCTTCCAGCGCCGCCGAAAGGGCCCGCTTGGCGAAGCCGGGGCGGCGGCTGTTCGGCAGTTCCCGCACATCCACCAGCCGGGTCACGCCCGCCGCGCGCAGGGCGGCGACCAGCGCATCCGGCGTCGCCCCCTCATACCCGATGGTGAAGAGCGGCGGCGCCATGGCCGGGCCCGGCCGATGCCCGGCGGTCAGCGGGCGATTGCGGCATGGGCGGCGAGGCAGGCCATGTCCAGCACCTGCCCGACGCCGGCATCCACCGGCACGATCTGCACCGGCTTGGCCAGGCCCATCAGCAGCGGCCCGATCGCCGTGCCGCTGGTCAGCCGCGGCACCGCCTTGGTCAGGATATGCGCGGCATGCAGGCCGGGCATCACCAGGACGTTCGCCGCGCCGGTCAGCCGGCAGAAGGGGTAGAGGTGGGCCCGCAGCGCCGGGTCCAGCGCCACGTCGGCCGACATCTCGCCGTCATACTCGAAATCCACCTCCCGCTGGTCCAGCAGCTTGACCGCATCGCGGATGCTGCCGGGGATCGATCCCTTGGGGTCGCCGAAGGTGGAGAAGGAGAGGAAGGCCACCCGCGGCTCATGCCCCAGCCGCCGGGCCGCGGCGGCGGAGGCGATGGCGATCTCGGCCAGGGTCTGCGCATCCGGCCGCTCATGGATCGCGGTGTCGGCGACGAAGACGGTACCGGAGACGCGGGCGAGCAGCAGGGTCAGGCCGAACATCGTCCCGCCCGGCGCGGGATCGATGGCGGAGAGGATGCCCTCCAGCGCCACGGCATAGCTGCGCGTCACGCCGGTGACGATGGCGTCGGCGTCGCCCAGCGCGACCATGCAGGCGGCGAAGACGTTGCGGTCCTGGTTGACCAGCCGCTGGCAGTCGCGGAACAGGAAGCCGTGCCGCTGCTGCCGGCCATAGAGGTATTCCGCGAAGCGCCGGTTGCTGTCGGAGTTGCGGGCATTGCGGATCTGGATGCCTTCCGGCAGCGGCAGGCCGAGCGCGCGGGTGGTGGCATGGATCCGGTCCTCCCGCCCCACCAGCACCGGCGTGCCGTAGCCCGCCTGGTGGAAGGCGATGGCGGCGCGGATCACCTTCTCCTCCTCGCCCTCCGCGAAGACCACCGTCTTCGGGTTGGCACGCACCCGCTCGGTGATCAGTTCCAGCGCATTGGCGGTGGGGTCCAGCCGGCCTGCCAGGTTGCGGGCATAGCGGTTGAGGTCGGTGATCGGCCGGCGCGCCACGCCGCTGTCGATCGCCGCCTTGGCGACCGCGACCGGCACGCGGGAGATCAGCCGGGGGTCGAAGGCGTTGGGGATGATGTATTCGGGGCCGAAGCGCAGCGACTTGCCGGCGCCGGCCGACCCCACCTCCTCCGGCACGTCCTCCCGCGCCAGCAGGGCCAGGGACCGGGCGGCGGCGATCTTCATCTGGTCGTTGATGGTGCTGGCCCGCACGTCCAGCGCGCCGCGGAAGATGAAGGGGAAGCCGAGGACGTTGTTCACCTGGTTCGGGTAGTCGCTGCGGCCGGTCGCCACGATGCAGTCCGGGCGCGCGGCCTTGGCTTCCTCCGGCGTGATCTCGGGGTCGGGGTTCGCCATGGCGAAGATGATCGGCTTGTCCGCCATGGCGCGGACCATCTCCTGCGTCACCGCGCCCTTGACCGACAGGCCGAAGAAGACGTCGGCGCCCTCCAGCGCCTGGGACAGCGTCCGCGCCCTGGTCTCGACGGCATGCGCCGACTTCCACTGGTTCATGCCCTCGGTGCGGCCGCGGTACAGCACGCCCTTGGTGTCGCACATGATGATGTTCTCGGGCCGCATGCCCATGGCCCGCATCAGCTCGGCGCAGGCGATGCTGGCGGCGCCGGCGCCGTTGATGACCAGGCGGGTGGCCGCCAGGTCCCGCCCGGTCAGGTGCGCGGCGTTGATCAGCCCGGCGGCGGCGACGATGGCGGTGCCGTGCTGGTCGTCATGGAAGACCGGGATGTCCATCAGCTCGCGCAGCCGCTGCTCGATGACGAAGCATTCGGGCGCCTTGATGTCCTCGAGGTTGATGCCGCCGAAGCTGGGGCCGAGGAAGCGGACCGCGTTGACGAACTCGTCCGCATCCTCGGTGTCGAGGCAGAGATCGATGCCGTCCACGTCGGCGAAGCGCTTGAAGAGCGCGACCTTGCCCTCCATCACCGGCTTGGAGGCGAGGGCGCCGAGATTGCCGAGGCCGAGCACGGCGGTGCCGTTGGACACGACGGCGACGAAATTGCCCTTGGCGGTGTAGTCATAGGCGAGCGACGGGTCGCGGTGGATGTGCAGGCAGGGCTCCGCCACGCCGGGCGAATAGGCCAGCGACAGGTCGCGGGCGGTGATCAGCGGCTTGGTGAGGCGGATCTCCAGCTTGCCGGGACGTCCCTCGGCGTGCAGCGCCAGCGCCTCCTCCGGCGTCACGCGGGCGGTGCGGCCATCGGCGAGCGAGCCGGCGATCCCGGCCTTCGGTGCGTCATCCATTGCTCTCAGGTCCTCTCGCCGCCAGAGGGGCCCGACCCGGCGCCCCCTCCCTTGCCGCCATTTAGGCAGGGGGCGGCTGCGGCGTGAAGGCCGCGGCTTCGCAGCCGCGAAGCGGCCGCGGCCGGCGGACGGGACCAGCGGCCGCGGGGGGACGGCCGGCCGGGTCCGGCCGATCGTCGGGCGCCGCGCGATGCCCCGGGGTGCGCGGCCGGGGCGTTCACGCTGCGCCGCGATCTGCTCTACACAGCGGCATGGATCTGAACAGCGGCATGGACCAGGCCACCGTTTCCGCCGCGCGGCTGCCGAGCGCGGCCGGCGCCTCCCCCGCCATGGCGCAGTGGTTCGCGCTGAAGGCGGCGCAGCCGGAGGCGCTGCTGTTCTTCCGCATGGGCGACTTCTACGAGATGTTCTTCGCCGACGCGGAAGCCGCCGCGGAAGCGCTCGACATCGCGCTGACCTACCGGGGGGAGCATCAGGGCGAGCGGGTGCCGATGTGCGGCGTGCCGGCGCACAGCCACGAGACCTACCTTGCCCGGCTGATCCGCCGCGGCTTCCGGGTGGCGATCGCCGAGCAGATGGAGACGCCGGAGGAAGCGAAGCGCCGCAAGGCGAGCGCGGTGCGGCGGGAGGTGGTGCGGCTGGTCACGCCGGGGACGGTGACGGAGGAGGCGCTGCTGGACGCCGCCCGCCCGGCCTGGCTGCTGGCCCTGGTGCCGCAGGCCGACAGGGACGGGGATCGGCTGGGCGCCGCCTGGCTCGACCTCAGCACGGGCGCCTTCGAGACCGAGGCTCTGGCCGCCGCGGACCTGCCGGCCCTGCTGGCGCGGCTGGAGCCGGCGGAGGTGCTGGCGCCACCGGCGCTGGCCCTGCCCGGCGCGGTGGAGGCGACGCCGCCGCGCGACGGCGCCCGCCGCCTGGCCGAGGCCTGGGGCGTCGCCACCCTCGATGGCTTCGGCAGCTTCTCGGCCGCCGAAGCGGCGGCGGCGGCCATGGCGCTCGACTATGTCCGGGCGACGCAGAAGGGCGAGGGCGGGCGCGCCCTGCCGCATCTGGCGCGGCCGGTGCCGCGCGGCGGCCGCGGCGTGCTGCAGATGGATGCCGCGACGCGCGCCAGCCTCGAGATCCTGCGCCCGCTGCGCGGCAGCGCGCCTGACGGCGCGACCCGCGGCGGGCCGCGCGACTGCCTGCTGGGCGCGGTGGACCGCACCGTGACCGCCGCCGGCGCGCGGCTG
>NZ_SMOA01000356.1 GCF_004353985.1 Paracraurococcus ruber | reverse complement strand
GACGGGCGCCAGGCGACCGAGGTGGCCATCGCCGCCAACGTGCTGAACCGAATGCTCGAGCTTGGGCGGCCGGAATACGTCCGCATCGCATGATCCCATACGCGGGCAGGGATCTATGCGTTCACGCCGCTGACCCATGCAACACGATGACACCCAAACCTACGGCCAGTTCCTCGACTTCCTCGCCCGGACCGATGCCCTCTGCCAGGCGGAGGGTCCAACCGACCGGGCTACGCCGGAGCGGGTGGCCGCGTGGCGGCGGGAGAACAAGGCGCGCGGCCTGGCGCCAACCACCCGGCGGCAGATGCTGCGCAACCTCAGCGCCATGCTTCGCCTGCTGGCCCCAGGCCGGAGTTGGATTTTCATTGCCCGACCTGGCAACCGGCCGCTCAAGCGGGCCATTCCGGGTCGGCCCAAGCCCTTCGTCGTGCGCGACGTCGCCGAGGTGATGATCCACGTCAGGCGGCTGCACCGCGACGGTCTCGCGGCACCGGAGGGGCCCGGCAAACGGCAGGCGCTGCGGGATGCGGCGCTGCTGGCGCTGCTGCTCACCCGCGCGCCGCGCACCGGCGCATCGTGCCGATGACCATAGACCGGCATCTCGAGCCGCGCCCGGACGGCACCTGACATATCCGGTTCCCCGGCGAGCACACCAAGAATGACCGCTGGCTGGACTACCCGGGCGATGCCGAGGCGTCCGCCATGCTGACCGACTATCTGGAGCAGGCGCGGCCCCGGTTCCCCCGAGCCGGCACCTCCAACCGTCTCTGGATGGGGATGAAGGGGCCGCTGACCCGCGAGGGCATCCAGCGGATCACCAAGCGCCACACCCTGGCCTGGTTCGGCCAGGCGCACGGACCGCATGTCTTTCGCAAGTGGCTGCGTGCCAGCGCCGCCCGCCGCTCCCCGGAACTCGCCATGGATGCCGCCGACCTCGCGCGCTGGGACGAGGGCCGCCGATGAGCACCGGCCATGACCGCCATCGCGGCTGTCTTGCCGAGGCCGCCACATCCGTCGGGTCAACCTTTCCTCGTGAGCGCGAACGGGCGCGCCATCATGACAATAAGCCGGCCACCACTATCGGCTTGAGTGTCGTCGCGTTGGTTACAAAAAGCTGTCTCCTGCTCGGCCAGGGCGGCCTCCGCCTGTCCGCCATCGCAGCACGATGGCCCACAATTGCACTGCGGTCATAGCCGGCGGTGCTGAAACAACAGGGGCCGCGCTTCCGCTTCAGTCATATCAGGGCCAGGGCCACTGCCGCGGTGATCATGCCCCAGGCGATCAGCTGCAACGCCCTATCCCGCTGCAACGCGAAAATCACGCCAACAGACGCCAGCGTCAGCGCTGCCCACTGTTCGACGCTCACAGCAGCCCCTTGAAGCGAAGCGTCGCCATGGTGCTGGCGACGGCCGACAGCAGCAGCAACGACCACCGTACCCAAGGCGGAAGCGACGGGGTGGCCACGGTCATCATGGCCAGCCCCAGGGCCAGCACGGCGACCGCAGCAACTGCGACCTTCACGGCTCGTCCTGTCGGCCAACTAGCGCCCGCCATGCCCGTCCGAGCCGCCGGCCAGTTGTCAGCGCCGCCAAGTCAGCCCGGGCGGCGTCCCGCGCTTGTTCGGCTACCAGCCGCATCGCCTCCGCCACGGTCACCCGAGCCTGTGCAATCGTTGCCGCATCCCGGGCAGTCACAGCCGCTGCCGCTGCCGCCTGCGCCCGCTCTTCGTTCTGTTGAGCGACTTCTACAGCCGCGTCCCGAGCGGCTTCGGCCGCTTGGCGCGCTGCCCGGTCCGCGATCGCTTGGGCCTCTGCTGCCTCCCTCTGCTGTCGCTCAAGAGCCAGTGCACCAGCGAGGGCTTCAGCCCGGGCTTGGGCGCGGTCCGTCTGTTCAAGAATCTGCTCAAAGCTGGCCCGCAAGCCGGCAGCTTCGCCCTCGGCCCGGATCGCCCGTTCGCGCTGCTGGCTGGCCTCTTTCGCTTCCTGGTCGGCGCGGTCCTCAGCCCGGCGCAGCGCCGCCAAGAGCATCGCGGTGTCCCTCTCGCGTGCCCCATCCGGTAGGGGGCCTACACCCCCTCGCGTGTCCGCTGCCGTGCTCCCTACTGTGCCCTCCCGCATGGCAGCGAGGTCGGCAGCCGGTACCAGAACGCGGGCAACCTTGGGAACTTCGTTGCCGATCCGATGCCGCCACTGCCCCATGCGGACATGGCGCCGGGCCCGCGCCTCGGCAGCACGGGGGGAGACGCCGAGTTCATCGGCCAGTTCGCGGTAGGTCAGCCAGCGGGCTTCCACATCCCCCATCCGTGCCCCGGCGCCCCTCATTTGCCCCACATGTGCCCCCTACGCGTGGGGGGCGTAGCCCCTGCCGCGCTCCTCACATCATGGGGGTACATCGTGGTTTCGGTAGTCACGATACGGGCCGCGCCGGGGAGCGCAAAGGTATTCGCTATGCGCAACAAGCCCGCTATGGTATGTCCCATTCCGTCAAACGGTGGAATGGCACCGGGACAACGAGGGCGCGGTGGTGGGGCAACAGAGAGTAGAGCGCCGGTGGTGCAAGGAATGCGGCACTCTCAATCAGATAATCAGCAGGGCTTGGGATGGGCCAGCGAGGTCACACAACACGCCGCAAGCGGCTTATTGTGCCAAGTGCGGAACCTTACTCACGACCATGGAAGGTTTCAGTGTCGAGGTGGAGCAAGTCGAAAGGGGCGGCGACGCGTGACCCGCTTCGTTGCTTACCTCCGGGTCAGTACCCAGCGCCAGGGCGCGTCCGGCCTGGGGCTGGAGGCCCAGCGCGAAGCCATCGCGCGGCATGTCGCCGCCATCGCCGGCGGGACTGTCCTGGCGGAGTTCGTGGAAGTGGAGAGCGGCCGGCGGGATGACCGCCCCCAGCTTGCCGCCGCGCTGATGGCCTGTCGCCGGCACCGGGCCGCGTTGCTGGTGGCCAAGGTGGACCGGCTGGCCCGGTCCGCCGGCTTCCTGCTGCGGGTCGTGGAGGGGACTGGGGAGGCTGGGGTGGTGTTCTGTGACCTGCCCGCGATCCCGCCCGGGCCGGTAGGAAAGTTCCTGCTGACCCAGATGGCCGCGGTAGCCGAATTGGAAGCCGGCCTGACATCCCAGCGGACCAAGGCGGCGCTGGCAGCGGCCAAGGCCCGCGGGGTAAAGCTGGGCAACCCGCGCCTGCAGGCCGGCAGCCCGGAGCAGGCGCGCATGGCGTCCGCGGCCCGGGCGGCCCAGGCACAGGACCGGGCCATGGACTTGGGCCCGGTGATCCGGGAAATCCGGGCCGCTGGGTGCCAGTCCCTGGCGGCGATCGCGGACGCGCTGAACGCGCGCGGCCTGCCATCGCCGTCCGGCCGCGGTCCGTGGCACCGGTCCGCGGTGGACCGGCTGCTGCGTCGGCTGGAGGTCGCGGCATGACCCGGCCGCCCCGCCCCTTCCCGGATCCACGGGCTACCTATGACCCAGACGCGGACGCGATCGGCATCTACTTCGCGCCAGCCGGCGCGCAGCCCGCAGACAGTGTGGAAATCGCGCCGGGGCTGACGGTGGACTACGACCAGCACAACCGAGTGGTGGGCGTGGAAATCCTGGGCGTGCGCGCCCTGCTGGACACGGGCAGGACCCCGCCGGCCAAGGCGTCACACCTCCAGCTCTACGACATCGGGCCGCTGGACGCGGTCCTGGACCGCTACAGCAAGACGTTTCCAGGCCAGTTGCCGCACGTGCTGGGTCTCGGCCCGGAGGACGAACCGGTGGCGGTGGCGCTGATGGAATGGGCAATGGCGCGCGGCAAGGCGCTGGACGGCTGGCAGATCATGAGCGCGCTGGGCATCGAGGAACCCCCAGACGGCGCGGTCCTGTGATGCCGGCCCGACCGCGTGGCGCACACCGGCGCATTTGGGCGCACGCGCTGGCGCTGCGGCCGGTGGTGGCGGACATCCAAGCCGAGGCCGGCGGCAAGGCCACGCTGCGGGTCATCGCGGAGACGCTGAAGGCGCGCGGTATCCCCCCACCGCCCGGGGCTGGTCCCTGGTCCGTCGCCGCTGCGGACCGCCTGCTGCGCCGGTTGCGGGCCATGGCCGAGGCGCCGGCACAGACTCGGCGCACCCGCCCCAGCCTGCCGCCCGCTCCGCGGGCTGCCACGTCCGCAGCGGACAAAGCCTGTTACCGACTAGCCGTCGCGGAATTGCGCCTGCGCCTGGACGCTGCGGACCCGGTGGCCCGGGCCGCCCTGACCCGCGCCCAGCGCGACCTGGGGAAGGTCCTGGCCCGGCACCGCGTCCTGCGCCGGCGGACCCTGGCGATGCTGCGCCGCCTGCGGCCGGAGCCAGTGGAAACGCAGGTGGAGGTTAAGCTGGAGCAGTGGCGCCCGGCGTACAGCCAGGGCAGGATTTGTCCGTGACCACTTCCCCCGGGACTCCGGCCGGTGCGCGGCCGGGGTCTGACCAGAGGGCAGAATTAGAAACCCCCCGCCGCGCGGCAAACGCGGCAGGGGGCTAAGACGGCAGAGATGGGCGTGCAGGCATCGTGTTGCATGGGTCAGCGGCGTGAACGCATAGATCCCTGCCCGCATATGGGATCATGCGATGCGGACGTATTCCGGCCGCCCAAGCTCGAGCATGCGGTTCAGCACGTTGGCGGCGA
>NZ_SMOA01000355.1 GCF_004353985.1 Paracraurococcus ruber | reverse complement strand
GCGATCCCCGCGCCGCCCGGCCGGGTCGCGTGCCGCCGCGCCACGCCGGCTCAGGGCAACGGCACGGCCTGCGGGATGCTGGCGACCAGCGCCACCAGATGCGCCGCGTTGTAGAGGATGCCGCCGACATGCAGGCGGCGCAGGCGGCCGATCGCGGCGGCGTCGCCGGCGTCGCGGGCCAGGACCTGCAGGTCCAGCCGCCGCAGGAACCAGCGCCGGGCCAGGGTGGCGCCGGTGCCGATCGAGCCGATGACGAGCGCGGCCGGCAGCCGCCCGGCGAGGCCGAAGGCCAGGACGCCGGCCGCGCTGCCGCCGATCAGCCCGAGGAAGTAGCTGTCGAACAGCCCCCGCAGCACGCGGGTGACGACCGGGTCCCGCAGCCTGGCGATGAAGAAGGTGAGCGAGGCGATGGCGAAATAGACCATCGGCAGCAGCAGCAGGATGGTGGCCAGCAGCGGCAGTTGCGCGAGGGTCAGCATGGCGTGCCAGTCCGGGTCGCCCGGGATGGCCCCGGCGGCGCCGAGCCTATCCGGCGGATCGATGCGGCGCCATGCCGGACCCTTGCCGTGCCGGCATGACGCCGGGGCGGATCGCGTTGCGATGGGCCCGTCCGGACAGGGCAGGATGCGCCGCACCCCCTCGCCAGGGCCCGCCGGGCCGGCGGATGCGCGCCCCCCGCCCCCCGCCCCGCCGCCGCGCTGGCTTTCCCGCCCCCCAGCGCCTACATCCCGGGGGACAATCCCAGATCCAGAGACATCGCCCGTGGACGCCCTCGTCGCCCCGACGCCGGTCGCCGCCGAAGCGGCCCGGCGGCGCACCTTCGCCATCATCGCCCATCCGGATGCCGGCAAGACCACCCTGACGGAGAAGCTGCTGCTGAAAGGCGGCGCCATCCAGCTGGCCGGCGCCGTGCGCGCGAAAGGCAACGCAAGGCGCACCCGGTCCGACTGGATGAAGATCGAGCAGGACCGCGGCATCTCGGTCGCGACCTCGGTGATGACCTTCGAGCGCGGCGGCCTGGTCTTCAACCTGCTGGACACGCCGGGCCACGAGGATTTCTCCGAGGACACCTACCGCACGCTGACCGCGGTGGACGCGGCGGTCATGGTGCTGGACGCCGCCAAGGGCATCGAGAGCCAGACCCGCAAGCTGTTCGAGGTCTGCCGGCTCCGCGACATCCCGATCATCACCTTCGTCAACAAGATGGACCGGGAGGCGCGCGACCCCTTCGAGCTGATCGACGAGATCGAGAAGACGCTCGCGCTGGACGCCGCGCCGGTCGCCTGGCCGGTCGGCCGCGCCAGCGAATTCGCCGGCACCTACGACCTGCTGCACCGCCACTTCCTGCCGGTGGATGCCGATGACGCCGCCGCCGTGCCGCTCTCCGGCCTCGACGACCCGAAGCTGGCGGAACTGGTGGGGCCGGAGCGCGCGGCCGCGCTGCGGGAGGAGGCGGAGCTGGCCGAGGCCGGGCTGAACGCCTTCGACCTGGAGTCCTTCCGCGAAGGCCATCTGACGCCGGTCTTCTTCGGCTCGGCGCTGCGCGATTTCGGCGTCGGCCACCTGCTGGACGGCCTCGCCCGCTATGCCCCGCCACCCGGCCGCCGCGCCGGCGACCCGCGGGAGGTGGAGCCGGGCGAGGACAAGCTGACCGGCTTCGTCTTCAAGGTGCAGGCGAACATGGACCCGAACCACCGGGACCGAGTCGCCTTCGTCCGGCTCTGCTCCGGCAAGCTGACCAAGGGCATGCGCCTGAAGCAGGTGCGGACCGGCAAGCAGGTGCCGGTGAACGCGCCGCTCTTCTTCTTCGCCAAGGACCGCCAGGTGGCCGAGGAGGCCTGGCCGGGCGACGTGGTGGGCGTGGCCAACCACGGCACGCTCCGCATCGGCGACACGCTGACCGAGGGCGAGGAGCTGAATTTCCGCGGCGTCCCCAGCTTCGCGCCGGAGATCCTGCGCCACGTCCAGCTGGAAGACCCGATGCTGGCGAAGAAGCTGAAGACCGCGCTGGACCAGCTGGCCGAGGAAGGCGTGGTGCAGCTGTTCCGTCCGCTGGATGGCTCGCTGCCCGTGGTCGGCGTGGTCGGGCAGCTGCAGCTCGATGTGCTGCAGTCGCGCCTGAAGGTGGAATACGGCGTCCCCGCGCGCTTCCAGGACACCATGTGGTCCATGATGCGCTGGGTCACCGGGGAGGACAGGACCGCGCTGGAGCGCTTCGCCGCCACCAACCGCCGCGACGCGGGTGAGGACCATGACGGCGCGCTGGTCGCCTTCTTCGGGTCCGACTGGCGGCGCAAGCGGGCGGAGGAGGAATGGCCCGCGCTGCGCTTCCACGCGGTGCGCGAGCAGCACGGGCTGGTGCAGGCGACGCGGTAGCGGCCGCTGGAGCGGATCGCGGAGGGCCGTGAACGGCCCGGAGCGTGAATCTGCTCTGAAAACAACACGCTACAGCGGCGCGGCGTTCAATCTTGAACGCAAGCCGCTGTAGAGCATGCTGCGGTCGCGTTCGCTCACGCCGCATGCTCCGGCCGATGGTTTTCAGCGCATCGTCACGCGTTCAGGTGATTCCATCCGATCACGATCTGCTCTCGGCGCCGCCCGGCGCCCAGCCGGGCGGCGCCATCTCGAAGCCGGCGAATTCGAAGGCCGGGCTGACGGTGCAGCTCACCAGCACCCAGGCCCCCAGCGGCTCCGCCGCCTGCCAGCAGCCCGCCGGCACCAGGGCGAAGGGCCTCTCCCCGGCCCCGAGATCCGGCCCCAGCCGCCGCGCCTCCACCGCCCGTCCATCGGCCGAGAGGGAAAGGCGCAGCGGCGCCCCGGCATGCCAGTGCCAGCCCTCCGCGGCGTCCACCCGGTGCCAGTGGCTGCGCTCACCCGTCGCCAGCAGGTAGTGGATCGCCGTGCCGGCGCCGCGGCCGCCGCCCGCCGGCGCATCCCGCCAGACCTCCCGGTAATGCCCGCCCTCCGGATGCGGGGCGAGGCGGAGCGCGGCGATCACCGCCGCCGCGGGCAGGCCGGCATCGCGCAGGTCGAGGCTCAGCGGAAGCTGTCCTTGGCGCTGCGGATGGCGGCCAGCCGCGCCGCGTCCCCGGCGCGGAGGAAGGGATTGGCCGCCCGTTCCTGCCCGATGGTGGTCGGCACGGTGGGCTTGCCGGCGGCGCGCTGGGCCCTCGCCTCCTCGGCGCGGGCGCGCAGCGCCATGTTCGCCGGCTCCGCCGTCAGGGCGAAGCGGGCATTGCTCTCGGTGTATTCATGGCCGCAGCAGACCAGCGTCGCCTCCGGCAGGGCGGCGAGCTTGCCGAGGCTCTGGAACATCATCGCCGCATCGCCCTCGATCAGCCGGCCGCAGCCCAGCGAGAACAGGGTGTCGCCGCAGAGCAGCACATCGCCCTCGGCGAAGTGGAAGGCGATGTGGCCGACCGTGTGGCCCGGCGTGTCGATCACCCGCGCCCGGCTCTCGCCCAGCGCGACCCCGTCGCCTTCCCGCACCGCCTGGTCCAGCGCCGGCAGCCGGTGGGCATCGGCGGCGGCGCCGATGATCCTGCCGCCGAAGCGGGCATGCAGTTCGGCGACGCCGGCGATGTGGTCGCCATGGTGGTGCGTCAGCAGGATCTGGTCGAGCCGTCCGCCGAGCCGTTCCACCGCCGCGATGGCCGGCCCGGCCTCCCCCGGGTCGCAGACCGCGACCGCGCCGGTCGCCGCGTCCCGCAGGATCCACACGTAGTTGTCGGAAAGACACGGCACGGCCGTGACCGAGAGCGGCATGGCGGGCTCCTCCTCCGGCCCCGCTGCAACGGGGCCCCCGGGCGCCCTATATCCCTTGCATGAGCCATGAGGTCCACGGGCTGGGGAATTTCTACGCCACCCCGGCGGGGATGGTCACCGCGCGCCTGTTGCGCGACCGTCTCCGGCAGCTCTGGCCCACCCTGCCGGGGCAGGCGGTGCTGGGCCTCGGCTATGCCAGCCCCTTCCTCCGGCTCTGGCGGACGGAGGCGGCGCGCTGCGTCGCCGCCGTGCCGACGCAACTGCCGCGCTGGCGCTGGCCGCGCAGCGCCGCATCCTGCACCACGATGGCGGAGGAGGATGCGCTGCCCTTCCCCGACCTGATGTTCGACCGCATCCTGCTGGTGCACGGGCTGGAGACGGCGGAGAATGGCCGCCGCATGCTGCGGGAGGCCTGGCGGGTCCTGAAGGATGATGGCCGGCTGATCGTGGTGGTGCCGAACCGGCTGGGGTTGTGGGCCCACCTGGAACGCAATCCCTTCGGCCATGGCCAGCCCTATTCCGCCGGCCAGCTGGAACGCCTGCTGCGGCGGCAGATGTTCGCGGTGGAACGGCGCGACGCCGCGCTCTTCGTCCCGCCCTTCCAGACCCGCCTGCTGCTGCGCGGCGCCGGCGCCTGGGAAAGGATCGGCCGCGGCGCCTTCCCGCGCCTCGCCGGCGTCATGCTGATGGAAGCGCGCAAGGATTTCTGCGAGGTGATCCCGGTCGCCCCGGCCCTGTCGGCACAACGCCGCCGCATGGTGGTGCCCGAGGGCGCCTATGGCCAGGCGGCCATCGCCGCCCACCGGCCGCCGCAGGACTGACCGGCGGCGCGGGCCGCCGCGCCCTGCCCCGCCAGCCGGGGCGGTCGCCGCCGCCCAGGCCCGGCCGCCG
>NZ_SMOA01000354.1 GCF_004353985.1 Paracraurococcus ruber | reverse complement strand
GGGCTGGCCCCGGGGCTGGCGGCGTGGCCGGCGCCCGGCCCGGGATGCGGCGGCCCGGGCCGCGGCGGAAAGGTCAGGGAGGGGTCGGCCGGCGGCGCGCCGGCGCCCTCCTCCCCCGGTTGCTGGTTGCCGCCGCGTCCATCCCCCGGACCCGGGCGCGGCCTGCGGCGGCCCAGCCTCACGCGGCGCCGTAGCCGCCGCCGCCGGGCGTCTCCAGCACCAGCGCGTCGCCGGCCGCGAGCTGCGCGCTGCCGGTATTGCCGGGGATCGGCTCGACGCTGCCGTCGGCCCGTTCCACCCATTGCCGGCCCGGCGCGCCATCCTGCCCGCCCGCCAGCCCATGCGGCGCGACGTTGCGGCGGGACGCGACGATCACCGCCTCCATCGGCCGGAGGAAGCGGATGCGCCGCCGGGACCCGTCGCCGCCGCGCCAGCGGCCGCCGCCGCCTGAGCCGCGGCGGATCGAGAATTCCTCGAGGCGGACGGGGTAGCGCAGCTCCAGCACCTCCGGGTCGGTCATGCGGGTATTGGTCATGTGGGTCTGCACCGGGCCCCAGCCGTCGAAGCCGCCGCCGCCCGGGAGAGGCCCGGCGCCGACGCCGCCGCAGACCGTCTCGTAATATTGGTACTCGGCATCGCCGAACAGCAGGTTGTTCATGGTCGCCTGGGCGGAGGCGCAGGCGCCGAGGGCGGCGAGCAGCGCGTTGCAGGTGACCTGGCTGACCTCCGTGTTGCCGGCCACCACCGCCGCCCCCGGCCGGGGCGAGAGGAAGGTGCCGGGCGGGACGATGATCTCGAGCGGCTTGAGGCAGCCGTCGTTCAGCGGGATCTCCTCCCCCACCAGGGCGCGGAAGCAGTAGAGCACGACGGCGCGGCAGACCGCGGCCGGGGCGTTGAAATTGGTCGGCCGCTGCGGCCCTGTGCCGGTGAAGTCGATGGCGGCGCGGCGATTGGCGCGGTCGACCCGCACCGCGACCCGCAGCGGCGTGCCGTCATCCAGCGTCGTCTCGAAGGCCCCGTCCTGCAGCCGGTCGAGCACGCGGCGCACGCTCTCCTCGGCATTGTCCATCACATGCCGCATATAGGCGCGGACGGTGTCGAGCCCCTGGTCGCGCACCGCGCGCTGCAGTTCCTGCACGCCCTTCTCGTTGGCCGCGACCTGCGCCTTGATGTCGGCGACATTCACGTCCGGCGAGCGGGCGGGGTAGCGGGCGCCGGCCAGCAGGGCGCGGAACTCCGCCTCCCGGAAGCGGCCCTGCTCGACGAGGAGGAAATTGTCGATGACCACCCCCTCCTCCTCCAGCGTCCGCGACACCGGCGGGGTGGAGCCGGGGGTGAGGCCGCCGACATCGGCATGGTGGCCGCGCGATCCCACGAAGAACAGGATCTCCCTGCCCGCGTCATCGAAGACGGGGGTGATCACCGTGATGTCCGGCAGGTGGGTGCCGCCGTTGTAGGGGTTGTTCAGCGCGACGACGTCGCCCGGCCGCAAGGGGGAGGCACTCGCCGCGCCGCGCTCCCGGATCACCGTCCGCACGCTCTCGCCCATCGCGCCCAGATGCACGGGCACATGCGGGGCATTCGCCACCAGCGCGCCGGTCGCATCGAAGATCGCGCAGGAAAAGTCCAGCCGTTCCTTGATGTTCACGCTGAGCGAGGTGTTCTGCAGCACGGCGCCGGTCTGCTCGGCGATGCTCATGAAGAGGTTGTTGAACAGCTCCAGCATCACCGGGTCGGGCCGGCCGGTCGCCTCGACGCGCGTCGCGGCGCGCGGGGTGGTGCGGCGGAGGACGAGGTGGTTCAGCGGCGTCACCTCGGCGGTCCAGCCGGGCTCGACCACCGTGGTCGCGGTGCTCTCGCGGATCAGCGCGGGGCCGGCCAGCCGGTCGCCGGCCAGCAGCGCGTCGCGGTCGTAGATCGGCGCGTCCGTCGCCTGGCCGCCCGTGAACAGCGGGACGGTGTCGATCGGCTGCAACGCCTCGCCTGCCGGGCGGGCGGGGAGCGTGGCTTCCTCCACCCGCTCGCCGGCGGCGGTCACCTCGGCGATGCAGGCCTCGACCACCACCTCGCGCTCCGGCGTGGCGAAGCCGAAGCGCTGGCGATGCGCCGCGGTGAAGGCCTCCAGCACCGCGTCATGCGCGCCGAAGGGCACCGGCAGGAAGCTGTCGGTGCCGGCATAGCGGAGATGCAGGCGGCGGGCGGCGGCGATGCGATCGGCCGGCGCGCCCTGGCGGAGCAGCTCCTCCCGCCCCTCCGCCGCCAGCGCGTCCAGCCGGGCGGCGAGGTCGTCCATCGCCTCGGGCGTCAGCGGCGCCTCCACCGCGCCTTCCCGGATCACGGTCTGGTCGGCGAGGCCCATGCCATAGGCCGAGAGCACGCCGGCGAAGGGGTGGATGAACACCGTCTCCATGCCGAGCTCATCCGCCACCAGGCAGGCATGCTGCCCGCCGGCGCCGCCGAAGCATTGCAGCGCATACTTCGTGACGTCATGGCCCTTCTGGATGGAAACCTGCTTGATCGCATTCGCCATGTTGGCGACGGCGACGCGCAGGAAGCCCTCCGCCACCGCGCGCGGGTCTGTCGCGCCGGCGGCGGGCGGCGACCCGGCTCCGCCGGAGGCGCGTGGCGACCCGGCCTCGCCGGTCGCGGTCGCGATCTCCGCCGCCAGGGCGGCGAATTTCTCCCGCACCACATCGGCATCCAGGGGTTGGTCGCCCGCCGGCCCGAACAGGCTGGGGAAATGCGCGGGCTGGATCTTGCCGACCATGACATTGGCGTCGGTCACGGTCAGCGGCCCGCCGCGGCGGTAGCAGGCCGGGCCGGGCACCGCGCCGGCGCTGTCCGGCCCCACGCGGTAGCGGGCGCCGTCGAATTGCAGGATGGAGCCGCCGCCGGCGGCCACCGTGTTGATCGCCATCATCGGGGCGCGCATGCGCACGCCGGCGACCAGCGTCTCGAAGGCCCGCTCGAACTCCCCGGCGTAGAGTGCGACATCGGTGGAGGTGCCGCCCATGTCGAAGCCGATGATGCGGTCGAACCCGGCCATGGCGGCGGTGCGGGCGGCGCCGACGATGCCGCCGGCGGGGCCGGACAGGATGGCGTCCTTGCCCTGGAAATGCCCGGCCTCGGCCAGGCCGCCATTCGACTGCATGAAATAGAGGCGCGGCTGATCCTGGCCGGCCGATTCACGCCCGCCGCCTGCGGCGTCGGACGATCGGACGGCATCCTCGTCCGGCCCGGCCGGCCGCAATTCGCCCGCCACCTGCCCGACATAGCGGCGCAGGATCGGGGACAGATAGGCATCCACCACCGTGGTGTCGCCGCGCGGGACGATGCGCGGCAGCGGGCTCGCCTGGTGGGAGAGCGAGACCTGCGGGAAGCCGACCTCGCGGGCGATCTCGCCCAGGCGGATCTCGTGCGCCGGATGCGCCCAGGCATGCATCAGCGCGATGGCGACGGCGCGGATGCCGGCCGCGAAGCCGGCCTGCAGCGCGGCGCGGGCGCCGGCCTCGTCCAGCGCCTCGATCTCCGTCCCGTCCACCGCGACGCGGCCGGCGATCTCGGCCACCCGTTCATGCAGCAGGTCCGGCAGGCGGACATTGAGGTCGAAGAGCCGCGGCCGCGCCTGGTTGCCGATGCGCAGCAGGTCGGCGAAGCCGCGGTTGACCAGCAGCAGCACCCGCTCGCCCTTGCGCTCCAGCAGGGCGTTGGTGGCGACCGTGGTGCCCATCTTCACCGCCTCGACCAGGCCGGGCGGGATGGGCGCGCCGGGCGGCAGGCCAAGGATGTGGCGGATGCCGGCGACCGCGGCGTCGCGGTAGCGCTCCGGGTTCTCCGACAGGAATTTCGCGGTGGACAGCCGGCCCGACGGGTCGCGCGCGACGATGTCGGTGAAGGTGCCGCCGCGGTCGATCCAGAATTGCCAGGAACCGCCCATCGCACCCCTCCGCCGCTCGCGTGATGGCAACAAGGCCAGGACCGTGCAAGGCCACAACGGCGCAGGGACCGGCCGGATCGCCGCCGCCTCATTGACGATTTATCTGTATCTTGTCAACGTATCCTCATCGAGAGGACACCCCGATGCCGCAGCGCCGCCGCCCGTCCCCGCCCGCCGAACCCGCCGGCCCCGGCCCGATCGTCGCCTCCGCCCATCTCGCCGCCGGCGCCTCCCCCGCCCTGTCGGAGGTGGAGTATGGCCTGATCCTCGCCGGCCATGCCTTCCAGCGCTGGATGGTGCGGAACATGGCCGCCGCCGGCCTGCCCGGCCTGTCCCCGACCGAGGTGCTGATCCTGCACGCGGTGCGGAACCGCGACCGGCCGAAGCGCCAGGCGGAGATCCTGCTGGCGCTGGGGATCGAGGATGCGCACATCGCCACCTATGCCATCCGCAAGCTGGCCGGGGCCGGGCTGGTGACGCTGGGCCGCGCGGGGAAGGAGAAGCTGGTCGCCGCCACCCCCGCCGGCGTCGCGCTCTGCGACCGCTATGCCGCCCTGCGCGAACGGCTGCTGGCCGGGCCGGTGCGGCAGGGCGGCCCGGCCGAGGCGGAGCTTTCGGCGCTGGCGGCGCTGCTGCGCACCTTGTCGGGCTTCTACGACACGGCGGCGCGCGGCGCGGCGGTGCTGTAGGCGGCGCGGCCGCGCGGCGTCGGCGCGCCGCCGCGGGCCG
>NZ_SMOA01000353.1 GCF_004353985.1 Paracraurococcus ruber | reverse complement strand
AGTCCCGCCGCGGCCGCGCCGCCGGGGCGGGCGCTCGCCGGCCGGCCCAGCATGGCGCCGAGGCCGGCCAGGCAGAGCAGCGCCAGCGCCAGGAAGCCGGCAGCCGCCAGGATGGGCGCCGCCGGATCGCCGGTCGCGTCGCGCAGCGCGCCGGCCACCGGCGGCAGCACCGCAAGGCCGCCATAGAACAGCATGTAGTGGATGCCGACGCCGAAGGCGCGGCTCCGGGCCGAGAGCACGCGGCCCAGGAGGGCCATGATCAGGCTGGCCGGCGGCCCGGCCAGCAGGCCGAAGGCGACCAGCGCCGGCGCGGCGGGCGCGCCGCCGACCAGCGCCAGCAGCGCCGCGCCCATGCCGGCGAGGCAGAGCGCGCAGATGAGCATCGGCCGTCCCAGCCGCTCCGCGATGGCGCCGCCCAGCGGCAGCAGCGGCAGGATGGCCCAGCCGACCAGGGAGGCGACGGCCCCGGCCATCCCCGGCCCGGCGCCCTGCGCCACTAGGAAGGCCGGGGCGAAGCCCAGCAGCACCGCATAGGCGGCGTTGTAGCTGGCCCAGAGCGCGCCGACGGCGAGCAGCGGCGCCCATTCCCCCGGCTGCAGCCGGGCCATGGGGTCCACGGGGCCGCGCGGCCCGGCCGGCACCGCCCAGGCCAGCAGCGGCAGGGCGAGGGCGCAGAGCGCGGCCGAGCCGATCAGGCCCAGCCGCCAGTCCTCCCCGGCCAGGGGCAGCAGGAGGAGGGCGGCGGCGATGCCGATCGGCCAGGCGGACAGCATGACGCCCATGGCCGGCGCCAGGCTCGGGCCGGCGAAGCGGTCCAGCACGCGCTTGGCGCAGGCGATGGTGAGCAGGGAGGAGCCGCCGCCCGCCACCACCCGCCCCAGCAGGGCGAGCGGGTAGGAGGGCGCGGCGGCCAGCACGGCGCCGCCGAGGACCATGAGCCAGAGCCCCGCCAGCAGGATCGCCCGGTCGCCGAAGCGGGCCAGCAGCCAGCCGGCCGGCAGGGCGGTGGCGACGCCGGCCAGCGAATAGGCGCCGATCAGCGTCCCGAGCCGGGTCCAGTCGGCGACCAGGCCGCCCACCAGAAGCGGCCCGAGCGCGCCGATCGCCTGGAACTGCACGCCCATCCCGATCCGCGCCACGCCGATCAGCAGCAATTCGAGCCAGCGGTTGCGCGGTGCCATGACGGGTGCTTGTCGCAGCCGGACTCAGGCCGGTCCAGGGCGGTCCGGGCCAGGCCGCTGGCCTGGCGGGGTGGTCCGCAGGGGCAGCGCCCTGCGGTCAGGCGCGGACCGGCTCGGTGCTGTCGAAGGCCTGCGTCCGCACCAGCCTGGCATAGAGCCCGTCCTGCGCCATCAGCCCGGCATGGGTCCCCTGCTCCACCGCCCGACCATCCTGCATGACGACGATCCGGTCGGCCTCCCGCACCGTCGCCAGGCGATGGGCGATGACCAGGGTGGTGCGGCCCTGCCGCAGCCGCGCCAGCGCCGCCTGCACCAGCGCCTCGTTCTCCGCATCCAGCGCGCTGGTCGCCTCGTCCAGCAGCAGCACGCGCGGGTCGCGCAGCAGCGCGCGGGCGAGCGAGACGCGCTGCTTCTGCCCGCCCGACAGCCGGCCGCCACCGGGGCCGAGGATGGTGTCGTAGCCCTGCGGCAGGCCGGCGAGGAAGTCATGGGCGGCGGCGGCGCGCGCCGCGGCCTCCACCTGCTCGCGCGTCGCGCCCGGCCGGCCGCAGGCGATGTTGGCGAAGGCGGTGTCGTCGAAGATCACCGCATCCTGGCCGACATAGGCGATGGCGTCGCGCAGCGAGGCCAGCGTCACCGCCCGCACATCCGCGCCGTCCAGCCGCAGCGCGCCGGCGGTGGCGTCGTAGAGCCGCGGGACGAGGGCGAGCGCGGTGGACTTGCCGGCGCCGGAGGGGCCGACCAGCGCGACGGTCTGCCCCGGCTCCGCGACGAAGGACAGGCCGGCCAGCGCCTTGTCCGGCGTGCCTTCGTAGTGGAAGCCGACGCCGTCGAACTCCACGCGGCCGCGGCCGGCGGGCAGCGGCGGGGCGCCGGGCGCGTCGGCGATGCGGCGCGGCGCGTCCACCACGGCGAAGACGCGCGAGAGGCCGGCCAGCCCTTCCTGCAGCGCCGCGTTCAGCGACCCCAGCGCCCGCACGGGGCGGGAGGCGATGAGCAGCGCGGCGACGAAGCCGGTGAACTCGCCCACCGTCCCCTGCCCGGTCGAGACGCGCCAGCCGACGAAGCCCAGCACGGCGGCGACGGCGACGCCGCCCAGCGCCTCCAGCATCGGGTCGAGGCTGGCGCGGGTGCGGGCGATGCCGAGCAGGCTCTCCCGCAGCCGGGCGAAGGTGGCCGTGGCGCGCGCCTCCTCCTGCGCCTCCAGCCGGTAGGCGCGGACGACGCGGGCGGCGGCGAAGGATTCCGTCAGCTGCGCCGCGGTCTCGCCCATGCGTTCCTGCATGCCGCCGGAGGCGCGGCGGATGCGCTTGCCGAGCCGCAGGATCGGCACCACCGCGATCGGGTAGAGGCAGGCGGCGATCAGCGACATCTGCCAGTCCAGCCAGACCATGGAGGCGACCAGCCCGAGCACGGTCAGGATGTCGGCGGCGCCGTTGATGGACTTGGTCAGCGCCTCGCGGATCGCCGCGGCGTCGACGGTGAACTTCGTCGCATGCCGGGCCGGCGCGTCGCGCACGACGGTTGCGAGGTCGGCGCGGGTGAGGGCGCGGAACAGGTCGCCCTGCAGCGCCTCGATCACCCGCAGCACCACCGCCTGCACCGCCACCGCCTGGCCGTATTGCGCGAGCGCCTTGGCCAGGGTGACCACCACGATGACCAGCGGCAGTTGCCAGGCCAGGTCGGCGTCCTTGGCGGTGAAGCGGTCGAAGCCCTGCTGGATGACGATGGGATAGAGCGCGGTGAGGCCGGCGAGCGCGGCGGTGCAGAGTACGGCGAGCAGGATGCCGCGGCGATGCCGCGCGAGGTAGCAGCGGACCAGCCGGCGGATCAGGGCGCGGGTGGTGGGATCGGCGGGCAGGACGGCCATGCCGGCGGCGTAGCAGGTCCGGCGCGGCGCGTCGAAAGGCGGGGCGCCGCGCGGCCTTGGCGCCGCGGTCCCCGGCCCGCCGGGCGTGGCGGGGCCGGGCCGGTGGTCCGTCGCGTCAGGCGGCGGCGCGGCGACGGCGACGCTGCGTCAGGCCGAGGCCGGTGAGCGCGGCGCCGAGCAGGCCGAGCGTCGCCGGTTCCGGCACGGGCACGGTGCCGGGCGGCAGTTCCGGCGGCGTGTCGGTCGGCGGGTTGTTCGGCGGCGGCGGGGCCGAGGCCTGCTGATAGGTGTAGGTCACCGTGGCGAGGATGCTGGTCGTCAGGTTGACCGCCAGGGTGTACCGCGTGCCGCCCCGCACCGAGGCGTCGAGGTCGCCCCAGGCCACCGCCATGGAGATGGAGCCCGGCCCGGTCCAGGGCGCGAAGTCGGTGATGGGGGGCGCCGCCAGGGCGGCATCCGTCGGCAGGGCGCCGACGCTCTGGCTCGCGCCGCCGGCCAGATTGGTCGCCGTGAAGGCGATGGCCGCGAAATTCGCGCTGGTCACCGTGCTGTCGGGCAGGGTCACGGACAGGCTGGGGACGCTGATGCTGACCTCGAAGCTGCGGCTATTCGCCGGCCGGTTGGACAGGGTGTTGGTGAGCGTCACCGACCCGTCGAGCGTCGCGCCGAGGGACAGGCTGACGCCGGTGAGGGTGGCATTGCCATAGGCATTGGCATAGGCGGCCGGGTTGAACTGGCCGACGACCAGGGAACCGCCGTCATCGCTGTTCCAGGTGGCGCCGGCGGTCGCGGTCAGGGGGCTGGCCTGCGCGGCCGCAGCGGCCAGGACCAAGCCCGCCAGGGCCGCGGGAAAGGCGAAAATCGAACGCATCAGTCGCATCTCCAGGATCGAACTTACCCCGTTGCAGCATTCCTGAGAGCGTCACGGGGTCCTGAGACACGGATTGCAACCGACATGCCAGCCGGCGTTGTGGTTTCAAGCTGTTGAAATCATGTGATTCATAAAGAGGTTAACCGCCTGACAGCCGCTTTGGCGTAAAGGCCTCCGACAATCAAAGCGTAATTCTCTGGTCTGGGATCGCGGTGGGCGTGTCCCTGTCGTCCGGATCGGGCAGGACGTCTGCAGGCGACGGCCGCGCGCGGGCGGTGTGTGTCAAATTTCCCGACAACCCATGGCTGCATTCGTCCGGCATCGCACAGTTCCGCATGACAGCGTGGACAGGTCAGCCACCCGCATCCGCCACGGTGCGCAGCCGGGCGCGGCAGGCCGCCGCATCGGCGACGCAGCCACCCTCCAGCCACCAGGCGCGCACCGCCGCCAGCGCCGCGCCCAGCGCCGGTCCGGGCGGCAGGCCCAGCGCCAGCCCGTCCCGGCCCTGCAGCGGGAAGACCGGCCGCGGCGTCGCCTCGATCCGGCCCCGCAGGGCCGGCCAGTCGCCCGGATGGCCGCGCGCCTCGGCGATCCAGGCGCGGTCCGCCGCATCCTCCGGCGGGATCCCGGCCAGCAGGCGGCGGAGATCCGCCCCCGCCGGCAGCCGCAGCACCGGCGCGACATCCCGCGCGGCGGCGAAGCGCGCCGCCTCGGCCGCCGACCAGCGCAGGCGCGCGGCGAGGGGCGCCG
>NZ_SMOA01000352.1 GCF_004353985.1 Paracraurococcus ruber | reverse complement strand
GACACCATCGGCCAACTGCTCGACACCTTCAGCCCCACCGAGTGCCAGAACTATCTCACCAACTCGGGGTATGCGTTCGACTAAACCTGAAATGCTCTAGGTGCTACCGGGCCATGGGCGGGCGCTTGTCCCGCCACGGATGCGCCCGCTTATAGCCGTGCGCCGCCCGCAGGAGCGTGGCCTCGTGGAATGGCCGTGCGATCAGCTGCATAGCGACCGGCAGCGCGCCCGCACCGAAGCCGGTGCAGACCGACACGGACGGAAAGCCGGTCAGGGCAGACGGGGTGGTCAGCGCAGGGCGTTCAAAGAAGGACCATTTCGACAGACCGGTACTCGGCGGCGCCTCCCCGGCCTGCGACGCGTTGACCAGCAGGTGGAGGTTCGCCATCGCCCCGGCCATCTCCAGGCACAGCTCGCGTCGGCGGCGCAGCGCCTGCACGTAGTCCCGGGCGCGGATCAGCCCGCCCAGGGAGGCACGGTCACGGAAGATCTCGCCGTACTCCTCCCGCCGGGTCGTTAGCCAGGGCTCGTGGATCGCGTAGGCCTCGGCCAGCAGGACCACGAAGGTGCAGGCGCTGTAGGTCTCGAGCGGCGACAGCCTCACCTCGCGCACCTCGGCGCCCTCGCGTGCGAACCACGCCAGCGCATCCTCGATCCCCATCCGGGTGGCTTCGCTCGCCGGGTTGTCGGCCTCGAAGAAGTGCCGCACCACCTCGACCCGCAGGCCCCGGACGCCCCGGTCGAGGTCCACCCCGAAGTCCGGCACGGGCTCGCAGCTGCTCGCCGGGTCCGACGTGTCGTGCCCCGCCATGGCTTGCAGCAGGATGGCGCAGTCCTCCGCCGTCCATGCCATCGGCCCGGCGTGGTCGAGCGTGAAGGCGAGCGGCAGGATCCCGGTGCGGCTCACCCGCCCGTAGGTCGGCTTGAGGCCCGTGATCCCACAGAGCGCGGCGGGGCCGTTGATGGAGCCGGCCGTCTCCGTGCCCGTGCCGCCCAGAACCAGTCCGGCCGCAACGGCCGCGGCGGTGCCGCTCGACGACCCGGCCGTGGTGCGCTCCAGGTCCCAGGGGTTGTTCGGCTGCGGCCAGGGCAGGTCGAAGGAGTGCCCACCCATGGCGAACTCGTGCGCTGCCACCTTGCCGAGCAGCACCGTGCCGGCCTCGGCCAGGCGCGCGACCACGGCCGCGTCCCGGGCCGGCACATTGTCGGCCAGAAGGCGGGAGTGCCCGGTGGTGCGGATGCCCGCGGTGTCGAAAAGATCCTTGTGCGCGATCGGAATGCCGTCCAGCGGCCCCCTCGGGCCGTCGCGCATAATGCGCGCCTCCGCGGCGCGTGCATCAGCCAGGGCGCGCTCCTCGGAGACCAGCAGGAAGCTGTGCAGGCTCGGGTCGATGCGCGCGATGCGGTCAAGGCAGGCGCGCGTCAGCTCGACCGGCGACAGGCGGCGCGATGCGATCCCGCGTGCCGCCTCGGCGATGGTCGGGACGGGGTCCATCACCGCCGGTCGGGGGTGAAGGTGAGCGCGGGCTCCGCCTCAAACGTCGCCGGCGCGCCGAGCGCGGCAATCAGGCGGAGCATGTGGCAGTAGCCTTCGAGCGGCGATGGCAGTTGCTCGGGCGGCACCCGCATCCCGCTCTCGGCAAGCATGGCGGCAAAGCGCACCTCGTCGGGGGGAAAGTCCATCGCCGTCACTCCTCTGGTACGGACGAAGGCCGCCTCGGACCGGGCACGCCAGAGCGGAACGAAGCCATGCGGACGTGTGGTCAGCTTGGCAAAGGGAGGGGCTCCGATGCAATACCGTCTGCCTGTGTGCGCTGCGGTCGTGAGGCGCGTCGGTGGTAGGGTTCTGCGACGCCGACGGACGGCACGGGGTCATATCGAAGCGGACTGATGACTGCTGTCCGGCGAAGCGTCAGCGAGAGCCGCAGCCATAAGCTGCAACGTCACGTCGTCCTCGCGCCGCTGCCGTGCGATGAGCAGGCTATGCGCCACCTTCGGCTTCAGGCCCAACATCTCGACGCCGGCGGCCGGCGTGGTGAAACCGCGCCCCTCAAGCTCCTGGCTTATCGCCATGCGGAGCCGGATGCAGGCGACGCGGTCATCGCGGCGCTGGCGCTACTCGACGGCGGAAAGCTTGGGCTTGTCCCGCGTCATCGGCCACCTGCGGCGAGGAGGTGCTCGATTCAAGCAACTTCGAAGATTGCCTCGATCTCGACTGTAATGCCGAAAGGCAGCGAGCCCATGCCGACGGCCGATCGGGCGTGCCGTCCACGTTCGCCGAACACCTCAACAAACAGATCCGAGCAGCCGTTTACGACCTTCGGGTGGTCAGTGAACTCGGGCACGGCGTTCACCATGCCGAGCACCTTCACAGCCCGAGACACGTTATCCAAGCTACCGATACCCGCGCGCAGCACCGCCAAAAGAGCAAGCCCGGTAAGCCTTGCGTGCTGGTACGCCTCGTCTACCGTCACGTCGCGTCCGACCTTGCCCGTGGCGAGCCCTCCCTCAGGCCGGCTCGGGCCCAGGCCGGACAAGAAGACGAGGTTACCCGAGCGCACGAACGGGACATTGTTGACGCCTGCCACGGGAGGCACCTTTGGCAGTTCGATGCCACGCTCCTGGAGCCGCTGCTCCGCTGAACCTCCCACGAGGGGCTGTGCGAGGGCACTGCCAGTCCATACCAGTGCGACCGGTGCCGTCAGCCCAAGACCTAAGAGGGATCGGCGGCTGGGGTGCTGCATCACGCTGACCTCCGGCGCGTCCTCTGCGGTCTAGGAGCGCGCATTCAGAACGTGCATCACCCAACAGCAGTGATCAATCATTCCCTATCGACGTCCGATCAGCAATCTCGATCAGCCGCTGTTGCAACGCCCGACCTTGGCTTGGTTCTGGAGCAGCAGCGCTGGCTGCAATCGGCTCGCCACCATCGGTGCGCCCTGGACAGTGGGGGCGGCGAGCGGGCGCTGGCCCAAGGCGCGGGTGCTGTCCCCGCTCATTGTGATGGGACACGGCACGGCTCGCCACTTTGACCACCCTCGACGACCAACACCAACCCAAGCGCGTATGGTGCCAGGGACTGTTCCTGCGTGAAATGGTAGCGCCATGCGGCATAGGCTCTTGCTGACCGAAGAGCGGCGCTTCGGAAATGTGCCGTTCAGTGAGAGGAAGCGTGAGATGGCAGGTCTCGTGGTGATGGCCCGGACTGCATTGGTCACCGGCAGCTCGCGCGGGATCGGGCGCGGCATCGCGCTCAAGCTCGCCGAATGCGGGGTCAGGCAAATCGGCGTCCACTTTCAAAAGAACCGACCGGCAGCCGAGGAAACTGCCCACCTGCTGCGCGAGTGTGGCGCCGAGCCCTTGCTGGTCCAGGCCGATTCGATGAGACCCGACGATATCTCCCGCATGTTCGTTGAGCTCCGGTCAGCGTTCGGCTCGCTCGACGTCTTCGTTGCCAACGCCCGGCCGGATGTACAGCACTTCTACCAGCCAGTGCTTGAGCTGACAGCTGAGCATTGGCGATCCGCGATCGACTCCCAGGCTACTGCCCTACTCCACTGCGCCCGCGAAGCCGTAGGGATGATGGGCCAGGGTGGCCGCATCGTCGCGGTCACCTACGCCCCCGGTGGAACAACGGGAAGTTGGCGTTCCTGGGCGGCGATGGGACCAGCGAAGGCGGCGATGGAATCGCTGCTGCGCTACCTCGCCTGGGACCTTGCCAAGCACGGCATCACAGCGAACGCGGTCAGCCCCGGGGCGACGGACGATAGCGTGTTTTCCACCTTGCCACCCGAGGTGTTGGACGCTTTGCGCGGATGGGCCGGGGCGGGATGGGTCCCGATGGGACGCCTCACAACTCCGGCCGATGTGGGTGACGCCGTAGCCCTGCTGTGCTCGGAGCAGGCACGGTTCATCACCGGGCAGACCCTGCACGTGGACGGCGGTGCATCGCTCGCCTCGGCCGACTTCCCGATGGAGTTCCAGCGGGGCGGGTGACCGCCACGAGACGCCGCCTCGTGCAGCCGCCGGCGCCAAATCTGGAGGAGTATGACCGTGGCGCAGGCACGTGATGACGACCACGCCGACATGTCGCTGCTTCTGCGCAGCTTCATGGTTGCGCGGATGCTCCGTGTAGTGGCCGATTGCGGCGTCGTGGATGTGGTACCACGCGATGGCGTGATGGCGTGATGGCGTGATGGTGTGATGGCGTGATGGCGATTTAGGCGCTGGCGGCCACCTGCGGCGTGCAACCGCGACCACTGCTGCGAATCCTGCGTTGCCTGGCGACGCAGAGTATCTTTTCGGTTGGGCCGGATGGACTCGTGGCGCATACCGGCCGCTCCCGCCTGCTGCGGCAGGACGCGGCCGACAGTCTGCATCACGCCGCGCGGTATTGGACGGTGCCTGGCATCTGGGGCGCCTGGGGCGCGGCTGGATGCCGCGCTGGCCGGCGGGGTGCCGCACGAGGCCGCCTGGGGCAAGGCGCGCTATGCCTTCATGCGTGAACACCCGGAGGAGGCGCGGCTGTTTGACGCGCTGATGGCCAACTTCCCCGACCGCCGGCACGCAGCGATCGCTGCTGCCTACGATTTCTCAGAGTCCATCCGGGATCATGTTCTGGTTTGGCAGAGCCTTCGCAGCATGAGGCGGACGGAGGCCCAGCGCAGGAAGCACAGGCCTGACCGGTTCAGGCACTCCCAGTCCTTGGCGAGC
>NZ_SMOA01000351.1 GCF_004353985.1 Paracraurococcus ruber | reverse complement strand
CGCCCGGCCGCCGCGGCGTCCAGCGCCGCCGGCACCGTGTCCACCGCCAGCGCGGCGCGCGGCGCCGGCGGCGGCAGGCCCAGCGCGGCATGCCAGTTCGCCCAGCCCTCCGGCCGGGCCGAGACATGGATCAGCGTGGCGCCCGCCAGGTCCGCCGGCGTTGCCAGCCGCGCCGCCATCTCCGGCGCGCAGACCGGCACGGCGCGCAGGTCCAGCAGCCGGCGCGTCGCCAGCGCCGGGTCGCGCCGCGGCAGGTTGCGGATGGCAATGTCCGCCTCGCCGCGCGCCAGGTCGGCCACCGCATGGCGGCCGTCCAGGCTGAGCGTGACGCGCAGGCCGAGGCGGGCGGCCCGCGTCTCGAACCCGCCGAGCCGGGGAATCAGCCAGGCGCTGGTGAAAAGCGGCAGGGCGCTGACGCGCAGCACCGTCTCGGCCTCCGCGGCGCGCAGCTCCTCCACCGCCGCGGCGATGCGGGCCAGGCCCTCGGCGAGGCCGGCTGCCAGCCTCGCCCCAGCGGGGGTGAGGCGCAGCTGCCGCGGCGTGCGGAGGAAGAGCACGGTGCCCAGCGCATCCTCCAGCGCCCGCAGCTGGTGGCTGACGGCGGAGGGCGTGACGCCGAGCTCCGCCGCGGCGAGCGTCAGGCTCTCATGCCGTGCCGCCGCCTCGAAGGCGCGCAGGGTGGCGAGGGGCGGCAGGGGCGGCGGCATGGGGATAGTTGAGCACGGCTCATCCATGCCGAGGAGGTCTCATGCGCCGCCGCCGGGCGGCCGGGCGCAGGATGGCGGCGCATCAGGGACAGGGAGCGATGCGATGCGCAGGCGGTTGCTGTTGGGGGTTGGGGCCGCGGGGCTGATGGTGCCGGCGGCGCAGGCGGCGTGCGAACCGCCGGGGCATGCGGCGCTGCTGGCGCGCTATGTCGCGCTGAAGAATGCGCGTGACGCGACCCGCTGCGGCGAGATCGCGCGGGTGGATTATGTCGAGCATTCCGGCCGCAGCCCGTCCGGGCTGGCCGCGCTCGCGGCGAACTGGCAGGCGCAGTTCGAGGCGATACCCGACCTGCGCGTCACGCTGGACGACCAGGTGATCGGCGGCGACCGGGTGGCGGCGCGGATGACCTATGCCGGCACGCATACGCGGCCCTTGCCCGGCTTCGCGCGCCCGACCGGCCGGGCCTTCAGCTTCGCCACCTTCGACCTGTGGCGGGTGCAGGGCGGCCTGTTCGCCGAGCACTGGGACCTGGTGGACTTTGCCGGGCTGGCACGCCAGCTGAACGGCTGAGCCTCAGGTCTCCACAGGCCTTTCGGCCCGATGGGACACCCCGTGACGATGCCGCGCATCGCCACGGGGACGCCGCGTCGGTGGCGAGGGCCCGGGCGGGGCAGGCCCCCCCCGCGGTGGTTCAGCCGATCGCGCCCTGCTCGCGCAGCGCGGCGATCTCCGCCTCGGCGAAGCCTGCATCCGTCAGCACGGCGTCGGTATCCTCGCCCCGCAGCGGCGGCGTCCTGCCGGCCATGACGGGCGTGGCGGAGAAGCGCGGCGCCGGCGCCGGCTGCACGACGCCGTCGCGCGCCAGGAAGGTGCCGCGCGCGGCGTTGTGCGGGTGGTTCGGCGCTTCCTCCATGTCCAGCACCGGCGCGACGCAGGCATCGGTGCCTTCCAGCAGCGCGCACCAGTCGTCGCGCGTGCGCGTCCGGAAGATCGCCGTCAGCCTTGCCTTCAGCGCCGGCCAGGCGGCGGGGTCCATCCGGTCGGGGAAATCCTTCGCGTCCAGGCCCAGCTTCTGGCAGAGCAGGGCGAAGAATTGCGGCTCGATCGGCCCGACCGAGAGGAAGCGGCCATCGGCGCATTCATAGGTGTCGTACCAGGGCGCCGCGCCGTCCAGCATGTTGGCGCCGCGCTCGTTGCCCCAGCGGCCGCGCGCCTTCATGGCGTAGATCGGCGCCATCAGCAGGGCGGCGCCGTCCACCATGGCGGCGTCCACCACCTGGCCCTGGCCGGTGCCCCGCGCATGCAGCAGCCCGGCCAGCAGGCCCATGGCCAGCAGCATGCCGCCGCCGCCATAATCGCCGACGAGGTTCAGCGGCGGCACCGGCCGTTCCCCCGGCCGGCCGATGGACCAGAGCGCGCCGGTCAGCGCGATGTAGTTCATGTCGTGGCCGGCGGCCTGGGCCAGCGGCCCCTCCTGCCCCCAGCCGGTCATCCGGCCATAGACCAGGCGCGGGTTGCGGCCGAGGCAGGTCTCGGGCCCGAGGCCGAGGCGTTCCATGACGCCGGGGCGGAAGCCCTCGATCAGCGCATCGGCCCGCTCGACCAGGCGCAGCGCGGCCTCGACCGCCGCGGGCGACTTCAGGTCGAGCGTGACGGAGCGCCGGCCGCGGCCGGTGAAATCCTCCCGCGCGCCGGGCGGCCCGTCCTTGCGGTCGATCCGCAGCACCTCGGCGCCGAGGTCGGCCAGCACCATGCCGCAGAACGGGCCGGGCCCGATGCCAGCAAACTCGATGATGCGCAGGCCCTGCAACGGTCCCATGGGCGTCCTCCTTGTTGCGGCGAGCCTAGAGCGGATCGCGGCACAGGGCGAAGGCCGCGCTGCGCGGCGTTCTCCGAGGATCGCGGGCGGCAGCGGCGTGGTGCCTGTCCTGCCGGCACGCCACTGCGGAGCATCAGGTTGCCTGGCGCGGCCCGTCACCCAGGACCTGCGGCGTTCCGGCATCTCGGCCGCCCGCAGCTTCGACAAGGGCCGGGGCCAAGCCTTGCGATGCGGCAGCCTGGCGGCGGAGCGTCACCAGAATCCCTTGGCGTGCCGGCCTCGCGCCAGGACTCGGTGCCACCCGGGCGGCACCATCCGGTGCCGGTCGGCGAACCCACTTGGCGGCCTGCCGGTCCTGCCCGGAAAGGCGTGCAGCGCCACGGGTGCGCTCCCTGCCTGCCGATGCCGGTCGACATCGGCAGGCAGGCTGGCAACGTGGAAACCCGGGACGACCCGCGGACCGCGCCGCGGGACCGTCCGGGTCCGGCTACCGGTCCTGCGGCGCGTCGTCGCGAGGCGCCGCGGCAGCCTCCGGCATGGTGGCCTGGGATGTCCGGCTGCCGGCCCTCTGCTGGCCGCCCAGGCGTCCCGCCTCGCTTGCCTTGCCGCGGTCATTGGCGAAGTTGGCCGGGTTGTTCTGCCGGCCCTGATGCGTGCCGCCGATATGGCCGGCCTGCCGCGCCTTCGCCGGGTCATTCGCGAAGTTGGCCGGGTTGTTCGCCTTGCCCTGCTGCCGGCCGCCGAGATGCCCGGCCTCCTTCGCCCGGTTCGGATTGTTGGCGAAATTGCCCGGATTGTTGGCCGCGCCCTGGCGCGACCCGCCGACCTGGCCGGCGCGGGACGCCTTTTCCCGGTTGTTGGCGAAATTGCCCGGATTGCTGTTCCGGCTCCCGGCCTGCGGCATGTCGCCGCTGGAACCCGCCATGAAACTATCCTTCCTGCTTGTCGGGATTGGCCGGCCGCGCGGGCGACCGGCGCCGACCCAACGCGGCTGCATGGGGTGGGATGCGTCGGCGCTTCCCCTCTCGGTTGGCAGATGCGCCGCCGGATCATCCCGCCGGCGGCACTGCACGCGCGCCTCGGCCGGCCGAGCCGGCCTCCGGGATCACGCCTGGGGCGGCGGCATCTCGCGGTTCGGCGGCGGGTTCTGCACCGGCAATTCCGGGCCGGGCGTCGGCGCCGGCGGCAACGGGCTGGGGCCCGGCGCCGGGCTGTCGGGGCCGGGCGGCATCGGCGGGATCTCGGGCCCCGGCGTGGTGGGCGGCAGCATCGGGTCGGACGGGCTCATGATGCGGTGGTCCTGGCTGTTGAACCGGTCGCAACGCCAGGGCGGCGCCGCCGTTGCGGCCGGCGTGTCCCGGCGCACAGCCCGCGCCGGTCGCCCCTACACAGCGGGGGACGCCATCCCTATCGTTTCCGCAACGCCGGGCGGCGGGCGGAGAGACGCAGGCGATGCGGACAGCGGAGGAGGCGGGCGGCGGCTGCCCTGGCTGCGGCGCGCCGGCCGCGCCCCGGGCCCGCTTCTGCACCGAATGCGGCCATCGGCTGGAAGCCTCCGGTCCCGGCCCGCGGCGCGAATTGCGGCCGATGACCGCGCTGTTCTGCGGCATTCCCGACACCACCGCCCACACGCTCCGGCCCGACGGCGTCGAGGAGCAGGGGGAACGGCTGGCGGCGCTATTGCATGTCGTGACCCGGGTGGCGGAGCGGCATGGCGCCGGGCTGGTCCGCTTCCTTGGCGACGGCGTGCTGGTGCAGTTCGGCTGGCCGGCGGCGCAGGAGGACGACACGCCGCGCGCCGCCGCCGCCGCGCTGGCGATCCGCGACGCGGTGGCGGCGGAGATCCGGGTCGGCGGCGCGCCGCTGCGCATCCGGGCCGGGCTGGCTGCCGGCCTCGTCATGGTCACCGACCCCGCCGGCACCGGCGACCCACGCCAGCTGACCATCCTGGGGGAGGCGCTGAACCTCGCCGCCCGGCTGGAGGCGATGGCGCCGGCCGGCGTGGTGCTGGTCTCGGCCAGCGTGGCCGCGCAACTGGCGGGGCGCTTCGCCCTGCACGCCCGCGGCCAGCAGCGGATCCGCGGCTGGGCGGAGCCGGTGCCGGTGGCCGAGTTGCTCGCGCCGCTGGCGGAAGGCGAGGCGGAGGAGGCTGGCGCGGCCGCCTGCGGTGCGGCGCGCGCGCCGCTGCTCGGCCGCGACGCGCCGCTCGCCGGG
>NZ_SMOA01000350.1 GCF_004353985.1 Paracraurococcus ruber | reverse complement strand
CGCGGCCGGCGGGGAGGCGGCCGGCGCCGCTTCGGCCGGCGGGGGGGCGGCAGGCGCGGCCGGCGGCGCCAGCACCCAGTTCGGCCGCCCCTCCGCATCCGTCTCCAGCAGCAGGTCCGGCCCGACCAGGCGCAGCCGCGCCACCTCCACCCGGCGCGACAGCAGCGGCAGCAGCGCCAGCTGCACCTCCGCCCGCCGCAGGGTCAGCATCTGCGGCTGGCTGCCGCCGGGCATGTTGGACAGCGCCACGTCCTCGACCGTCACGGTCGGGATCAGCGAGAGCTTCAGGCCGATCGGCCCGTTGAGCGCCAGGTCGCGCCCCGTCCTCTCCTTCACCAGCGCCTGGATGCGCGGCTTCTGGCCATTCAGGTCGAAGCTCGCCAGGGCCACCGCGCCCGCCACCAGGGGCAGGAGCACGAGCAGGGCGAGGATCCAGGGCCAACGGCGGCGGCGCGGGGTGTCGGGGGGCATCTGGGGCGGTTCCCGGTCGGCTTGGTCGCGGGGCGGGGGAGTCTAGAGCGGATGGCGGCGCGGCGTGAACGCCGGGCGGCACGACGCCGCCCGGCGATGAAAGCGCGGCGGCGGCGAAGCGTTCGGTCCGGACCGCAATCCGCCGCAGGGCGGATGACCGCCGGCCTGGAACGCCGGAGGCGCGGTTGCGCCCCGCGACCGCGTTGCGGCGGCGATGCCGTGCCCGGCCTGGGACGCGTCGCGCCGGGAGGGACAGGGCGGCCGGCCCCGGACGCCCGCATGGCGGCGACGCCCGCGACGCAGGCGGGGCCACGGGGCCGCGCACGGCCCCTCGACGCTGGATGCCGCACCGCGGATGGCAGGAGGCCGTGCCGCCGGCCGCCGCGCCCGGGTCTCCGCGCTCAGCGCTTCGCCGGCGCGAGGCGGCGGGGCTTCGGGGTGCGCGGCGCCTCGAAGCCGAAGAAGCGGAAGGTCTCCTGCATATGCGGCGGCAGGGGCGCCGCCGCCTCCAGCACGCCGCCATCGGGATGCGGCAGGCGCAGCGCCCGGGCATGCAGGTGAAGCTGGTTCGGCAGGCCGTCCATATGCGCGGCGACGCCGCCATACTTGCCATCGCCCAGGATCGGCGTGCCGAGGCCCTGCGCCGCATGCACCCGCAACTGGTGGGTGCGGCCGGTCAGCGGGTTCATCTCCAGCCAGGCGGCGCGGCGCTTGGCGGCGTCCAGCGTGCGGAAATCGGTGATGGCGCGCACGCCCTCCTCCGGGTCCTCCACCGCCTCCATCCGCTCCCCGCGCGGGCCGCCGAGCTTGGCGAGCGGCAGGTCGATGCGCCCCTCCGCCAGTTGCGGCTGCGGGATGACCACGGCCCAGTAGGTCTTCTCCACGTCCCGGCCGCGGAAAGCCTTGGCGAGGAAGGCCGCGGCGGCGGCGGTGCGGCCGAGGATGAGCACGCCCGAGGTGTCGCGGTCCAGCCGGTGGACGAGGCGCGGGCGCTCCTCGGCCTCGAAGATCAGGGCATCCAGCATCCCGTCCAGGTGGCGGGCGATGCCCGGGCCACCCTGCACCGGCAGGCCATGCGGCTTGTCCAGCACCAGCACGCTGGCATCGCGGTGGATCACCATCCGCTCCAGCGCCTCGGCATCCTCGGGCGAGACCGGGCGGCGGCCGGGCTCCGGCTTCGGCCCTTCCGGCAAAGGCGGGATGCGGACCTCCTGCCCCTCGGCCAGGCGGGTATTGGCCTCCGCCCGCTTGCCGTCCACGCGGATCTGGCCGGTGCGCAGCATCTTCTGCAGCGCGCCCTGGCCGAGTTGCGGGAAATGCCGGCGGAACCAGCGGTCGAGGCGGGTATCGGCCTCCCCGGGGGCGACGATGCGGTGGGCGATGCTCATGATGCCGGAAGGGATACCACCTTCGCGGGCCGCAGGCGAAACGCCATGGCGCGGCGGCGGCCCGGGGACGCCACGGGGCCACGGAACGACGTCACGAACCCATGTGGTTCCGGGGCGGCGGCCGGAACCATCGCCGTCGCCATGCGTCGGCATGCTTCATGACCCGAATGGCAACCCTGGCCGCTGGCGCGGCCCTCCTGGTCCTCGGCGTCGGAGCCCCGGACCTCACACGCAACCAAGCCGCGGCGGCGGATCGCGCGAGCGCGACCCCGACCCAGACCCGCGCGCAGCAGGTCCGGCCGCAGCGCGGCCAGGCCAGCTACTACGCCCCGAAATTCAACGGCCGGCGCATGGCCAATGGCGCCCGCTTCAACCCGAACAGCAACGCCGCCGCCCACAAGACACTGCCGCTAGGCACCACGGCGAAGGTGACGAACCTGGAGAATGGCCGCACCGCCGAGGTGAAGGTGCAGGACCGTGGTCCGTATGCGCGCGGCCGGGTGATCGATGTCAGCCCGCGGACGGCGGAGCAGCTCGACATGAAGAAGGACGGCACGGCGCCGGTGGTGGTGGAGCCGATGCGGGTGCCGGACCGGGACGAACGGGTCGCGGCGCGCTAGCACGCCGGGGCACTGCCCCGCGCCCATCCCGGCGGACCCTTGGCCCGCCCCTGGCGCGGGCGGGCCGTTCGTCAGGCGATCGCGCGGCCGCGGCGCGGTGCGTGGCGGACGGCAAGCGCTTGGCGGCATCCGGGACCGAGCCTTGGCGGAGGCGCGGCGCAGGCGTCGCCGGCTCCTGCCGGGGGGGGGCAAATGCCCCTGAGGCCCCTCCGCTAGGCCACCTTCTCCCACTCCAGGTCCAAGGTCAGCAGCACCCCGTCCACCTCGCGCGGCGGCGGCGTCAGCACGATATGCGCGCCCTTCATGCGCACCTGCCGCACCTGGTCGCTGCCGATCCGTTCCGGCGGATAGGCGGCGTCCACCCGCGTCGACAGCACCGTGCCGTCGAAGGTCCATGTCCCGGTATAGGAGGCGAAGAAGCGCCCTTCCCCGGCCGCCGGCGCGCGGCCGTCGCCGACCGCGGCCATCATCCGGTCCGCCTCGAACCGCACCACGCCCATCGGTTGCGGCCCGTAGGGCGAGGGCACCGCCCGCCCCGCCGCGTCACGCGCGGTCACCTCCAGCAGCCGCCAGCAGCCGATCAGCCGGTCCCTCATCCCATTCCTCCCGCACGCCGCGCGATCCAGAAACACAGCCCGAAGGCCGCCAGGCCGAGCCAGAGGCTCGCCGCCACATAGGCCGCGGCCAGCCACCAGGCGCGCAGGAACAGCAGCCCGGTCTCGAGGCTGAAGGCGCTGAAGGTGGTGAAGCCGCCGAGCAGGCCGGTGACCAGCAGCAGCCGCCAGCCGCCATCGACGCCCAGGCCGCCCAGGACGCCGATCGCCGCGCTGCCGATGACATTCACCGCCAGCGTCCCCCAGGGGAAGCCGGTCCCGACGGCGAGGATGGCCCAGGTGGACAGCGCGTAGCGCAGCACCGACCCCACCGCGCCGCCGCCCGCCACCAGCAACAGGGCGGGCCAGCCGAAGGCGGTCATCGTCCGGCCTTGCGGGCGCGCAGCGCGGCCCAGCGTTCCAGCCGCTCGGCGATCGCGGCCTCGGCGCCGCGGCCCGTCGGGCGATAGAATTGCCGCCGCGCCATGCCGTCGGGGAAGTAGTCCTGGCCGGAAAAGGCCTCGTCCTCGTCATGGTCGTAGGCATAGCCGGCGCCGTAGCCGAGTTCCTTCATCAGCCTGGTCGGCGCGTTCAGGATGTGGGCGGGCGGCATCAGGCTGCCGGTCTCCTTCGCTGCGCGCTGCGCCTGGCCCCAGGCGGCATAGACGGCGTTGGACTTGGGCGCGGTGCCGAGGTGCACGACGAGCTGCGCCAGCGCCAGCTCGCCTTCCGGCGAGCCGAGCCTTTCGTAGGTCTCCCAGGCGGCGATGGCCAGCGGCAGGGCGCGCGGATCGGCCATGCCGACATCCTCGGCGGCGAAGCGGGTCAATCGGCGGGCGATGTAGCGCGGATCCTCCCCGCCCTGGATCATCCGGGCCAGCCAGTACAGCGCCGCATCCGGGTCCGATCCGCGCAGCGATTTGTGCAGGGCGGAGATGAGGTTGTAGTGCTCCTCCCTGTCCTTGTCGTAGAGCGCGGCGCGGCGCGCCAGCAATTCCGCCAGCGCCGCCGGGTCCATCGGCGCCGCGTCGGCGGGCAGGGCCAGCAGCTGCTCCGCCAGGTTCAGCAGGTAGCGGCCGTCGCCATCCGCCATGGCGCGCAACGTGGCGCGCGCCGCGGCGTCCAGCGGCAGGCCGCGCTGCGCCTCCGCCTCGGCCCGGGTCAGCAGCAGGTCGAGCGCGGCATCGTCCAGCCGCCGCAGCACCAGCACCTGGCAGCGCGACAGCAGCGCGCCGTTCAGCGCGAAGCTCGGGTTCTCGGTGGTGGCTCCGACCAGCGTGACGGTGCCGTCCTCGACCACCGGCAGGAAGCCGTCCTGCTGCGCGCGGTTGAAGCGGTGGATCTCGTCCACGAACAGCAGCGTGCCCTGCCCGGCGCGGCGGCGGAGCCGCGCCTCGTCGAAGGCGCGCTTCAGGTCGGCGACGCCGGAGAACACCGCCGAGAGCGAGACGAAGACCAGCCCCGCCCGCTGCGCCAGCAGCCGCGCGATGGTGGTCTTCCCGACGCCCGGCGGGCCCCAGAGGATGAGGGAGGCGAGGCTGCCGCGCGCCAGCATGCCGGACAGCGCGCCGGCGGCGCCGAGCAGCTGGTCCTGGCCCACCACCTCCTCCAGGCTGCGTGGCCGCAGCCGGTCGGCGAGCGGGCGCGGGCCGGCCGGCGCGCGCGGTTCGG
>NZ_SMOA01000034.1 GCF_004353985.1 Paracraurococcus ruber | reverse complement strand
GCCGGCGGCCAGCGTGCCGGGTCGGGGCCATGGGTATCCAGCAGGCGGTCCAGGCGGGCGGGTGTCATGGCGACAGGATCCTCCGCAGCATCAGGCGGGCGCGGCGCAGCAGTCCTTCCAGCGCGCGCTCCGAGACATCGAGGGCGGCCGCGGCCTCGGCGCCGCTCAGCCCGTCCTCATAGGCCAGGGCGATGGCGGCGCGTTGCCGGGCCGGCAATTGCGCCAGGGCCGCGGCGAGGGCTGCGCGTTCCTCGGCGGCCAGCGCGGCGGCTTCCGGCCCGGCGGCGGGATCGGCCAGGGCGGCCAGCGCCGCCTCCCCGGCCAGCGGGGCGCGGTCCCGCTGGCGGGCCCGGTCGATCGCCAGGTTCAGCACGATCCGGTGCAGCCAGGTGGTGAAGCGGGCGCGGTCGGGGTCGAAGCGGGGGGCGGCGCGCCAGGCGCGCAGCAGGGCGTCCTGCGCCACTTCCTCCGCCTCGGCGGCATCGCCCAGGACGCGCAGGGCCAGGCGCAGGGCGCGCTCGCCATGCCGGTCCACCAGCACGCCGAAGGCGGCGCGGTCGCCGGCGGCGGCGAGGCGCATCAGGTCGGCATCGCTGGCATCCTCGCGCGGCATCAGGCCGGCAGGACGCGGCGCGGCCATGGCCGGCAGCTGGCGTCGCGGGACGATACGGGCAATGGCGAGCGTGACGGGCATTGGCGGTTCTCGCGTGATACGTGCGGAACCCGCCCGCCCCACGCCGCCCGCCGCCTCACGGCGCGGGAAACAGCGCGTCGGTCCGGCCCATCAGCCAATAGGCGGCCAGCCCCACCCATTCCCGGCTTCCCCATTCGAACTCCTGCAGGCGCACGGGGAAGGAGGTCTCCAGCCAGGGCGACTGCCGGTCCCCGGTGCGGTAATTCACCGGCCAGGCGAGGATGCGCCAGCCCGCCTTGCGGAAGACCCCCATGCTGCGCGGCATGTGGCTGGCCGAGGTGACGAGCAGCCAGGTCTCGCCGGGCGCCTGCCGGACCAGGCGCAGGGTGTTCACCGCGTTCTCGTGGGTGTTGCGGGACTCCCGCTCGAAGGTCATCCGCCCGGCGGGGATGCCGAGGTCGAGCCAGAGCTGCCGCGCCACATCGGCTTCCGCGAGGGCGCCCGGGGCGAGGCTGGCCGAGCCGCCGGTGAAGACCAGCCGCGCCTCCGGATGCCGGCGGGCGAGCGCCACGGCCTCGGTCATCCGCTCGGCGGCGCCGTTCAGGGCCGGCAGGCCGCGCGCCTCGGTCAGCCGCTGCTCCACCGCGCCGCCGAGGACGACGATTCCGTCCACATGGGCGGGCTCCGTGGCCGGGCGGGGGAAGCGGTCCTCCAGCGGCAGCTGCACCCATTCGTTCAGCGGCAGCACGGCGACGGCGGCGAGGAAGCCGAGACCGGCCAGCGCCGGCCAGCGCCCCCAGCGCCGCCCCAGCCAGAGCGCGAGGAGGCCGATGAGGCCGAGCAGGATGGCGAGCGTGCCGGGCCGCAGCACCCACCAGAGCAGCTTGGAGGCAACGAAGAGGATGTCCTGCACGCTTGTCGTCCGTTCCTGCACGAAGGCGCCCGGGGCGCCCCCGACACCGTCGAAGGCGAGTGTCGCCGGCGGCCGGGCGCATGGGTTGGGCTTGCGGCCGCTCGACGCGGTCGGGCGCGCATCCCGCGCCCGCCGCTCGGCGCGGTGCCTTACAGCTCCAGCACCCGTCCCGGCGCCACCCGGCCGCGCGCCCAGTCCGCCAGCGCCAGCAGGTTGCCGCGGAACCGGCCTGACCGGTCCGCCCAGGGCTCCGGCCAGGGCGACAGCACGGCGTTCTTCAGCGTGTGCCGCAGCAGGCTCGGCAGGGCATGTGACCAGGGATAGGTGCCCTTGCGCGCCAGGTAGACGCTGTTCGCCACCTGGCTGTAGCCGAGCCGCCGCCCCGGCGTCCGCCCCAGCTTGGTGCCGAGATGCACGCCCCGCGCCCCCTCCAGCCGCAGGATGGCGCCATGCCGCCCCAGCGCGCGGGTGAAGTCGATATCCTCGTACCAGGCATAGAGCGGCAGGGCCTCATCCACCCGCACGCCCTGCGCCCGGACGGTCGCCATGCGCACCGCCATGTTGCAGCCATAGCCGTTGAAATGCGGCTGGCAGGCCAGCGCATCGCCCGCCCAGGCATCCCGCGCCAGGATGGCGCGTCCCTCCGCCGGCGAGTAGCCGGGGGCGTTGGCGCCGTCGGCCAGGACCGTCCCCGTGGTCACCACGCAGTCGGGCCGTGCCGCGAAGACCGCCTCGGTCGCCGCGCAATAGGCGGGCGCGGGCAGGAAATCATCGTCGAGGAACAGCAGCAGGTCGCAATCGCCCGCGGCATCGAGGATGGCATTGCGCTGCCGCGGCAGGCCCGCCGGGGCGGTCAGGTATTCGACGCCCGGCCGGCGCGCGCCCACATCCTCCGCAGTGACATGGCAGACGATGATCCGGTCCGGCCGGCGCGTCTGCCGGTCCAGTTCCGCCAGCGTCTCCGCCAGGATGGCGGCGCGGCCGCGGGTGGCGATGCCGATCGCGAGCCGCATGGTCAGGCGGCCGCCCCGGCCAGCGCCGGCAGCGGCAGGCCCGCCGCGGCATCCGGCATCAGGAAGCCGGCAAGGCGCCCCCGCACGGTTTCCGCGTAGTAGCGCGCGCCGAGCAGGTTGCCGCGCACCAGGCTGAGCCCGATGCCGCCCAGCGGCCGCACCATGAAGGGCAGCCAGACCCGCGCCGGCACGCCATGGCGCCGCAGCACGAAGCCCATCCCGCGGGCGTAGAGGGCGGCGCGTTCCACCGCGACCGGCGTCAGCCGCTTGTCCGGATGCACCACCCGCTGGTCCGGGTCGTAGCGCGCGACATGCCCGGCGCGCAGGGCGCGCAGCACCAGGTCGTTGCCCTCGGTCGAGCCGAGCGGGGTGCCGGGGCCGAGCCGCTCGTCGAAGCCGCCCATCGCCAGCGCCACGCCGCGCCGCAGGAAGAGGTTGAACTCGATCACGCTGGTCCAGACGTTTTGCGAGTCGATCGGCCCGGCTTCCGCGCGCCAGCGGCCGGAGCCGAGGCCGCCCTCGGGCGAGGCCGCCGGCCCGGTCAGGATGGCCAGCGCCGGGTCGGCGGCGAAGGCGGCGGTCACGCGGGCCAGCAACCCGGGCGGGAAGGTGCAGTCATCGTCCGGGAAGCCGACCAGGTCGCCCTGGGCCAGGGCGAGCCCGAGGTTGCGCGCATGGTTGGCGTGGGCGCGGCCGGTCCGTTGCCAGGCGACCGGCAGCCGGTCGCGCCAGGCTTCGATGACGGGCGCCAGCCGGTCGTCGCCGTTCTGGTCCACCACGATCACCTCCGGCGCCGGGTCGCCCTGCGCCGCGAGGCTCTCGAACAGGTCTCCAAGTTCGCGGTCGCGGCCGCGGGTGGCGACGACCAGGCTGACCCTCATGCCGGCACGCGCTCCCGCAGCAACGCCTCCACATGGTCGCGGAACCGCGTCCGGAAGGCGGGGACCGAGAAGCGCAGCGCATTCTCCCGGCAGGCTTCCGGCCGGATGGCCAGCGACAGCGCCTGGAAGCGCCGCACCGCCTCCTGCAAGGACTGGGCGGTCTGTTCGGGGAACAGCACGCCGGTCTCGGGCCGGAGGATGTCGCGGGCGCCGCCGCGGCCATAGGCGATCAGCGGCGTGCCGCAGGCCTGCGCCTCCACCATGCCGATGCCGAAATCCTCCTCGGCGGCATAGACGAAGGCGCGGGCGGTGCGGACCAGCCGGACCAGCTCCGCCTGGCTGACATGGCCGAGGAAGGCGATGTTCGGCGCCCCCTGCGCCGCGGCGCGCACCTGCGGCAGGCTCGGCCCGTCGCCGCACACCACCAGCCGCTTCTCCGGCATGGCGCGGAAGGCCTCGGCAACCAGGTCGACCCGCTTGTAGGGGACCATGCGGGCGGCGATCAGGTAGAAATCCTCCCGCGCCTCGCCGAAGGTGAAGCGGTCGAGGTCCACCGGCGGGTGGATGACGGCGGCGTCCCGCCCCCAGGCCTTGCGGATGCGCTCGGCGATGTAGCCGCTGTTGGCGACGATCGAGTCCACCCCGACCGCCGAGCTGCGGTCCCAGTGCCGCAGCCGGTGCAGCTGCCAGCGGGTATAGGCGCCCAGCAGGCCGCGCTCGAGCCCCGCCTGCTTCAGGTACTGGTGCTGCAGGTCCCAGGCATAGCGCATGGGCGAATGCACGTAGCTGACATGCAGCTGCCCCGGCCCGGTGATGACGCCCTTGGCCACCGCATGGTTGGAGGACAGCACCAGGTCGTAGCCCGCGAGGTCGAACTGCTCGACCGCCAGCGGCATCAGCCCGAGGAATTTGCGGAAATGCTTCCGGGCGAAGGGCAGGCGCTGGATGAAGCTGGTGCGCGGCACCCGGCCGCCGAGGAAGCCGCGCTCCCGCTCCGGCAGGAAGTCGACGACCGTGAACAGGTCGGCATCGGGCCACAGGTGCAGCAGCTGCTCCACCACCCGTTCGGACCCGGCATAGCTGTCGAGCCACTCATGGACGATGGCGACCTTCACCGCGCCGCCTCCGGCAGCAGGGCGAGCAGGCGCTCGGCGGCGCCGCGCCAGGTGAAGCGGGCGGCGCGGGCCAGGCCGCGGGCGCGCAGGGTGTCGCTCAGTCCTTCCTCCTCGAGCAGCCGGACCAGCATGGCCGGCAGGTCCTGGCCATTCTCCTGACCGAACCAGATGGCGGCGTCATGGCAGACTTCCGGCACCGCGCCGGCGCGGGCGGCGATGACCGGGCAGCCGCAGGCCATCGCCTCCAGCGGCGGCAGGCCGAAGCCCTCGTAGCGGGAAGGGAAGAGCAGGCAGCGGGCGGCTTCGTACAGCGCCCGCAGCTCGGCATCGCTGACCCGGCCGAGCGCCGCGACCCCGGGACCGGACGCCGCGCCCCCGGCGCGGAAGACGTTGGGATCGGCGGCGCCGACCACCGCCATGACCAGCCCGCGCGCCTGCAGCAGGCCGGCGCAATCGGCCAGCGCCGCCAGGTTCTTGTGCGCCGCCGGGTTGCCCACCACCAGGGCATAGCCGCCCGGCGCCAGGCCGTGCCGGGCCAGCACCGCCGCATCGGCCGGGGCGCGCAGGATGTGCTCCGCCCCCTCCGGCATGACGCCGATCCGCTCCTCCGGGAGGCGCAGGTGATGGGCGATGCGGCCGCGGGAGAATTCCGAGACGGTGACGAGCCGCGCCCCGGCCCGCGGCAGCGCCAGGTGCAGCGCCCGGTACCAGGACCGGAAGGCGAGGGAATAGCTCTCCGGCGTGTCGAAGGCGCCGGCGTCGTGGATCACCACCGCCTGCCGCCGCCCGGCCAGCAGCGGCGCGGTATTGCCCAGGCTGACCAGGACATCGCCGCCGAGCCGGCGCGGCAATTCCGCCTGCTCCCAGCCCTGGCCCGGCAGGCGGCCGAAGACCTCCTCCCGCAGATGCGGGAAGGGGGATGGCGGCCCGCCCGGCGGCCGGAGCAGCCGCGCGCCGGGCAGCAGGCCTTCCGCCGCCATGGCGTCGAATTGCCGTGCGACCTCGCCGGCGAAGCGCTGCACCCCGGTGACCCGCTGCGCCAGGAAGCGGCCATTGACGGCGATGGGCATCACGACCCCGCCCGCAGCAGCAGCCGCGGATGCCGCAGCGCGCCGCGCAGCCCGGCCCGCTCCTCCCGGTCCAGGGCGCGGAAGGCCAGCACGACGAAGACCGCCATGACGGCGAGGCCCAGCGCCGCCATCGCCGCATGGCCGGCGACCAGCGGCATCAGCGCCAGCCCGCCCGCCGCCGCGGCCAGCACCGGTCGCAGCCGCCGCACCGCCTCGCCCGCCGCCGGATAGAGCCGGGCGGCCAGCCACAGCTTGCCGATGCAGTCGACCAGGCAGCGCAAGGTCCAGGCCACCGCCGCCCCTTCGATCCCGAAGGCCAGCAGCATGAGCGTGGCGAGCGGCAGGTAGAGCACCGCCTGCGCCAGGGAGAAGCGCGCCGTCGCGTCCGGCCGGCCGATCGCGTCCAGCAGCGCATTCGGCACGAAGGCGACGCAGGAGAAGACGATCCCGACGCCGAGGATGCGCAACACCATGCCGCCGCCAGCGGCGAAATCCGGCCCGAGCCAGAGCGCGAGGATCTCCTGCCCGCCGGCCGCCAGCAGAAGGCCGACCGGCAGCACCAGCCCCAGCACCATCAGCCCGCCGCGCCGCAGCAGCGCCGCCGTCTCCCCCGGCTGCGCGGCATAGGCGGAGGCGAAGGCCGGCAGCAGGGTCTGCGCCACCGCGACCGGCAGCATCCAGACCCGCAGGACGAGGTCGAGCGGCGTGGCGTAGTAGGCCACCGCCGCCAGGGTCAGCAGCGCCCCGATCAGGAAGCGGTCGGCATAGAGCAGGGCCTGGGTCAGCACGCCCGAGAAGGTCATCCAGCCGCCGAGTCGCAGCAGCGGCAGCACCAGAGCCAGCCGCAGCCGCGTCCCCAACACCTCCCGCACCAGGCGGCGGAGCAGCAGCAGGTAGGAGACGGTGTTGGCGAGGCGGACCGCGACCAGGGTCAGCATCACCGCCATCAGGTCGTCCCAGACCAGCAGCACCAGCACCGGGCCCAGGTAGTAGAAGATGTTCACCGGAATGGTGACGAGGTTGGCATCGCGGAAGCGCTGATAGGCGGCCAGCACCCCCCAGAGCGCGGCGTTCAGCACCACCAGCGGCGCCGCCGCGGCCAGCACGCGCATGCCCGCCACCGCCTGCGGCTGCAGCGCCGGGGGCACGTTCAGCACGCGCTCCACCAGCATTGGGACGACCAGCCAGAGCAGCCCGGCCAGCACCAGGCTGAAGCCGGCCAGCGCCACCAGCGCCGCGCCGACCAGCCCCGCCGCTTCCCCGGCCCGGCCGGTGCCGATGCGTTCCGAGACGGCGCGGGTCAGCGCCTGGCCCACGCCGAAGTCGAAGACGCCGAAGACGCCCACGAGCGCCAGCGCCAGGGTGAACAGCCCCCAGCGCTCCACGCCCAGTTGCTGGATCAGCAGGGGCGTCAGCGCCAGGGCCAGCAGCAGGGGCAGGCCGCGCCCCAGCGCATTCCAGGCGAACCCGGCGACCATGGTGCGGGCGCGGGTGCGGTTCTCGGGCTGATCCATGCGGGCCTTCGGTCCGGCGGGGCGCCGGCAGGCCCCGCAGGTCGGGGCCACGATGGGACGAGGCGCGGTGCCGGGAGGCCGGCACGGCGCCCCGCCGCTTTAGGGGCTTCCGGGCGGCGACGCACGCGCGGAGTGGTGGCCCGCGGATGAGCCGGGAGGCGAGGCAGGGGCGCCGCGGCGGCCGGTGCCGCCGCGGCGCGGCTCAGTAGGCGCCGCGGCGGGCGAGGACGACCAGCGGCGTCTTCAACAGGATGCGCAGGTCGGTCCAGACCGACAGCCGCGTCGCATAATCGACATCCAGCGCCACCCGGGTGGCATAGGTGGTGTCGCTGCGGCCGCTCACCTGCCAGAGCCCGGTGATGCCGGGCCGGACCGAGAGATAGTGCTCGGCGGCCATGCCGTAATGCTCCGCCAGCTCGGCGGCGACCACCGGGCGCGGCCCGACCAGGCTCATCTCCCCGCGCAGGACGTTCAGCAGCTGCGGCAGCTCATCCAGGCTGGTGGCGCGGAGGAAGCGGCCGATGCGGGTGACCCGCGGGTCGTCCTTCAGCTTCCGGGTCGCCTCCCATTCCGCCCGCGCGTCCGGGTCGGCCGCCAGCAGCGCTGCCAGGCGGGCCTGCGAATCGGTGACCATCGAGCGGAACTTCAGGCAGCCGAAGCGCCGGCCGCCCAGGCCGACCCGTTCATGCCCATAGAAGACCGGCCCGCCATCGGCCCGGACCAGCAGGGCGAGGATGCCGAAGAGCGGCGCGCAGAACAGCAGCAGGGTCGCGGCGCCGGCGAGGTCGAGCCCCCGCTTCAGGGCGCGCTGCAGCCCGGCCTGGCCGACCCGGGCACGCAGCGGCGGGGCCGGGACCGTCCCGCCCATGGCGGGGACGGCGACCTCGGATGCCATCGAACGGTAGACCTCGACGCCAAGCATGGCGGCCCGACCCTTCCTCGAACCCGGCGGCCGGCAGGGCGCGCCCGGGATGAACCTGTGCCCGGGCGGGCCGCTGGGCGGCGCTGACGCTTCCGGACAGCGTCCTTTTGCCGCATCGGCCGCGCCGGAATGAGACGCGGTTGCGGCCGGATTGTGGCACCGCACAAACCGCAGGGGTGACGACCGCGACGGCAGCCATCGCCATCTGCGCCGGACTATTTTCTTCTCGGCCCTGGAATGTCGGCGCGGGCCGGGCGTAAGGAGGAAGCGGAAGCCGGGCCGGCGGCATCGAGTCGGAGGGCCAGCATGCCTGGGACATCCCGGGACGCGGAGGAGACGGAGGCGGCGGGAACGACGTTGGGGCCGGCGCGCGGCATCCTGCTGGCCGTCCTGCTGTCCTCCGCGCTCTGGATCGGCATCGCCATCGCCGTCCGGACCCTGTGGTAGGCCCGGCGGCCAGCCCCGGCCGGCGCCGCCCCGCGCCTGCGCCCGACCACGCAAGCCGGTGCCGATCCCTGCCCGCCGGACGGCGGGCTGCCCCCGGCCGATCAGCCGCTGCCGCGGTCCGCGCCGGCTACAGGGTGAAGGCGATGCCGCCGGTCGCCGTGATGTCGTAGCCGCCCATGCGCGCGGCCCGGGCGGCGAAGGCCGGGCCGCGGGCGAAGGCCAGCAGCGCCTGCACCGGCGGCTCGAAGTAGTCGCGCCGGTCCATCACCAGGTCGAAGCGCTCCCGCAGCAGCGGCACGAAGGCCAGGCCGCGCGCGGCCGCCTCCGCCCGGATGCCGAAGCCGGCGCTCGCCCGGCCCTCCGCCACCGCCGCCGCCACCTCGTCCTCGGCCATCGCCGGTGCCGCCAGGAAGCCGACCTGGTCCAGCCGCAACCCCGCCTCCGACAGCAGATGCAGCAGCAGCGCGTGGCTGCCGGCCCGCGGCTGCCGCCCGATGACGGCGAGGCCGGGCCGCGCCAGGTCGGCAATCGCGCCGAGGCCCAGCGGATTCCCGGGCGGCAGGATCAGCCCCTGGTCCCTGACCGCCCAGGCGATGCCCACCGCGCCGCCGCCCGCCAGCCCGGCGCGCGCCGCGGGTTCGTTGAAGGCGCCGGTGTCGGGGTCGATCAGGTGCATGGCGGCGACCATCGCCTCGCCCCGGGCCAGCGCCTCCAGCCCCTCCAGGCTGCCGCCACCCAGCAGCGCCAGCCCGCAGCCCGATTGCCGGACCGCCCAGTCCAGCAGCGGGTCGTGGCTGCCGGCCAGGATGGCAGGCGGCGCCGCGCGCGGGCCCTGGCCGGGCGTTGCCGCCTGCGTCGCCAGCCAGCCGGCCAGCATCGCGCGCGGGAAGAGCCACTTGCCGCCGACCTGCGCCGCCGGGACGCGGCGCTGCCGCGCCAGGTCGTAAAGCGAGCGTTCCGAGAGCCGCAGCCAGGACGCGGCCTCCCGCAGGGTGAGGACATCCGGCATCGGGTGGCAAACTCCGGCAGGAACCGCGGCATCGTCAAGCCTTGGCCGCATTGCCCCGGCGCGGCGGCGCCGGCATCTGGCGCCGCATGCGACGCTTCCGCCGGGCCCTGATCGCCGCCCTGCTGCTGCTGCCCGCCCTGCCGGCGGCGGCGCAGGACCGCTTCATCACCCTCGCCTCCACCACCAGCACGGAGCAGTCCGGGCTGTTCGCGCATCTGCTGCCGGCCTTCACCCGGGCGACCGGCATCGGCGTGCGGGTGGTGGCGCTGGGGACCGGGCAGGCGCTGGATGTCGGCCGCCGCGGCGATGCCGATGTGGTGCTGGTGCATGACCGCGCCGCCGAGGAAGCCTGGGTGGCGGAGGGCTGGGGCGGGCCGCGCCGGCCGATCATGTACAACGACTTCGTCGTCATCGGCCCGGCCGGCGACCCGGCGGGCATCGCCGGCCTGACGGACACGGCCGAGGCGTTGCGCCGGATCGCCGCGGCGAAGGCGCCCTTCGTCTCCCGCGGCGACCGCAGCGGCACCCATGCGGCCGAGTTGCGGCTGTGGCGGCAGGCGGGCCTGGACCCGGCGGCCGGCCGCGGCGCCTGGTACCGGGAGGTCGGGCAGGGCATGGGGCCCGCCCTGAACACGGCGGCGGCGCAGGACGCCTATCTGCTGGCGGACCGGGGCACCTGGCTCGCCTTCCGCAACCGGCAATCGCTGCGGATCCTGGTCGAGGGCGACCAGCGCCTGTTCAACCAGTATGGCGTCATGGTCGTCAGCCCGGCGCGGCACCCGCATGTGAAGGCGGCCGAGGCGGAGCGCTTCGTCGCCTGGCTGGCGGGCCCTGCCGGCCAGGCGGCCATCGCCGCCTACCGCATCGAAGGGGAGCAGCTGTTCTTCCCCAATGCCGGTCGTCCGGGGGCCTGAACGCCCCACTTCTTGATCTAGCGCCCCGGCGCTGGTCCCGCGTTGCCTGGGGCGACCCGGGAACCGGTCGAGCGGGCCGGTTCGCCGCTCGGGCCGGCATGGGGGTTGCCCGCGGCAGGGGGCCGAGACCCTGCCGTGGGGCCGGCCGATCGCCGGGCCGACGCCGTGCCCGTCCCGGCGGCTGACGCGGGTGGCCGGCGGAAGCGAGGCCCGGACCCTGTCGGCGCTGGGCATCGATGGGCGGGGCCTGGGACGGCGTCGATCGTCGGTGTGGGGGGGGAGGCAATGCGTGCCCGACATCCGGTCGCCGCGGGCGACGCCGCGCTCCGCCGCCGGCGCTACCCGTCCCTAGAGCGGATCCCGGCCAGGTGAAATCGCCTGATCGGGTGAAGATGCTCGTAGAATCAAAAGACTGGAGCGGTTGCCGTGAGGCACGGCGAACGGAAGCCGCTCTAGCCGGCCGCGACGCTGATATGCACGCGCCCGCCACCGAGCCCGCGCGGCCGCGGCAGCACGGCGGTGACCCGCCCCGGCAGGCTGGTGCCGGCGCCGGCGATCAGGCCGGCCAGCGCGTCCCGCTCTGCGGGCGGCAGCCGGCCCAGCCGCTCCCCGGCGGCGGAAAAGGCCTCGATCGCCAACCCTCCCTTCAGCACTCGCAGCTCCACGGCGTCTCCCACCCGCGGGCTCGCCACCCCCGGCCCGGGTTCTCCGGCCAGGTAGGTCAGCAGGTCGAGGCTGTCGGGCACGCGGCGAGTCCTTCTCGGGTGGCGCCGCTCAATGCCGCGGCCACGCCTTCGGTTCTCGCACGGTCCGATGACAACTGCGAGGCGAATGTCAGGGAGGAACGGCCGATTTTCAGGCATTTGCAGCGGTTGACGAAGGCTTTGCATCAACCCGCCGAGCCAACCCTCAGCCGAGCGTGATGTCCTGCGCGACCAGCTCCGCCAGGGCGAGGGAGGCGGTCAGGCCCGGGCTCTCGATCCCGAACAGGTGGAACAGGCCCGGCACGCCATGCACCGGCGGTCCCTGGATGGTGAAGTCCTGCCCCGGCGCGCCTGGCGGCACGATCTTCGGCCGGATGCCGGAATAGCCCGGCGCCAGCGACCCATCCTTCAGCCCCGGCCAGTAGCGCCGGATCGCGGCGTAGAAGCTATCCCCGCGGCGCGGGTCCACCTCGTAGTCCAGCGTCTCCACCCATTCCACATCGGGCCCGAACCGTGCCTGGCCGCCGAGGTCGATGGTCAGGTGCGTCCCGAGGCCCCCTGGCACCGGGACGGGGTAGATGAGGCGGGAGAAGGGGTTGCGCCCGGTCAGCGTGAAGTAATTGCCCTTGGCGTAGTAGGCGGTGGGGACGAGCTGGCTCGGCATGCCCTCGATCCCCCGCGCCAGCCTCGGCGCGTGCAGCCCGGCGGCATTGACCAAAGTGCGGCAGCGCAGCGCCATCGGCTCGGCGCCGCCCACCTCGATCACCACGCCCTCCTCGGTTGCCCGGCCGCCGGTGACGGGGGCGAAGAAGACGAAGGTGGCGCCGGCATTCTCGGCATCGCCCTGCAGCGACAGCATGAAGGCATGGCTGTCCAGGATGCCGGTGGAAGGCGAGTGCAGCGCCGCCGTGCAATGCAGCTCCGGCTCCAGCGCCAGGGCCTCGGCGCGCGTCAGCTTGCGCAGGTCCGGCACGCCGTTGGCCGCGGCGCGGGCCTTGATGCCGTCCAGCTTCTCCGCCTCGGCCTCATCGGTCGCCACGATCAGCTTGCCGCAATTGGCGTGCGGGATCCCGCGCTCCCGGCAATAGGCGTAGAGCATGTGCTTGCCGGCGACGCAGGCGCGCGCCATCAGGCTGCCGGCGGGGTAGTAGATGCCGGCATGGATCACCTCCGAGTTGCGGGAGGAGGTCTCGGTCCCGATGCCCTCGGCGGCATCCAGCACGATCACCTCGCGCCCCGCCAGGGCGAGCGCGCGGGCGACCGCGATGCCGACCACGCCCGCACCGACCACTACGCAGTCCACGTCGTCCATTCCGGCCTCCTCGGGAAAGGGCTTCGCCCCCTCCCGAACCCTCCCCCAACCAAAGGCCGAAGGGCCTTTGGAAACCTCGCGCTTCAGCGTCCGCGGAACACGGGCTTGCGCTTTTCCTTGAAGGCCGCCAGGCCTTCCCGCAGGTCGTCGCTGGCCTTGGCCGCCTGCATCCGCTCCTCCAGCGCCGCCACGTCCAGCGACTGGTGGCCGATCTCGTTGATCGCCCGCTTGGCGCCCTGCACCGCCAGCGGCGCCAGCTCGCCGAGGCGGGCCGCGATGGCGTCTATGCGCGCGTCCAGCGCCTCCGGCGCCACCAGGTCGGTCAGGTAGCCGATGCGCAGCAGCTCCTCGCTGCTCTGCTCCTCCGCCAGCATGAACAGCCGCTTGGCGTTGTTGAAGCCGAGGCGGGAGACATAGCGCCTGAGGCCGCTTTCGTAATAGTGCACGCCGATGCGGGCGGCCGGCATGAACATCACGGTCGCCGGCGTCACGCCGACGCGGAAGTCGCAGGCCAGCGCCAGGTCCGTGCTGCCGCCATACACGCCGCCATGCAGCCGGGCGATGGTCGGGATGCGCAGCATCTCGATCCGGTTGATCATGTCCTCGAACCCGGCGCCGCCGGTGTCCTTCACCCCGCCCGCTTCCGCCTGCCGCGCCATGTCGCCGAGATGCGCGCCGGCCGAGAAGGCCTTGCCGGTGCTGGCGATGACCAGCACGCGCACATCCGGGTTCGCCTCCACCTCGGCCAGCAGGGCGAGGATGCGGGCGATGTCCTCGGGCTGCACGCGGTTCATCACCGCCGGCCGGTTCAGGTGCAGGGTGGCGCGGCTGCCGGCGATGGCGAGGCTGGGCAGCGTGCCCTCGTCCCGGGTCTTCACGGCGGCGCTCATGGCGGTCTCCTCCTCACCGGCCCGCCTTGTGGCGGCGGCCGGGCGAGGCGGCAAGGGGCGGGCGGGTCAGCCCCGCCGGCGGAGGATGCCGAGGCCGAGCAGCGCCGGCAGCAGCACCGCCAGACCGCCGGGGGCCGGCAGCACCGCCCGGAACAGCAGGCCGCTCGCGCCCGTGATCGCCAGGCTGCCGCGGTCGGTGCCCAGCGGCCCGGCATTGTCGAACCGCACCGGGACCGGGCCGATCGCGCCGATGCCGCCATAGCCGATGAGCGGGGAGGCGCCGCCGGCGATCCAGGCGAGGCCCAGGCTGGTCGTCATGTCGGAGAAGCCGCCGATATGGAAGGCCGGCGCCGGGCCGGGCGGGTCCACCGTCACCCAGGCGAAGAACAGCGGCGGCGTGGCATCCACCGCATAGCCCAGCCCGCCGATGCGCAAGGACTGGCCCAGCGCCGGGATGCCCGGCCCCGGCGGCGGCCCCTGCACGGTGGCGACCTGCCCGGTGTCGCCGCGCAGCCGCCAGACGAAGGGCAGGTCGGTCAGCGCCGCCGTCCCGCCGGCCGGCGCCGCCAGGGTCGCGGTCAGCCGCCCCGCGATGCTGTAGGTGATGGTGGTCGCGCCGGCCGCGCCGGCGCCGCACACCCCCGCGGCCAAAAGCGCCGCCATGACCCCGAACCGCATCGCCGCTCCTCCCCCCGCGCCAGGCGCGGCCGTCCTGGCCCCGTTCCGGAGGCCTGTCAGCTTGGCGGGCCGCCCGGCGCGATGCCGCGCGGCAGCAGCCCCATCCCATGCGCGGCCCGCTCCAGCTCCTCCCGGAACTCGGGATGCGCGATCCCGATCAGCAGCCGCGCCCGCTCCGGCGCCGACTTCCCCTTGAGGTTCACCAGCCCGTATTCGGTGACGACATACATCATGTCGGCCCGCGTGGTGGTGACCGTGGTCCCGGGGGTGAGCTGCGGCACGATGCGGCTGCGGCGCTGGCCCCGCTTGTCGTAGGTGGAGGGCAGGCAGATGAAGCTCTTTCCACCGTCCGAGGCATAGGCGCCGCGGACGAATTGCGCCTGCCCGCCGGTGCCGGAGATGTGCCGCGGCCCATCCGCCTCCGACGCCGCCTGCCCGGTCAGGTCCACCTGCGTGGTGCTGTTGATGGCGACCGCCTTCGGGTTCTGCATGATGACATGCGGCATGTTGGTGTAGTCGAGCGCGTTGCAGAGCAGGTCGGGGTTGCCGTCGATGGTGTCGTACAGCGCCTGCGACCCGACCGCGAAGGTGTAGACCACCTTGCCCGGATCCAGCCGCTTGCGCGCGCCGCTGATCAGCCCGCGCCGGTACAGCGCCGCCAGCCCGTCCGGCAGCATCTCCGTATGGATGCCGAGGTCCTTGACGTTGGCATCCGCCAGCAGCGCGCAGACCGCGTTCGGCATGCCGCCGATGCCGATCTGCAGGCAGGCGCCGTCCTCGATCTCGGCCGCGATCAGGCGCGCCACCGCCTGGTCCGCCTCGGTCGGCGGCGGGTTGGGCAGGGTGGGCACCGGCGCGTCGTCGCCGGCGATGAGGTAGTCCACCTCGCTGACATGCACGCCGTTGTCGACGCCATGCGCATGCGGGATGGTCGCCGAGGTCTCGACCACGACGCAGCGCGCGCGCTCGATGAAGGCGCGGTAGTAGAGGTTGGCCGGGCCGAAATTCATCATCCCGTCCGCATCCGCCGGGCGGGCCTTGATGACGACGATGTCGACCGGGTCGATGAAGCGGCGGTAGTAGTCCGGGATCTCGCCCAGGTTCACCGGCATGTAGTGGCAGCGCCCGGCATCGCCGAGCTTCCGGTCATAGCCGCCGAAATGCAGGCTGGTGAGATGGACATGCGCGCCGGCCGGGTCCGCCTCGATCGAGGCGCGTGGCCGCATCGTCAGGGCGGACCGGATGCCGACATCCCGCAACTCTCCGATGCGCGCGGCGAGGGCGGCATCGAACAGGTCCGGCTGGCTGAAGATGCCCCCATATTCGAGCCACATGCCGGACCGCACGAGGCCGGCCGCCTCCGCCGCGCCGATGGTCCGCGCGGGCCGCGCCGCGAGTCGCTTCTGCATCGCCTTCCCCCTGCGGGCCCTGCCGGCATGCTCCCCCGGGCAGGATAGTCCCGGCTGCGCATCGGCGGGAAGCGTGGCGCCGGCCTCTTCCGCCGCCGCCGCCGCCGCGCCACTCTGCCCGGCACGAATGCCGTGGAGGGGCCGCCCATGTCCGACCTGCCCAGGACCGTCGAGATTCATGAGGAAGGCCCGCGGGAGGGCTTCCAGATCGAGCCGGGGCCGATCCCAACCGCGGACAAGGTCGCGCTGGTGGATGCGCTGTCGGGCACCGGGCTGCAACACATCCAGGTCTGCTCCTTCGTCAATCCGCGCCTGGTGCCGGGCTGGGCGGATGCCGAAGCGGTCTGCGGCGGCTTCGCGCCGAAGGACGGCGTGCGCTACGCCGCGCTCTGGTTCAACGAGAGCGGCCTGAACCGCGCGCTGGCCTTCAAGGACAGGCTGGGCATCACCGGCTCCATCTCCCTCGCCGCCTCCGACGCCTTCTCCCGCAAGAACCTCAATCGCGGCCATGCCGAGAACCTGGAGGCGATGCGGAAGCAGACCGCGGTGCATCTGGCGGCGGGGGTGCCGGTCACGCGGCTCGGCGTCATGGCCGCCTTCGGCTGCAACTACCAGGGCGATATCCCTCCCGCCCAGGTGGTCAGCACGGTCGCGGACGGACTGGCGATCGCCGAGGAGGCCGGCGTCACCATCACCGACCTCTCGCTCGCCGACACCATGGGCTGGGCGACGCCGATCCGGATCGAGCGCGGCATCGGCGCGGTGCGGGAGCGCTGGCCGCATCTGCGCATCGGCCTGCACCTGCACGACACGCGCGGCCTGGCGGTGGCCAATGCCCATGCCGGGCTGCGCCTGGGCGTGACGAAATTCGATACCACCGTGGGCGGGCTGGGCGGCTGCCCCTTCGCCGGCCAGAAGGGCGCCGCGGGCAATATCTGCACCGAGGAGCTGGTCCTGCTCTGCGAGGAGATGGGCATCGCCACCGGCGTCGATCTCGACGCGCTGATCGAGGTCGGGCGGCTGGCCGAGCGCATCGTCGGCCACCAGCTGCCTTCCGAGCTGCTGCGCGCCGGCAGCCTGGACGCCTTCCGCCGGCGCGCCGCATGAGCGGCACAGGCCGCCCGGGGGACGGCCCGCAGCCGCTGCGAGGGCTGCGGGTGCTGGAGTTCAGCCACACCATCATGGGCCCCTGCGCCGGGCTCGTCCTGGCCGACCTGGGCGCCGAGGTGGTGAAGATCGAGCCGGCGCCGCATGGCGACCACACGCGGCGGCTGCCCGGCTTCGCCTCCGGCTTCTTCGCCACCTTCAACCGCAACAAGCGCAGCCTGGCCCTGGACCTGAAGCGGCCGGAGGGGCGGGCGACGGCGCATCGCCTGGCGGCGCAGGCCGACATCGTGCTGGAGAATTACGGCCCGGGCACCATGGAACGCCTGGGCTGCGGCTGGGAGCAGCTGCGGGCGGTGAACCCGCGCCTGGTCTACCTGGCGCTGAAGGGCTTCCTCGCCGGGCCCTACGAGCATCGCCCGGCGCTGGACGAGGTGGTGCAGTTCCAGTCCGGCCTCGCCTACATGACCGGCCCGCCCGGCCGCCCGCTGCGCGCCGGCGCCTCGATCATCGACATCCTCGGCGCGGTCTTCGGCGTGACGGCGGTGCTGGCGGCGCTGCGGGAACGCGACGCGACCGGGCAGGGCCAGCGCGTCTGCTCCTCGCTCTTCGAAAGCGCGGTCTTCCTGATGGGCAGCCACATGGCCGGCCTCGCCGCGACCGGGGAGCCGCCGCCGCCCATGCCGGCCCGGCGCGGCGCCTGGGGCATCTACGACGTTTTCCAGACCGCCGACGGGCCGCTCTTCATCGGCGTGACCAGCGACCAGCAATGGGCGCGCTTCACCCAGGCCTTCGGCCTGGCTTCGCTGGCCGCGGACCCGCGCTTGGCCACCAATGCGCAGCGGGCGCAGGAGCGGTCCTGGCTGCTGCCCGCCCTGCAGGCGGCGCTCGGAGGCCGGCCGCAGGCGGAGGTGGAGCGCTTGTGCGACGGGGCCGGCATCTCATGGGCGCCGGTGGGCCAGCCGGCCGATTTGTTCGAGGATCCGCATCTGGCGGCGGGGGAGGGGCTGCTCGAGACCGCCATCTCGGCGCTGGGCGGCGGCGCCCGCTTCGGCCTGCCCGCCCTGCCGCTGGAATTCGGCGCCGACCGTGCCCGCGTCCGGCTGCGCCGCCAGCCGCCCCGCATGGGCGAGCACAATGCCGAGGTGCTGGCGGAGGCCGGCTATGGCGCAGCGGAGATCACCGCCCTGTCGGCAGCCGGGGTGGTGGTGGCAGCCTCGCCGCCCCTGGCCTGACCGGCGGCCTCGCCCGACCGCCGAGGGGCGGCCCCGGGGCGACAGCCGCGCCGGGCGCCCACGGCCGGCCGGGGCCGTTTCGGGGTCTCCAGTTGCCGGCCGGTCCTGCAGCCCGGGCGGGGCCGATGGTCGGCATGCCCCGGCGGGGCAGAGGGGAGGGGCGCTTCGGCTCCGCCTAGGCGCGGCCAGGGCGCTGGACCCCGGCACGGTGACGCGTGACGCTCGGCCATGCCCGCCTGGCCCGGGCCTGCCGCGCCGGTCGCGGGCGAGGCCGCCGGCGGTCGCCGTCAGGCGACGGCGACCGCGCTGTCCTGCCAGCCGCCGTCGGCGCCGCCAAGCGCGCGCATGAGCATCTGCAGGCTGGCCGCCGCTTCCCCGCCGCCGGCCGGGCCGGCGCCGCGCACCTGCTGGTCCAGCATCGCGGCCAGGCCGCGCTGGCGGTAGCTGGCATCCTCGGTCGCGGTGACCACCGTCTCGCCGCCCGGTGTCGTTGCGCCGCATGCGACGGCGATCGCCGCATTGCCGGCCATGGCGGCAAACAGGACGGTCGCGCGGAAGTCGAGCGCGGCGCAGCATTCGGCGATGGTCCCCTGGTCCGGCCCGCGCCCGCGGATCCGGGGTTCGAGGCCGGCCAGATGCGCCGCCAGGGCAGGACGGTCGGCCTCGGTCAGCCGCCGGATGCGCAGCCACGGCACTGGCGATTGCCTGGCAATGACGTAGAGGCGCGGCGGCGGGCCGCGGCGGGCCCGGCGCAACGGGGTCCGGTCTGCCGGGGTATCCTTAGCCATGCGCGCTCTCCGTTCGCAGGGCGGCCCGATACTGCCGCACAGGTTGTTCGCCCGATCTCCATGCCATCACGGGACCGCGCGCGATGTGCGCTAGCGCACATCCGGGCTTGCTCGAAAATGAACGGTACGCAAATTTACGCTACATTCGGTGCCGCGATGCGCGCCAGGCGATCATGGCGCCCAGCGCCGGCAGGGCCGCGAGCAGGGCGAAGGCCAGGGCATAGGACCCGGCGGCGGCTACCAGGGCGCCGAGCAGCGAGGGGCCGACAACCACCCCGGCGAAGGCGATCGCCAGCACGGCCCCGGCTGCCTCGCCCGCCCTGCCGGGGGCGGCCAGCCGGGCGGCTTCCGCCATCAGCACCCCGTTCCAGCCGGCGGCGCTGCCGCCCAGCAGGCAGAACAGCAGGATGACGGCGCCGGCCGGCCAGGCGGGAGCGAGCGGCACCAGCAGGCCGCCGAGCACGGTGATGCCGCCGATCAGCGCCAGGATCCGCGGCCCGTCGCCCCAGCGGTCGGCCAGGGCGCCCCAGCCCAGCCGCGCCGCCGCCCCCACCGCCTGGGTCGTCGCGGCCGCGAGGCCGGCCGCCACCGGCGTCCAGCCGAACTCCTCGACCAGCATCGCCACGGTGTAGGTGCCCAGCGCCAGCTGGAAGCCGGAATAGAGGCCCGAGATCGCGGCGAGGCCGGGCAGCCCCGGCCGGTCCCGCAGCGCCCGCCAGCCGCCGCCGGCCCCGGCGATCAGGCGCGCCCCCGGATCGCGCTCCGCCGCCCAGGGGCGGTCGAACACGCCGAAGCCCGCCGCCGCCAGCAGCAGCACCAGGGCGAGGGCGAGGATGGCGCCGCGCCAGCCTAGCGCCCCGGCCAGGGAGGGCAGCAACAGGCCCGCCAGCGTCCCGCCGATCGGCACGCCGGTCTGCTTGATGGCGAAGATCATTGCGCGGCGGCGGGGCGGGGCGAGGCGGGCCAGGACCTCGGTGGCGGCCGGGTTGGTCAGCCCGTAGCCGAGGCCGATGAGTACGGCGCCGAGCGCCGCGCCGACGAGGCCGAAGAGCAGGAGCAGCAGGCAGGCGAGGCCGGCGGCGGCCAGCGCCGCCTGGGTGCAGCGGGCCGAGCCCCAGCGCCGCAGCGCCCCGGCCGAGAGGAAGGAGGTGGCGCTGGCGGCGCAATAGACGATGGCGACCTGCCAGCCGACCCAGTGCGGCGCGGCGCCGAGGTCGCGGGCGGCGAGCGGGGCGAGGACCGGCAGGACGAAGACCGTCAGCGTCGCCAGGGCCTGGGCGGCGGTGGTGGCCGCCAACGCGGCGCCGAGGCCGGCAAGCATCAGGGGCGGGTCCAGCCGGGCGTCGTGCTCCGCACCGGCGCCCGGCATGGCGGTCCGGGCGGCCGGCCATGCCCGGCAACGCCTTGCGGCGCCGCCCGGGATGGCCCGGTGCCGGCCGGGCCCATGGCGGCGCCCGCCACTATTGCGGCGGGAGGCGCAGCGCGGCGTCGAGCCGGATGGTCTCGCCGTTCAGCATCGGGTTGCCGGCGATCGCCAGCACCAGCCGGGCGAAATCCTCCCCGGCACCCAGCCGGCGGGGGAAGAGCGGCAGCTTCACCAGCGCCTCCCGTGCCGGGTCGGGCAGGCCGGCCAGCATCGGCGTCTCCATCAGGCCGGGCGCGATGGTCATCACCCGGATGCCGCTCCGGGCCAGTTCGCGGGCGGCCGGCAGGGCCAGGCCCACCACGCCGGCCTTGCTGGCGGCATAGGCGCATTGACCGAACTGCCCCTCATAGGCGGCGATGGAGGCGGTGTTCACGATCAGCCCGCGCTCGCCATCCGGCCCGTCCGGCTCGGTCGCCTGCATCCGCGCCGCCGCCAGGCGCAGGACGTTGAAGGTGCCGATCAGGTTCACCCGGATCACCCGTTCGAACAGCGCCAGGTCGTGCGGCCCGTCGCGCCCCACCACCCGGGCTGGCGGGGCGATGCCGGCGCAGGACACCGCCAGCCGCAACGGCCCGAGGGCAGCGGCGCGGTCGAGCGCCGCCTCGACCGCTGCCGGGTCGGCGACGTCGCCGGCCGCCGCGGCGCCGCCGATGCGGGCGGCGACGGCCTCCGCCGCCTCGGCCTTCAGGTCGAGGACGACGACCTTCGCGCCGGCTGCCGCCAGGGCCTCGGCCGTCGCGGCGCCGAGGCCGGAGCCGCCGCCGGTGACCAGCGCCGCGATGCCCCGAAGCTCCATATCCTGCCCTCCCGCCATGCTGGGCAGACCCTCCCCCGCGTGGCGGTGGGGGTCAACGCCGGGCGAGCCATGGGGTGGACAGGGGATGGTGACGTCCGGGGCCGGGACGACGGGCGCAGCGGGGCGGGGGGCGCCACGGGCCTGCGCAGGGGTCCTTTGGGGGCGGTCCGGGTGCTGGCCTCGGCGCGCGGCGCCGGGGGCCTTGCGGCGACGGCGATCCCGGCCGCCGAGGGGAGAAGGGCTTTTCCTGGGGCGGGGATGCGGGCGGCGCGGCGCCCACCCGGAACCCGGGCCCCGCCGGCAGCGGCCCCGGAAACGGCAGCGTGGGGCAGGGGGCGGCGCCCGGCGGGACGAGGCCCGGCCGGGCGGGCACCGCCCGGTGGCGGCCGGCCCGGTACGGCCGGCATTCCCCGGCGGCGCCGGGGACCAGGCCCTGCGGTCAGGCCGGCTTGCCGAGGCGCTTGCGGCCCCCGGCCCAGGCTTCCTGGGCGCTGGGGAAGGTCTCGCGGCTCTGCTGCACCACGACCTGCGTCGCCTCCTCGACGATCAGCCAATGCCACCGGCGCGGCGGCAGGGGCTGGCGCTGGACCTTCACCTCGTAGCTGCGCGGATTGCTGGGCGGGATTGCCGGGCCGTTCTTTCCAATGATGCTGGCTGACATTCGTGCGGGGCTTACCGTTCGAGAAGCAGACTCAACGAACCCCGGGGATCGGGGTCCTGGCGGGCCATATCACGCGGTCGAGAGGCGCCAAAGATGCCCCGCCTTCGCGCATCATTTAGAACGCTAACCGGTTGGTGGGAAGAACGAACGGATGTTCCATGTGAGGGCATGATGCTTCGCAATGGCCCGGCCGAGATGGCGGCGGATCCAGGAAAATATCAGCATCCCGCAGGGTCGCAGGGGTCGGACATGGCAGGGCCGGGGGGCACGATCGCACGGGTGGACGCGCTAGCCATGGCCCGTGCGGCGCAGAGTCCCGACATGGTGATCGGGCTGGTCGGCGCGGTCGGGGCCGGCGCATCCTCCGTCGGGAGAGTGCTGCGACGGCTGCTGTCGCGGTCGGGTTGCGAATCGGTCGCCATCCGCGCGCGGGACGTTCTGCAGCGCGCCGCGCCGCTGGCCTGGGCGGCGGCGGAATCGGAACCGCCGATCCGCCGCTTCCGCGCGCTGCAGGAAATCGGCAGCCGGCTGCGCCAGGAAAACGACAACGCCTTCGTCGCCGCCGGCATGATCGGCGCGATCCATGCGGCGCGGGCCGCCGGCGGCCCGGTGGTCGCGGTGTGCGACGCGCTGCGCCATCCGGCCGAGGTGCAGCTGCTCCGCTCGGTCTATGGCGAGGCCTTCTGGCTGCTGGGCGTGGTCTGCGACGAGGGCACGCGGCATGCCCGGCTGATGCGCAAATACGGCTTCGCGCCGGCGGATCCGGCGGCGGCGCGCGCGGTGCAGGACTTCATGGGCCGTGACGAGGATGGCGGGCGGGAGCACGGGCAGCGCGTCGCCGACACCTTCCGCTACGCCGATTTCTACCTGGACAGCTCCGCCGCGCTGCCGGACACGGCGGTGGAGGACGAGGTGCTGGATGCCTGGCCGGTCACCGCCGACCTCGCCCGCTTCCTCTCGCTGGTGCGCGCCGACCGGCCGATGCTGCGCCCGACCGGGGCGGAGCAGGCGATGTACCACGCCTATGCCGCGCGGCTGGGCAGCGCGTGCCTGTCGCGCCAGGTCGGCGCCGTGCTGGTCGGCCAGGACGGGCAGCTTCTCTCCACCGGCTGCAACGAGGTGCCGCGGGCCGGCGGCGGCCTGTACGGGGAGGGCACGGACGACCCGGCGGAGGTGGAGCGCGGCCGCTGCCATGCGCTGGGCGGCTTCTGCCGCAACACCGACGAGCGCAACCGGCTGGTGGACCATGTGCTGGACCTGCTGGAGGAGCAGGGCGTGGATGTCGGCGATCCCGCCCGCCGCGCCGACCTGTCCCGCCGCCTCCGCCGCTCCCGCCTCGGCCATCTGGTCGAGTTCAGTCGGTCCGTCCATGCCGAGATGGATGCGCTGATCTCGGCGGCGCGGCGCGGCGTCTCGACCATCGGCGGACGGCTCTTCGTGACGACCTTCCCCTGCCACAATTGCGCGCGGCACATCGTGGCGGCGGGGGTCGACGAGGTGCAGTTCATCGAGCCCTACCTGAAGAGCAAGGCGCTGGCGCTGCATGCCGACAGCATCACCCTGCCGGAGGCGGGCTGGGTGCCGCCCAGCGTGGCACGCCGGCAGGGCAGGCCCGGGCCGCACCGCGTCTGCTTTCGCCCCTATGTCGGCGCCGCGCCGCGGCTGTTCCGCCGCGCCTTCCTGAAGGACGGCGAGGTCAAGGACCCGATGAGCGGCCACCTGCTGGAGGCGCCGCTGGATGCCTTCGAGAATCGCCGCCCGCTGACCGAGGGCTATCGCGCGCTGGAGGCGCGCATCGCCGGCCGCTTCGGCGAGGCGGGATGATTGGCAGGGCCGGCGGTGCGGCCTAGCCTGCGGCCGCCAAGCAGGAGGAACGCCAGGCCATGATCCATGTGCTCGCCATCATCACCGCCAAGCCCGGCAAGCGGGAGGAGATCCTGGGCCATTTCCGCGCCAACATGCCCGCCGTGCACGCCGAGGCGGGCTGCATCGAATACGGCCCGGCGGTGGATGCCGAGGGGGCGGGCAAGATCCAGACGCCCTTCGGTCCCGACACCTTCGTGGTGATCGAGAAGTGGGAGAGCATGGACCACCTGAAGGCGCATGGCGCGGCGCCGCACATGGCCGCCTATGCCGCGAAGACGCGGGAGATGATCGAGAGCCGCGTCATCCATGTGCTGACGCCGGCCGGCTGAGCGCGCGGCGCGGGCGGGCCGGGGCTTTGCCCGGCCCGCCCGGCGGGTAAGCTCCCCGCTAGGTGAGAGGGACTGCCCGCATGCATGACGTGATCGTGGTCGGCGCCGGTTCGGCCGGCGCGCCGCTGGCCGCCCGCCTGTCCGAGGATCCGCGGCGGCGCGTGCTGCTGCTGGAAGCCGGCCGCGACTGGCGCAGCGCCGAGGCGCCGCCGGCGCTGCGCAGTGCCAACATCATCCCCTTCATGCATGACCCGGCGCACCAAGCCGCCTGGCAATGGCCCGGGCTGATGACGCGCCGCACCCGGGCGCAGGCGCCGAAATTCTACTGGCGAGGCCGGGCGCTCGGCGGCTCCTCGGCGGTGAATGCGCAGATCGCCATCCGCGGCGTGCCCGCCGCCTTCGATGCCTGGGCCGAGGCAGGCTGCGAGGGCTGGTCGGCCCGCGACGTGCTGCCGATCTTCGACGCGATCGAGGACGATGCCGATACGGGCATCGAGCCCGGCATGCGCCGTGGCGGGCCGCTGCCGGTGTACCGCGCGCCCGTCGCCGCCTGGGGGGCGGTGGACCTGGCGCTGCGCGATGCCGCGCTGGCCGCAGGCCACCCCTGGAAGGCGGACCTGAACGCGCCGGAGGGCGAGGGCGTGTCCTGCAACCCGATCAACAGCCGCGACGGCAAGCGCGTGACGACGAATGACGGCTACCTGGAGCCGGTGCGCGGCCGGCCCAACCTCGAGATCCGCGGCGGCGCGCTGGTGGACCGCGTGGTGTTCGACGGCCGCCGCGCGACCGGCGTGCGGGTGCGGTTCGAGGGTGCGGAGGACTGGCAGGTGATCCCGGCGCGGCAGGTCGTGCTCTGCGCCGGCGCCATCCACAGCCCGGCGATCCTGATGCGGTCCGGCATCGGGGCGGCGGCGGCGCTGCGGGCGCTGGGCATTCCCGTGCTGCACGACAATCCAGCGGTGGGGCGGCACTTCATGGACCATCCCATCCTGCGCGCCACGATGGCGCTGACGCCGGCCCATGCCGCCACCGACCCGGATGCCCGCCACACCAATTGCTGCGTGACGTATTCCAGCGGCCTGGGCGGCGGCGGCGAGCGGGACATGATCCTGATCGCCTACAACCATCGCGGCCTCGGTGGCGCCCGTCCGGCGCCGTCCGGCGCCATCGGCGTCGCGCTCTACGACGCCTTCTCGCGCGGCGAGCTGCGGCTGGTCTCCGCCGACCCGCAGGCGAATCCGGTGGTCGAGGAGAACATGCTGGACGATCCGCGCGACCGCCTGCGGATGCGGGACGGCGTGCGGCGGCTGGCCGCGCTCTGCGCGCGGCCGGAGATCGCCGGCATCGCCGAGACTATCGCCTTCGGCGACAGCGGCCTGCCCATGCCGCAGGCGGCGGCCCTGCCGGATGCCGAGCTGGACGCGCTGATGCTGCAGGAAGCCAGCGACATCCAGCACGCCGCCGGCACCTGCCGCATGACCGCCCATGAGGACCCGCGCGGCGTGGTGGATCCGGACCTCGTGGTGCGCGGGGTGGAGGGGCTGCGGGTGGCCGATGCCTCCATCATGCCGAGCGACTGCCGTGCCAACCTGCACTTCACCTGCGTGATGATCGGCGAGGCCCTGGCGCGGCGGATGCTGGCGGCGTCCTAGTGTCCCGAATCCGAAGTCCGCCGCCACTGGCGGCGCCCTTCGGTTCGGACCACTCGCCCTTGTTTGCAGTGGCCTGCTGATCCGCTGCCTTCGCAGCCGGTGGCTGCGAATTTCGCGGGCAGGACACCAGGGCCGGGGCCTCGCGCGAGTCTTCGACGGCGTCGAGGCGGCCATCGCCGGACGCCGTGCCGGCACCGCGATGCCGGGCGGCCAGCCGGGCCCCGCGCCGTTCGGTGCCCGCCGCCGATGCCAGGGCGCGCACGCGGCAGGCGGCATGGGAGCGACGCCGTGCCGGGGGGCATGCCGCGGCGCGGCCTGGCTGCTGTATCGGGGCGGGGGCGGTGCGTGCGCGGCCGGCGGACCGCATCAGGCCGGCGCACCCGCGCCCTGCAGGGCCTTCGGCGCCGCGCGCACCACCGCCTTCTTCGCCGGCAACCCGTCCCGCGCCAGCCGCCCGATCAGCAGGCCGAGCACCGCGGCTTCCTCCGGCTTCAGCCCGGCGGCGGCGTCCGTCAGCTCGGCCTCGGCTTCCGCCTTCACCTGCAGTGCCAGGCCGCCATCCATGTAGAGGTCGAGCACGCCGGGATGGACATAGCATTTGCGGCAGATGGTCGGCGTGTTGCCCAGCCGTGCCGAGACCTGCTCGATCGCCCGCTTCACGTTGCGCTTGGCCGCGGCCTGGGTGTCGAACCGCTCGAACTCGTGCAGCGCCAGCGCCGCCAGCACCGTGCCGGCCCAGGTGCGGAAATCCTTCGCCGTCACATCCTCCCCCGCGATGTCGCGGAGATAGTCGTTGACGTCGCTGGAATCGATCGACCGCAGCTCCCCGTCCTCATCGACATACTGGAACAGCTCCTGCCCCGGCAGGTCCTGGCATTCCCGCAGGATGCGCGCGACACGCCGGTCGGTGACCTGCAGCTGCCAGTCCTTCCCGCTCTTGCCCTTGAAGCGGAAGCGAAGCTTCGATCCCTCGACGCTGACATGGCGGTTGCGCAGCGTCGTCAGGCCGTAGCTGCCGTTCTGCTTCGCGTAGTCGTCGTTGCCCACGCGGATCAGCGTCGTCTCCAGCAGCCGGACGACGGTGGCAAGCACCTTTTGCCGCGGCAGGCCCGGCAGCCGCATATGCGCTTCCACCTGGGCGCGGATGCGCGGCAGCGCGCGGGCGAATTCGACCATATGGCCGAATTTCGCGGCATCCCGCGTTTCCCGCCAGCGCGGGTGGTAGCGGTACTGCTTGCGGCCCTTCTCGTCACGGCCCGTGGCCTGGATGTGGCCGTTGTCCTGCGGGCAGATCCACACCTGGGTCCAGGCGGGCGGAATGGCCAGCGCCTTGATGCGCCGGAGCGTGGTGGGGTCCTTCACCGGCCCGCCCTTCGGCAGGCGGTAGGAGAAATGCCGGCCCATCCTGCGGCGGCCGATGCCGGGCGCCTCGTCCGAGACATGGCGGAGGGCTGCGGCTTTCGCGGCCGCGCGGGCGTCCTGGATGGTGTCGGTCGACATGATGCGTCGGGGCCTGCGGACTGGAAGCCCCGCATCAACCCGGCCGCTTCGGCACGGTTCCGACGACGGCCATGCCCTGGCGGACCCGGCGGCGGATCGTCCATGGGCAGGACGGCGAGCGTCCATGCACCCGCGGCGCGGGACGGGTCAGGCGCGATGCCTGGCCATGGGGAGAAGGGCGACGGGGACGTCGCTGTCCGCCGGCGGCGCCAACGGCTGCCGAATGCGGCGGATGCGCCCGACCATGCACGGTCCGCCCGGGATCGGCCGCGCGACACTTCGTGCTTCGGTCGGCAGGCCGGTCGAGGCGGCGCGGATCGGGCGGTGGCATGCGCGGGCAGCGGGTGCAGCGTCGCCAGGGTGGCCGCGGAGGCTGAGGCATGCCCAGGCCGCGCGGGATGGCGTGCATGCGGCGAAGGCGTCGACGGCATGGCCTGCCGGCTTGCGGCATGCGATGGCATCGCCGTGCCCCGCGCGTGGCCGGCGGCGCGCCGCATGATGGCTAGGCTGCCGGCGCGGCCGATGATGGCCGGCGACCGGCGCGCATCTGCCGCCGCATCGATGGACCGCTCGGGCGGCGACGCCATGCGCCGGCGCGACGGGCTGGCCCGGGCGCAGCCGACATCGTGATCCGGCGTGATGCCGCGACGCGCGGCGCGCAGCATCACGCCGACCGGCGCCGCAGCCATGCCGTTGCGCGTGCGCGGCGATGAGGGCTGCTCGACCATGCGTTGAGGCAGCGTTTCACGAAGGCATCAGGCTGCGCCCGGGTGGACACGGGTCCGTGCGATCCGGCCGTCAACGGGTTTTCCGACAGGCCTGCGCTGCGTACCAGACCGGAGATGCATCGCCGGTCCCTGCTGCACGCGGCGCCTGCCGCGCTTCTCCTCCTGCCCGGCCTCGCGGCCGGCGCGCCGCGGCGAACCGCGTCGCCGGCGCCCCGACGCATCGCGCTGCACCACGCCGCCACCGGCGCGCGCTTCGCAGGATCCTGGCATGACGGGCGCAGCCCCGACCCCGGGGCGATGGCTGAACTGTCCGACGTGCTGGCCGATACCCGCAGCGGCGAGGTGATGCCCTTCGACCCGCTGGCGATCGAGGTGCTGTGGGAGGTTGCCCGGCGCAGTGGCCTGGGTGGGGAACTGGCCATCCTCTCCGGCTACCGCACGCCGCAGACCAACCGCCTGGTGCATGGCGCGGGCGACAGCCAGCATCTGCGTGCCGGCGCGCTGGACGTGCTGCTGCCGGCCGAGCGGCTGGCCGGCTTCGGCGAGCAGGCGCTCAAGCTCGGCCGCGGCGGCGTCGGCATCTATGGCCGGCGCAATTTCGTCCATCTGGACAGCGGTCCGGTGCGCGCCTGGGGCGACCTGCCGGAGGGTGTGGCCGTGGCCGCGGCGCGGCCGGCGCCGGCCGACCCCCTGGCGCGCATGGCGGAGGCCTGGGCGCAAACCCGTTCGCGCTAGACCAGATCCCGATCAGGTGGACTTACCTGATCGGGTGAAGAGGCTCGCGGAATCACAAGGCGAGTCCGGTTGCCGTGAGCCCTGGCAAACGGAAGCCGCGCTAGGCTGCGGCGTCCACCCGAAGGAACGGCGCGCCTGCCGCGTCAGGCCGCGGTCCATTCCTGCCAGAGCAGCGTCAGCGCGGCCATGATCGCCGGGCCGAGGAAGAGGCCGAGCAGCCCCCAGACCTCGACACCGCCGAGGATCCCCAGCAGTACCAGCAGGAAGGGCAGGCGGGTGGCGCCGCCGATCAGCGCCGGCCGCACCGCATGGTCGGCGACGAAGACCACCAGCATGCCGAAGCCGACCACGCCGGCCGCCGCCAGCGTGGCGCCCTGCGCCAGCAGCACCAGCCCGGCCGCGCCGAAGACGACCGGCGCGCCGAAGGGGATCATGGCGGCCAGCGCGGTCAGCGCGCCCAGCAGCGTCGGGTGCGGCACGCCCGCCACCGCATAGGCGATCCCCAGCAGCACGCCGACGCCCAGCCCGACCAGCACCAGCCCGTCCACCGTGCCATGGACCGAGGCGACCATCTGCCGCAGCACCCGCTCCCCCGAAGGGCCGAGCGCCCGGGCGCTGCCGCGCAGCACCTGCGCCGCCAGCGCCTCCCCGTCGCGGAACAGGAAGAACAGCGTCAGGATGGCGAAGCCGAACAGCACCGCGCGGTGCAGCAGGTTGGCGCCCAGCTGCCGGCCGAGGCCGAGCAGTTCCGCCTGGTTCAGGCGGCCGAGAAGCTCCGCCGTCGCGCCCGGATCGGCGAGGTTGTCCTGCCACCAGGCGCTGACCTGGGCGGCGCCGAAGGGCAGGGTGGCCAGCCAGGGCGGCGCGGGCATGCCGTTCCGCTGCGCCTCCTGCGCCCAGCGCAGCAGCGACCCGGCCTCCTTCCCCGCCTGGAGCAGGAGCAGGCCGAGCGGCAGCAGGAAGAGCAGCGCGACGCCGGCGGTGAAGACGGACGGCCAGAGGATGTCATGGCCGCGCGGCGGCCAGCGCCGCCGGACCCGCCGATAGAAGGGCCAGAGCGCGATGGCGAGGATCGCGCCCCAGACCAGTGCCGGCAGGAAGCCGTGCAGGGTCCAGAGGCCGAGCAGGGCCAGCACGATGGCGAAGGCGATGCGCGCGCGCCGCGCCCCGGCCTCGCGCGGCGGCTCCGGCGCGGCCCCCGGAGGCGCGGCCCCCAGCGGCATGGCATCCATGGGCATGGCATCGAGGGGCGCGGCATCATGCTTCATGCGGGAATCCTTGCTGGCCGCGGGGGCTGGCGGCGGGGCCTCAACGCCGGCCGTCGCCAGCCGGCCATGGCCCGAGTCGCGGCGGCGCCGGGGGCATCGCGGGCCGTCCGCCCGGTCCGCGGTCACCCTGGCGCGGGCCGGGATGTGGCCCGGGTGCAGCAATTTGCGCGAGTCGACGCCTGCCGGCCCGGTTCCCGGGCCCTTCCGGCGCATCCGATGCAACGAGACTCCTGACGGGCACACATCTCTCGGCTATGACGTTGCCGCCCGGAAGGAGTCCACTGCATGTCGAAGAAGTTCCTCACCGACGTCATCGTGAAATCGGCCGATATGCCGGCGATCACCGCTGGCCGGCTGGCCGGCGAGATCATCGCCGCCATCAAGGCGGAGATCATCAGCACCGGTCGCTTCACCCTGCCCGAATTCGGGTCCTTCAGCGTGCGGGAGACGCCGAAGCGGACCGCCATGAACCCCCGCACCGGGGAGAAGGTCGCGGTGAAGGCCGGCGCCACGGTCCGCTTCAAGGCCAGCCCGTCGCTGAAGGAAGCCGCGCTCGCCGGCATGAAGAAAGCGAAGCGGAAGGCCGCGAAGGGCTGATACCGGCGGGCAGGCGTCCTGGCGTCTGCACGCGTCATCGCCGGCGGGGCTGGCGTGGCGGCCGCGCGGCGGACGCCACGGCCATGCCGGCCAGCCCGCATGCTGGCCGGCATGGCCCGTGCGGCAGGCCGCCGGCCTGCCCTTGGCCGGCCTCCCTGGCCGCCCTGCCGCTAGAGCCGGTAGGCCTGGCGGGCGAGCAGCCGCCACGGCCCGCCATCCTTGGTCCAGATCTGCAGCACGCCGATCCGCACCGGCGTCGCCTTGCCCGCCGGGTCCACCGTCTCCCCGGTGAACAGGTGCCGGACGATGGCCTCGTCGGAGACGATCTCGACCGTCTGCTCGGAAAGCTGGATCGTGCGGAAGGCCGATTGCCGGCCTTCCAGATAGGCGATGAATTGCGCCTGGGTCTCGATGCGGCCGGCGGAATGCCCGTAGCTGAGCCGCGGATGCGTCAGCGCCCGAAGCTGCGCAGCGTCCACCGCCAGCATCGCCTTCGTCAGCGCCTCCACCGCCTGGGCGACCTGCGCCTGGTCGTTGCCCTGGCTGCCGCCCTGCGCGGCGGCGAGGCCGGGCAGCAGCAGCGCGGCGGTGGCGGCGCCGAGCAGCGCCTGGCGTCGGCTGGGGATCATGGCGTTCTCTCCCTTGGGTCTTGTCGCCGGTCCTGGCCGGCGCCGGCATTCTGTCCCGAACGACCGGCGCGCGCAGCCCCGGCCTTGGCAAGCGCCCCGCGCTGGCGCTGGATAGCGGCCTGAACGGGGCCAGGCGGCCTGTCGGGGAGGGACGGATCGGGCCGGTCCGCCACGGCCGGGGATGGCCGGCGGCGACGGCCGACCGGCCGCGCCGCTCCCGGGCCGTGCCCCCCCATGTGGACTGGGAGACGCGCTGCATGCCGGCCGGCCATATCCTCGCCCTCGACCAGGGCACCACCTCCACCCGCGCCATCCTGTTCCGCGCGCCGGACCTCGCCCCGGTCGCCGTGGCGCAGCAGGAATTCCAGCAGCACTACCCGGCCAGTGGCTGGGTGGAGCATGCGCCGGAGGACCTCTGGGACACGTCGCTGGCCGTGATGCGGGAGGCGATCGGCAAGGCCGGCCTGCGGCCGGAGGACATCGCCGGCATCGGCATCGCCAACCAGCGGGAGACGACGCTGGTCTGGGACCGCCGCACGGGCAAGCCGATCCACCGCGCCATCGTCTGGCAGGACCGTCGCACGGCGTCGGCCTGCGCCGCGCTGCGGGAGGCCGGGCATGCCGAGGCGGTCGCCGCCGCCACCGGCCTGCTGATCGACCCGTATTTCTCCGCCACCAAGGTGACCTGGCTGCTCGACAACGTCGCAGGCGCGCGGGCGGCGGCGGAGCGCGGCGACCTCGCCTTCGGCACGGTGGACAGCTTCCTGCTCTGGCGCCTGACCGGCGGGCGGGTGCATGCGACGGATGCGACCAACGCCGCCCGCACCATGCTGTTCGACATCCGGGCCGGGCGCTGGGACGCGGGCATGTGTGCCCTGCACCGCGTGCCCATGAGCATGCTGCCGGAGGTGCGCGACTGCGCCGCCGATTTCGGCACGACGGACCCGGCGCTGCTGGGCGCCGCCATCCCGGTGCTGGGCATCGCCGGGGACCAGCAGGCGGCCACGGTCGGCCAAGCCTGCTTCCGGCCCGGCATGCTGAAATCCACCTATGGCACCGGCTGCTTCGCCCTGCTGAACACCGGCGACGCGCCGGTCGCCTCCCGCCACCGGCTGCTGACCACCATCGCCTACCAGCTTGCGGGCAGGCGTACCTATGCGCTGGAAGGCGCGATCTTCGTCGCCGGCGCCGCGGTGCAGTGGCTGCGGGACGGCCTCGGCGTCATCAAGGATGCCGCCGAGAGCGGGCGGCTGGCGGCGCAGGCCGACCCGGCCATGCGGTGCTACCTGGTGCCGGCCTTCGTCGGCCTGGGCGTGCCGCATTGGGACGCGGAGGCGCGCGGGGCCATCCATGGCCTGACCCGTGGCACCGGCCCGGCCGACTTCGCCCGGGCGGCGCTGGAGAGCGTGGGCTACCAGACCCGCGACCTGCTGGAGGCCATGCAGGCCGACATCGACGGGGTTGCCGGGGCGGCCGGCGGCGACAGCGTCCTGCGCGTGGATGGCGGCATGGTCGCCTCCGACTGGGCGATGCAGTTCCTGGCCGACATCCTGGGCGCGCCGGTGGATCGGCCGGTGGTGCGGGAGACGACGGCGTTGGGCGCCGCCTACCTGGCCGGGCTGCGGGCCGGGCTCTGTCCGCCGCCGGAGGAATTCGCCGCGGCCTGGCGGCTGGAACGGCGCTTCGCGCCCGCGATGGCCGAGGCCGAGCGGGCTTCGGCCTATGCCGGCTGGCAGCGGGCGGTGCGGCGGACGCTGTCGGCCGGGTACTGATGTCGGCATGGCGGTGCCGCTGGCGCCGTCACGCCCAAGGGTGTGCGGCGGCGGCGCGCCCGATGCCAGGGCCGCATCGGCCGGCCTGCCTGCCGGACGGCATCGAACGCGAAAGGGGGCGGGCCCTCGCGGACCCGCCCCCCCGTTCCGGCGCCGCGCGGGGCTCAGGCCTTGGCCATCGCCTTCTGCATGTTCTCGTCGATCTTCGCCAGGAAGGCCTGGGTGTTGAGGTAGGGCTGGTCCTTGCCGATCAGGATCGCCAGGTCCTTGGTCATCTGGCCGCTCTCGACCGTCTGGACGCAGACCTTCTCCAGCATCTCGGCGAAGGCGGTGACGTCCGGCGTGCCGTCGAACTTGCCGCGGTACTGCAGGCCGCGGGTCCAGGCGAAGATCGAGGCGATCGGGTTGGTGCTCGTCTCCCGGCCCTTCTGGTGCTCGCGGTAGTGGCGCGTGACCGTGCCATGCGCCGCCTCGGACTCCACCGTGTTTCCATCGGGGGAGAGCAGGACGGAGGTCATCAGGCCGAGCGATCCGAAGCCCTGCGCCACGATGTCGGACTGCACGTCGCCGTCGTAGTTCTTGCAGGCCCAGACATAGCCGCCTTCCCACTTCAGGGCCGTGGCGACCATGTCGTCGATCAGCCGGTCCTCGTAGGTCAGGCCGGCCGCCTTGAACTTGCTGGCGAACTCCTCGTCGTAGATGCGGCGGAAGATGTCCTTGAACTCGCCGTCATAGGCCTTGAGGATCGTGTTCTTGTGCGAGAAGTACACCGAATAGCCGCGCGCCAGGCCGTAGTTGAAGGACGCGCGGGCGAAGCCCTCGATGCTCTTGCGGGTGTTGTGCATGCCCATCAGCACGCCGCCGCCATCGGGGAAGTTGGTGACCTCGAGGGTGATGGGATCGCCGCCGCCGGCCGGCGTCCAGGTCAGCGTCGCTTTGCCGGCGCCGGGGATCTTGGTCTCGGCGGCGCGGTAGATGTCGCCATAGGCATGGCGGCCGACCACGATCGGCTTCGACCAGTGCGGCACCAGGCGCGGCACGTTGCTGCAGATGATCGGCTCGCGGAAGATGGTGCCGTCCAGGATGTTGCGGATGGTGCCGTTCGGGCTCCGCCACATCTTCTTCAGGCCGAACTCCTTCACCCGCGCCTCGTCCGGGGTGATGGTCGCGCACTTGACGCCCACGCCGTACTGCTTCGTCGCGTTGGCCGCGTCCACCGTCACCTGGTCATCGGTCTGGTCCCGGTATTCGATGCCCAGATCATAGTACTTCAGGTCGATGTCGAGGTAGGGAAGGATCAGCTTCTCCTTGATGAACCCCCAGATGATGCGGGTCATCTCGTCGCCGTCCATTTCGACGACGGGGGTCTTCACCTTGATCTTCGCCATAACTCGACCTCATGGTTCCCCGGTGCGGCAGCGCCGCGCGGATGCATCCGGGTTCGTGCTGAGACGGGCGGACATTCGCATCCGGGCGGGGCAGCGGCAAGGGCCGCTCACCCCAGGGTCCGCCGGGCCTCCGTCGCCAGCCGGTCGGCCCTTTCGTTCATCGGGTCGCCGGCATGGCCGCGCACCCATTTCCACTCGACCTGATGCGGCTTGGCCGCGGCCAGCAGGCGCTGCCACAGCTCCATGTTCGCCACCGGGTCCTTGGCGGCGTTGCGCCAGTTGTTGCGGACCCAGCCATTGATCCAGCGGCTGATGCCGTTGCGGACATATTCGCTGTCCGTGTGCAGCACCACCGTGCAGGGGCGCTTCAGCGCCTCAAGCGCGCTGATCGCCGCGGTCAGCTCCATGCGGTTGTTGGTGGTGGCCGGGTCGGCGCCGGACAGCTCCCGCTCCACCTCCCCGTAGCGCAGGATGGCCGCCCAGCCGCCCGGGCCGGGATTGGGCTTGCAGCCGCCATCGGTCCAGATCTCGACCGACTGCCGTTCCTCAGAGGCCAAGGGAGGCAGGTCCTTCGGCACGGGCGAAGAAGCGCAGCTTGCGCAGGTATTCCAGCGGATCCTTGCGCGTCACCAGCGCGCCGGCCGGCGTCGCCGTCCAGTCATACAGCCGCGTCAGCAGGAAGCGGATGGCGGCGCCGCGGCACAGCACCGGCAGCGCCGCGCGCTCGGCGGCCGAGAGCGGCCGCAGCCGCTGGTAGGCCGCCAGCAGCGCATGCGCCTTGGTCACGTTGTAGGATCCGTCGGGCTCGAAGCACCAGGCATTCAGGCAGACCGCGATATCATAGGCCAGCAGGTCGGTGCAGGCGAAGTAGAAGTCGATCAGGCCGGACACGCGCGGCGTCCCACCCTCGCCGTCCAGGAAGAAGACGTTGTCGGGGAAGAGGTCGGCATGGATCTGCCCGGTCGGCAGCGCGCCCTCGGCCGGCCAGGCCGCCAGGATGCCGGCCAGCGCGGCATCCAGTTCCGCGATCAGCCCGGCCTGCACCGCATCGCCGCCGGGGCGGCAGCGGTCGAGCAGCGGGGCCCAGGCCGGCGGCCCCAGCCCGTTTGGCCGGGTCTCCAGGAAATCGGCGCCGGCCAGGTGCAGCCGGGCCAGCGCATCGCCCAGCGGGGCACAGTGCTCCGGCCGCACCCGGCGCGGCCAGACCCCGGCGAGGAAGGTGCAGATCGCCGCCGGCCGCCCCGCCAGGGTCCGCAGCGGCTGGCCATCGAGCGCCTTCACCGGCAGCGGGCAGGCCATCCCGCGCGCCGCCAGGTGCTCCATCAGCGCCAGGAACCAGGGCAGCTCGCGCGGGTCGACCCGCTTCTCGTAGAGCGTCAGGATGAAGTCGCCCGCCTCGGTCTTCAGGGCGTAGTTGGAATTCTCCACGCCCTCGGCGATGCCGCGGAAGGCGCGCAGCGTGCCCAGCGGATAGTCGGCGAGGAAGCTGCGCAGCGCCTCGTCGGTGACTTCGGTGTAGACGGCCATCGCGGAGTTGTAACGCGCCCGCGCGCCGGCCGGGAGGGGCGGCAGGCCCGCCGCCCCTGGCGTCTCAGGCGTTCAGGCCGGCCGGCAGCTTGAAGGTGATCCGCTCCTCGGCGACCACCACCTCCTCGATGGCGACGTCGAAGCGCTCGCGCAGCCGGGCCAGCACCTCCTCCACCAGCACTTCCGGCGCGCTGGCGCCGGCGGTGATGCCGATGGTGCCGAGGCCGGTGGCGAGGCTCAGATCCAGGTCGCGGCCGCGCTGGACCATCACCGCCTTGGGGCAGCCGGCCCGCTCCGCCACCTCGACCAGGCGGAGCGAGTTGGAGGAGTTCGGCGCACCCACCACCACCATCAGCGCCGCCCGCGGGGCGATCGCCTTGACCGCCGCCTGGCGGTTGGTGGTGGCGTAGCAGATGTCTTCCTTGGCCGGGGCATGGACCCCCGGGAAGCGCTCGCGCAGCGCCGCCACGATGCCGGCGGTGTCGTCGACCGACAGGGTGGTCTGGGTGATGAAGGCCAGCGGCATCCCGTCCGGGACGGGCACGCTGCGGGCATGCTCCTCATCCTCCACCAGGGTCACCGCGCCGTCCGGCAGCTGGCCCATGGTGCCGACAACTTCGGGGTGGCCGGCATGGCCGATGAGGAGGATGTGCCGGCCGCGGGCGAAATGATGCTCGGCCTCGCGATGGACCTTGCTGACCAGCGGGCAGGTGGCGTCCAGGTAGAACAGCTTTCGCCGGGATGCCTCGGCAGGGACGGCCTTCGGGACGCCATGGGCGCTGAACACCACCGGGGCGTCGTCCGGTACCTCGTCCAGCTCCTCGACGAAGATGGCGCCCTGGCGTTCCAGGCTTTCCACCACGAAGCGGTTGTGGACGATCTCGTGCCGGACATACACAGGCGCGCCGTAGCGGCGGATCGCCTCCTCGACGATCTTGATCGCGCGGTCCACACCGGCGCAGAAGCCACGGGGCCCGGCCAGCAGGACGTTCAGGCGGGGCTTCCCGCTGCCGTCTGCGATCGGGCGGGCGGTTGTGATCTGGTCCATGGGTCGGATTCGCTCGCGGGCCGCGGAAAATGCCAGGCCGTGGGCCGGCCGGCTGTGCGCCTTGTGGGCACACTAGTCGCCGGGCCCTGCGGCTCAAGGGGGAAGATGGGGATGGGGTGGAGGTTTGTCCTGGCCGCGCTGGGGATTCTGGCGCTTGCCGGGTGCGGCGACACGAGCAATTCACGGCTGCCGGTGGCCTGCCCCCGGCCGGGGCTGATCGCCGACGGCGCCGACCTGACCCGCTACCGCCCCGGCGCTGTGCGGGACCTGACGACGCTGGAATGGGACGGGCGGCTCACCGGGCTCAGCGGCGGCTGCAGCCCGGGGCGGAACGGCCGCAGCATCGACGTGACCCTGACACCCGCCTTCGTGGTGGAGCGCGGCGCGGGGACCGAGGGCCGCGTGGTGGAACTGCCCTGGTTCGTCGCGGTGGTGAATGCGCAGGACGAGCGGATCCTGAGCCGCCGCAGCTTCCTCGACCGGGTGAATTTCGCCCGCAACGAGACCCGCGTCTCGGTCGAGGGCGGGGCGGTGACCCTGAACCTGCCGGTGAGCGAGACCCGCCGGGCGAACGACTACCGCATCCTGGTCTCCTTCGAGTTGACCGAGGATGAACTGGTGCAGAACCGTCGCCGCGGGCCGCGCTGAGGCCAGGCGGCGCCGGATTGCCAAGTGGAGCGGAGGCGCGGCGGATCGCCTTCGCGGGCGACGCCCCGTCCCAGGTTCCCCGCTTCGCCCAGCCGGCCCCCGCCTCGGGCGGTCCATGCGGTGCGCCGATCCGCACCGGCCGGGGCGGCGGCCGGCCCCGGGGCGGCCGGCCTGGGCGCTATTCCACCTTGCCGATCCGCTGCACCGCCTGCACCAGCCGCGCGGTGTCGGTGCGCAGGAAGGCGTCGAAGGCCTCCCCGTCGCGGTAGTCCAGGCCGTTGCCGGCGGCGGCGAGGGCCCGCTGCACATCCGGGTCGCGCGCCACCGCCGCCATGCCCTGCCGGAGCGATTCGCGCAGCGGGGCAGGGGTGCCGGCGGGGGCGAAGGCGCCGGCCCAGATATAGTATTCCGCCGTGGCGAAGCCGCGTTCCTGCAGGGTGGGCACCGACTCGAAGCCTGGGATGCGCCGGGCGCCCCAGCTTGCCAGCACGCGCACCGCGCCGCTGCGGAGATGCGGGGTGATCGGGCCCGGGCCGCTGGCCAGTGCCATGACCTGGCCCGACAGCAGGGCGGTCAGCGCCGGCCCGCCGCCCTGGAAGGGCACATGCAGCAGGTCCAGCCCGGCCGCGGTGGTCAGCATGGCCATGGGCACGTGCAGCGCGCCGTAATTGCCCGAGGACGAGTAGGCGATCTGCCCCGGCCGCCGCTTCGCATCGGCCAGGAACTCCTCCAGCGTCTGCCAGGGCGCCGAGGCGGGTACCGCCAGGAAGGTCGGGTCGGCGGTGAACAGCGCGATGGGCGCGAACTGGTCCAGCTCATAGGCCGGCTGGCGGCCGAACAGCCTGGCCGCTTCCGGGATCACCGCCAGGGAGGACAGGCCCATCAGCAGGGTGTGGCCATCCGGCGCCGCCCGGGCTACCGCGGCATTGCCGACTTCCCCCGCGGCGCCGGGACGGTTCACCACCGGCACCGGCTGCCGCCACAGCCGCTCCAGCCCCGCTGCGACCGGCCGTGCCACGACATCGCCCTGCCCGCCGGGCGGGAAGGCGACGACCATGGTGACGGCGCGGCTGGGGAAGTCGGTGGCCTGGGCGATGCCGCGGCGCGGCAGGGCTGCCGCGGCGAGCGCGGCCAGCACGGGGCGGCGATGCATGATGTCCTCCCGGAACGCGTGCCGGCAGCTTCGCGGCAGCGGGCGGCCGAGGGAAGGGGCGGCCCCGGACCAACCGGCGCGATGGGTCGCGGTAAGGGGCCACGCCCGGCGCGGCCCACGGGCCGCGCCCGGACCCGTCCTGGTCCCGCCCGCTGGCCAGGCGCGGGAGCGCAGCCGCCGGGCCGGCGCGGGTTCCGGTGCGGGCGGTGGCCCGGCCTCGCCCGCGGTCGCTGCCCGCCGCGGGCTCAGCCCACCGGGTTCTCCAGCACCCCGATGCCGGGCACCTCCACCCGCACCACATCGCCCTTCTGCAGGAATTTCGGCGGGCTGAAGCCGATGCCGACGCCGACCGGCGTGCCGGTGGCGATGATGTCGCCGGGTTCCAGCGTGATGCCGGCGGAGATCGCCTCGATCAGGGTCGGGATGTCGAAGATCAGGTCGGCGACCGAGGCATCCTGGCGCTTCTCCCCGTTCACATGGGTGATGACCCGCAGCGCGCGCGGGTCCGGCACCTCATCGGCGGTCAGGATGGCCGGGCCCATCGGGCAGAAGCCGTCGATGCCCTTGCCCAGCACCCATTGCCGGTGGCGGTGCTGCAGCGTGCGGGCGGTGACGTCGTTGACGATGGTGTAGCCGAAGACGTGCCGCAGCGCGTCGGCGGCGCGGATGCCGCGCCCGCCATGGCCGATGACGACGGCCAGCTCGCCCTCGTAGTCGGTGGAGTTGGTGGGGTCGAGATGCGCCGGGATGGTCTCGCCGGTCGGGATGATGGCGGTGGCCGGCTTGCTGAACACCACCGGCGCCTCCGGCACCACTTCCTTCGCGCTGGCGTCGAAGCCGCTGCCAGCGAATTCCTTCGCATGCTCGTGGTAGTTCTTGCCGACGCAGAAGACGTTCTTCGGCGGCCGGGGGATGGGGGCGCAGAGCGCCGCGCCCTCCGCGACCGGCGCCCGCGCCATCGCGTCGCGGGCATGCTGCAGCGCCGCCGCGCCGCCGGCGATGAAGGCCGGCATGTGCCCGCCTTCCAGCGCCGGCGAGGCGGCGGCGAGGTCGAGCACCGCGCCATCGGCCCGCAACGCGCCGATATGGGTGCCCAGCCGGTGCGGCTTCCTGAAGGTCACGAGGCGCATCCGAATTCCCTTTCCCGTTTGGCGCCGTGAAGCAGGATCAGCCCGGTTTCGCCAGGGGTGCGGCGCCCGGGGCCGCGCCCGGGACGGCGATCGGCAGTTCCGCCGCGCGCTCCAGCGCCCGGGCGGCGCGCAAGGCCAGGTCGTCCCGGTAGAGCGCCGCCGCCACCTGGACCGCCCGCGGCATCCCGTGCTCGTCGAGGCCGATGGGGACGCTGATGGCGGGCTGCCGCGTCAGGTTGAAGGCGAAGGTCCAGGGCGCCCAGTCGCGCCACAATGCCTCGGTCGGGCGGATGGTCGGCTGGTCGGCGGCGAAGGCGGCGGTGGGCGTCGCCGCGGTCAGGACGATGTCGAAGCGCTGGTGGAAGCGGGCCATGGCATGCGCCGCCTCGATCCGCAGCGCCTCGGCGCCGAGGAAATCGGTCGCGGGCATGCCGCCCTCGCGCTCCGCCACCTCCTCCAGGCCGCGGTCGAGCAGCGGGCGCTTCTCCGCCGGCATCGTCGCCACCTGGCGGGCCAGCGCCACGCCCCAGACCCGGCCGAAGATGGCGCGGGTGTCGGGCAGGCCCGGATCGGCGTCCTCCACCAGCGCCCCCTGCGCCTCCAGCAGCCTGGCCGCGCCGTCCAGCGCCGCCGCGCCGTCCGCGTCGAGCGGCGGCTCGAAGCCGAGCCGGCGGACGACGGCGACGCGCAGTCCCTCGACACCCTGCTCGATCCCCTGGCGCCAGTCGCGGGGCTCGTCCGGCAGGCAGAAGGGGTCGCGCAGGTCGTGCCGCGCCATGGCCGAGAGCATGAGCGCGGCGTCGCGCACGGTGCGCGCCATCGGGCCGGCGCAGGCGACATTGGCGAAGGCGCCCAGCGGCCATTGCGGCACCCGGCCGAAGCTCGGCTTCACCCCGACCAGGCCGCAATAGGCCGCCGGGATGCGGATGGATCCGCCGGCATCGGTGCCGACATGCAGCGGCCCGAAGCAGGCCGCGCCCGCCGCGCCGGCGCCGCTGGAGGACCCGCCCGGCGTGCGGTCGCGGTTCCAGGGATTGCGCGTGATGCCGTGCAGCGGGCAGTCGCCCGGCGTCTTCCAGCCGAATTCCGTCGTGGTGGTCTTGCCCAGGATGACGGCGCCGGCCTGTTTCAGGCCGAGCACCGCCGGCGCATCCTCCGTCGCCGGGGTGGCATCCGTCGTCTTGCTGCCGCGGCGGGTCGGGAAGCCGGCGAGGTTCAGCAGGTCCTTCACCGTGGCCGGCACGCCATCCAGCAGGCCGATGGGCCGGCCGGCCATCCATCGCGCCTCGCTCTCCCCGGCCTGCTGCAGGGCGCGCGGGTTCATGGCGGCGAAGGCATTGACCCAGGGATTGTACAGCGCGACCCGCTGCAGCACCGCCTGCAGCGCCTCCACCGGCGACAGCGCCTGGCGGGCATAGAGGCCGAGCAGCGTCTCGGCGGACATCAAGGCGGGGTCGGTGGAGGTCATCGCGCGTCCTGGGCCATGGCCTGGCAATCTGCGCCGCCCGTCCCGGCGGCGGAAGGGCCGTGGCGGCGAGGCGGATGGGCGCAGGTCATTGCATTATGTCGCATAGATCATTTGACACTTCGGCGGTTCCAAAAGATCCTGCCCGGGCATGTTTCGCGGTCGGGGGGCCGGATGGACCGCGCGGAAGCGGTGGCGGTGGTGCTGTCGCGGGGGTGGCTGGCGGCGGAGGATCCCGGATTCCAGGCGGCGCTGCTGGCGCCGGCGGAGCTGCAGTGGTTCGCCAAGGGCGACTACGTGTTCCGCTACGGCGATCCGCCGGGCGGGTTCTATGGCATCGCCGCCGGGTCCTTCGGCACCTATCTGTGCACCGAGCATACGGGGCCGCACCTGTCGCACCTGCTGCATCCCGGCTGGTGGTTCGGGGAAGGCCCGGCGCTCCGCGGCACGGATCGCATGGCGAGCATCCGGGCGATGGAGACGTCGCATGCGCTGCATGTGCCGATCGAGGCGATGCGCGACCTGATCCGGACGGATCCGGACGCGGCGCGCCGGCTCAGCAGCATCGCCCAGACTTATGTGAAGCTGTCGCTCACCAACGTCACCGACCTGATGATCCGTCGCGCCGACCGCCGCGTCGGCGCGGTGCTGCTGCGGGTCAGCGGCGCGAAGGAGGACGGGGCGCTGCGCCGCACCGGCGATATCTGCCTGACCCAGACGGAGCTGGCGCAGATGTCGAACGCGTCGCGCGACCTGGTCAACCGCACCCTGGCGGAGTTCGAGGCGAAGGGCTGGGTCCGCCTGGGCTATAACCGGATGGCGGTGCTGGAGCCCGAGGCGCTGGCGGCATTCGCCTTCGGCAGGCGGTAGGGCGCCGCGCCGGCCGGTGGGCCGGCGGGCCCGGGCGGGCGGCCCCGGTCCGCCGCCGGCTGCGCC
>NZ_SMOA01000349.1 GCF_004353985.1 Paracraurococcus ruber | reverse complement strand
GACCGCCCGGGCGGCGGGGCGGCACGCCGCGAAACTGTGCAGCGGCCGGCCGGGCTGCCGCCCGGGCGCGCGCCGCCGCCCCCCGCGACCCGGCCCCTGGGCGTCGCTTCGCAACCAGGGCGGGCTCTGCTATCCGCGAGGGTTCCGGCGGGGCGGCGGGCCTCAGCGATGCGAACGCGTTGATTTCCCCGCCTCCGCTGGCGCAGCATTTGCTGGACAAGCAACAGGGACCGTCGCCCCCCTTGGGGGCGGCAGGAACGGGAGACGATCGCTGATGCAGCCCTACGGGCTTACCCTTTCACGCGCCCTCGGCGCCGCGGCGCTGGCGCTGGGCCTGGCGCTGCCCGGCCTGGCAGCGGCGCAGCAGGCACCGGCCGCGAGTTCCAACACGCTGGATGCGGTGCGCAGCCGCGGGCAGCTGGTCTGCGGCGTGAACACCGGCCTGGCCGGCTTCGCCCAGCCGGACAGCCAGGGCGTCTGGCGCGGCTTCGACACCGATTACTGCCGCGCCGTCGCCGCGGCGATCTTCGGCGATGCGTCGAAGGTGCGCTTCGTGCCGACCACGGCGCAGAACCGCTTCACCGCGCTGCAGTCGGGCGAGGTGGACATGCTGTCGCGCAACACGACCTGGACGCTGTCGCGCGACACCTCGCTCGGGCTCGATTTCCCGGCGACGAATTTCTACGACGGCCAGGGCTTCATGGTGAAGACCAGCCTCGGCCTGAAGTCGGCGAAGGAGCTGGAGGGCGCGACCATCTGCGTCCAGCCCGGCACGACGACCGAGCAGAACCTGACCGACTGGGCCCGCGCCAACCGCGTGCGCTTCACCCCGGTGGTGATCGAGCGGCTGGAGGAGATCGTCGGCGCCTATGTCAACGGCCGCTGCGACGCCTACACCACCGACGTCTCCGGCCTCGCCGCCACGCGCAGCGCGCAGCCGAAGCCGGACGACCACACGATCCTGCCGGAGGTGATCAGCAAGGAGCCGCTGGCGCTGGTGGTGCGGCAGGGCGATGCCCGCTTCGCCGACATCATGCGCTGGACGCATTACGTGCTGCTGAGCGCCGAGGAATTCGGCATCACCCAGCGCAATGTCGACCAGATGGCGACCGACCCGCGGCCGGAGGTGCAGCGGATGCTGGGCCGCAATGGCGGCCTCGGCCCCATGCTCGGCCTCGCGGATGGCTGGGCGGTGGCGGTCATCAAGGCGGTCGGCAACTATGCCGAGGTCTTCGACCGCAGCCTGAAGCCCATCGGCATCCAGCGCGGGCCGAATGCGCTGTGGACCGCCGGCGGGCTGCAATACTCCCCGCCCTTCCGCTGATGCATCCCCGGGGCCGGCCGTATCCGGGGCCGGCCCCGGGCCACCACCCGACCACGCCTGCCTGACCCCGCACGGAGGGCGCCCGCGATGTCCCAGACCACCATCGATCCCCGGCTGCTGCGGGCCCCGCCGAAACGCAAGCTCACGCTATCCTGGGCGGATGAGCGGGTGCGCGGCGTGGTCTGGCAGCTGCTGGTCGTCGGCATCGTCGGCAGCATCGGCTACTGGCTGTGGTCGAACACGGTCCACAACCTGGAAGTCCGGCGCATCGCCACCGGCTTCGGCTTCCTGCAGCGGGAAGCCGGGCTGCCGATCGCCGAAAGCCTGATCGAGTACAGCCCGACCGACACCTACCTGCGGGCGCTGACCGTCGGCCTGCTGAACACGCTGAAGGTCGCCGTCGTCGGCATGGTGCTGGCGACCATCCTCGGCACGCTGATCGGCATCGCCCGGCTGTCGAAGAACTGGCTGCTGTCGAAGGTGGCGGCGGTCTATGTGGAGGTGATCCGCGACCTGCCGCTGCTGCTGCAGCTGCTGTTCTGGTACGCCATCCTGCAGGCGCTGCCGGGCCCCCGCCAGGCCATGCAGCCGGTGGCCGGCGTGTTCCTGTCCAACCGCGGGCTGAAGCTGCCCTGGATCGAATGGCAGGACGCGCATTCCTTCGCGCTGATCGCCTTCCTGCTGGGCGCCGCCGGCACCTGGCTGTACCGCCGGCAGGCGCTGGCGAAGCGGATGCGGGACGGCCAGCCGCGCCCGGTCTGGCCGGTGGCGCTGGGCGGCATGTTGGTCCTGCCGCTCGCGGTCTGGGCCGGCTTCGGCGCCCCCTGGACGGTGGACTGGCCGGCGCTGCGCGGCTTCAACTTCCGCGGCGGCCTGAACGTCTCGCCCGAGTATTTCGCGCTGCTGCTCGGCCTCGTGCTCTACACCGCCGGCTTCATCGCCGAGATCGTGCGGGCCGGCATCCAGGCCGTGCCGCACGGGCAGTGGGAAGCGGCGCAGGCGCTGGGCCTGCATCCCGGCCAGGTGCTGAAGCAAATCGTGCTGCCGCAGGCGCTGCGCGTCATCATCCCGCCGATGACCAGCCAGTACCTCAACATCACCAAGAACAGCAGCCTGGCGGTGGCCATCGGCTACCAGGACATCGTGTCCATCGCCAACACCACGCTGAACCAGACCGGCCAGGCGATCGAGGGCATCGCCATCATCATGCTGGTCTATCTGAGCATCAGCCTGTCCATCTCCCTGTTCATGAACTGGTACAACGCGCGCATCGCGCTGGTGGAGAGGTGACGGCGATGCGCGCTGCATTCCCTCTCGCTTTCCTGGCCCGAGGGCCAGCCACGCCGATCGCGCCGGTGGAGCGGTGACGGCGATGCGCACCCACCGACCCTTCCGCCCCGCAGCCCCGCGCCGGAGCGCCGAGCCATGAGCGACATCACGCTGGACGCCCCCCCGAAGGTCGCCGAAGCGGCGCCGCGCACCCCGCCCATCAGCCAGGTCGGGCTGGTGGGCTGGTGGGCTGGCTGCGGGCCAACCTCTTCTCCTCCTGGATCAACACCGCGGTCACGCTGGTGCTGGCCTATTTCGTCATCCGCTGGGCGATCAGCTTCGTCGAATGGGGGATCATCAACGCCGTCTGGTCGGTGCCGAACAACCAGACCCAGGCCTGCCGCGACCTGAAGGGCGTGGGCGCCTGCTGGGCGGTGATCACCGAGAAGCACCGCTTCATCCTGTTCGGCACCTACCCGTATGAGGAGCACTGGCGCCCCGGCCTGTGCATCCTGCTGTTCATCGGGCTCTTCATCGTCTCGGCGATGCGGCGCTTCTGGCGGAAGGAACTGGCCTTCGTCTGGGTCGGCACGCTGGCCGTCATCGGCGTGCTGATGTGGGGCGGCGTGCTCGGCCTGCCCTATGTGCCGCAGGAACGCTGGGGCGGCCTGGTCATCACGCTGATCCTGGCGACCTTCGGCCTGGCCTTCGCCTTCCCGCTGGCGATCCTGGTCGCGCTCGGCCGGCGGTCGAAGCTGCCGGCCATCAAGGCGCTGTGCGTCCTCTATGTCGAACTGATCCGCGGCGTGCCGCTGATCTCCCTGCTGTTCATGGCCAGCGTGATGTTCCCGCTGTTCCTGCCGGAAGGCATGAACATCGACAAGCTGCTGCGCGCCCAGATCGCCATCATCCTGTTCGCCGGCGCCTACCTGGCGGAAGTGGTGCGCGGCGGCCTGCAGGCCCTGCCGAAGGGCCAGTACGAGGCGGCGGACGCGCTCGGCCTGTCCTACTGGCAGAAGACCGGCTTCATCATCCTGCCGCAGGCGCTGCGCCTGGTGATCCCGCCGCTGGTGAACACCTTCATCGGCTTCTTCAAGGACACCTCGCTGGTGCTGATCATCGGCATCTTCGACCTGCTGACGGCGGGCAAGACCGCGATCATCGAGCCGGCCTGGCAGGGCTTCGGCGTCGAGGTCTACCTGACCGTGGGCGCGATCTACTTCGTCTTCTGCTTCGCCATGTCGAAGTACAGCCAGGACCTGGAGACGGAGCTGAACCGGCATCGCCGGCGCTGACCCGGGCGGAATCCGCCGGCCGCCCGCTGCAAAGCCGGGGCGGCCGGCCCATCTACGCGCAAAGAACGAACAGCGGGGGCTGAGACTGCGATGAGCATGACGATGGAGAAGCAGATCGCCTCGGCGGCGCGCACCGATGCGCCGCCCGCGATCATGCTGGACAAGGTCAACAAGTGGTTCGGCAGCCTGCATGTGCTGCGCGACGTCAGCTTGTCCGTCGCGGCGGGCGAGAGGCTGGTGGTCTGCGGCCCGTCCGGGTCCGGCAAGTCCACCATGATCCGCTGCATCAACCGGCTGGAGACCCACCAGGAAGGCCGCATCCTGGTCGAGGGGATCGAGCTGACGGACGACGTCCGGGCGCTGGACGCCATCCGCCGCGAGGTCGGCATGGTGTTCCAGAGCTTCAACCTCTTCCCCCACCTCACGGTGCTGGAGAACTGCACCCTGGCGCCGATCTGGGTGCGCCGCACCCCGAAGGCGGAGGCGGAATCGGTCGCCCGCGGCTATCTCGAGCTGATGCGCATCCCCGAGCAGGCGATGAAGTATCCCGGCCAGCTCTCGGGCGGGCAGCAGCAGCGCGTCGCCATCGCCCGCGCGCTCTGCATGAAGCCGAAGATCATGCTGTTCGACGAGCCGACCAGCGCCCTCGACCCCGAGATGATCAAGGAGGTGCTGGACACCATGGTCATGCTGGCGGAGATGGGCATGACCATGGTCTGCGTGACGCATGAGATGGGCTTCGCCCGCCAGGTCGCCGACCGCGTGGTGTTCATGGACCGCGGCGAGATCGTGGAGATGGGCACCCCGTCCCAGGTGTTCGAGAACCCGCAGACCGAACGGCTGAAGACCTTCCTCAGCCAGATCCTGCGCGGGCACTGACCGCGGCGGCGGCCGGTGGCGCCGCACCCAGGGCCC
>NZ_SMOA01000348.1 GCF_004353985.1 Paracraurococcus ruber | reverse complement strand
CGTCGCCGCGCGTGCCGGCGGGCGGGGCCTTCGCCGCCGCCGGCGCGGCCTGCCTCAGACGGCGGTCGGCCGGCCGCGGCGCCGCAGGGTCGCAAGGCCCAGCAGGCCGGCACCGAGCAGGGCGAGAGTCGCCGGCTCCGGCACGGCTGCCGTCCCGGCCGAGCCAAAGGTCCAGTCCAGAATGTCCTGCGTGCCGAAGGCGCCGCCATTGCCGGCGCTGAACCCGACATAGACCTGGTTGCCGAGCAGGGCGTCGATGTTCAGCGTCGCCGTGGCGATCGCGCTGGCCGGCTTGGCCGCCGTGTCGCTGAGATAGACGCTCAGCAGATTGCCGAGCCCGTAGTCGATCCAGGCATACTGCGTCCTGTCGTAGAACAGCGCCTCGGTCAGGCCGCTGGCGGACCCGGGCGGGGCGAAATTGGCGCTGCCGGGGTTCTTCGGGTCGCCCGCCAGGTTGGCCGGATCGGTGCCGCCCTGCACCACCCCGATGAAGCTGGGATCGCGGCCGCGGAACACCACGGCGACGCTCGGGTCCAGCCCGACATAGCCGAGGCCCTGGCCGCCGGCGCCGAGCGCCGAGGCGCCGCCGCGCTGCAGCAGGAAGGTGAAGCCATCCGTCACGCCCAGCGCGCTGTTCGCGTCGCTGGTGACCCTGAAGCTGAAGCTGGTGCTGAAGGACCCGCCCAGCGCGACCGGCGCGGTGCGGAAGGCGCTGCCGGCCTGGCTGTCCAGGCTCGGCACCAGCCGCAGGGCGGTGCCGGACTGCGCCGCCGCGCCGTTCAGCGTCAGGCCGGCGGTGCTGCCGAAATCGCCGTAGGTGAAGCTGGCGGCGCCGGCCGGGGCGGCGCCGCCCGCCAGGGCGAGGCCGAGGAGGACGGCCGCGCCGGCCGCCAGGCGCCGCGGCCTTCGGCCCGGGATCGGATCCGGCGGGAGCGGACCGGTGGCGGGCTGCATCTGCGTTGTCATGCAACGAACCTCCTGCTGGCGGCCTCCGACGAGGCGCGGGTGCCGAACTGCACGGCGCGTGCCAGCAGGAATTCGTTTTTTATTTCAATGGGATGAGGAATTCATGCCAGGATCCGGCCGGGCCGCCGTAAGCCGCCGCGACTCCTGGATTCATGGGAGGCGGCGGGCCCTGCAAGGCCGCCTGCCGATGCCCCTCCGCGCCGGCGATCAGCGCCCGGCGATCAGTGCCCGGCGATGCGCCCGCCGGTCAGCGGCGCCGCGACGCCGGTGGTGCCCGGAAAGGTCAGCGGCAGCCCATGCCAGACCCGCGCCGCCAGCACGCCGAAGGCCTGCGCCTCCAGCGCGTCGCCGTTCCACCCCACCGCCTCCACCGGCCGCACCGGCTGGTCCAGCGCGCCGGCCAGGGCCCGCATCATCGCCGGGTTGCGCCGGCCGCCGCCGGTGACCAGCCATTGCAGCGGCGGCGCCGGCAGCAGGCGGGATGCCGCGGCGACGCAGCAGGCGCAGAAGGCGACCAGCGTCGCCGCGCCGTCCGGCGGCGACAGCTCGCCCGCCCCGGCCTCCTTCAGCGCCCGGTCGAAATCCAGCCGGTCCAGCGATTTGGGCGGCGGCGCGGCGAGGTAGGGGTGCTCCAGCAGCCGCGCCAGCACGCCGCCATCCGGCTGGCCGGAGAGCGAGAGCAGCCCGTCCCGGTCGTAGTCGGTCTGCGCCCGCTTGCGCGCCCAGTCGTCCAGCGGGCCATTGGCCGGGCCGGTGTCGAAGGCGACCAGCGTCCCGTCCTCCCCCACCCAGGTGACGTTGCCGACGCCGCCGAGGTTCAGCACCGCCAGCGGCTTCGGCAGGGAGGCGGCGAGCGCGGCATGCACCACCGGCACCAGCGGGGCGCCCTGCCCGCCGGCGGCGACATCGGCGCTGCGGAAGTCGAAGGCCACCGGCAATCCGGCATCCCGTGCCAGCCAGGCGGCGTCGCCCACTTGCCAGGTGCGCCCCGGCGCCGCATCCCCCGGCCGCTGCGGCCGGTGCAGGATGGTCTGGCCGTGGAAGCCGATGAGGTCGGCTTCCTCCCCCAGCGTCCGCGCGACCTCGGCCCGCAGGGTCGCCACCGCCTCGGCATGCCGCGCGGTCAGGCGGCGGACGCAGTCGGCCAGGAAGGGGTCCTCCGGCGGCAGGCCCTCGGCCAGGTCCAGCAGCCGGCGGAGGTCGCGGCGCAGGGCCGGGTCGTAGGGCAGCGTCAGCGCCGGGCCGATCTGGCCGATCGCGCTGCCATCCGTCTCCACCCAGGCGGCGTCCACGCCGTCCAGGGAGGTGCCGCTCATCAGCCCGATGGTTCTAAGCATCCCTTCCCTGTGCTACGGCAGCGCCGCCCTGCCAAGGGCAGGCAGACCCGCCCGCGCCAGGCCGGCGCGGGCCAGACCCAGGATCGGACGGCGAGGACGATGAGCGGCCCCGAGAGCGACTTCCTGCGCGCGGCGCAGGAGCGCGGCTACATCCACCAGGTCACCGACCTGGCGGCGCTGGATGCGAAACTGCGGGCCGGGCCGGTCAGCGCCTATATCGGCTTCGACGTCACCGCCGACAGCCTGCATGTCGGCCACCTGATGTCGATCATGCTGCTGCGGCTGTTCCAGCGCACCGGCAACCGCCCCGTGGTGCTGATCGGCGGCGGCACGACGAAGGTCGGCGACCCGTCCGGCAAGGACGAGGCGCGGCAGCTGCTGACCGAGGCGATCATCGAGGCGAACAAGGCCGGCATCCGCCGCAGCTTCGCCCCCTTCCTGGCCTTCGGGGAGGGCGCGACGGAGGCAGTCATGCTCGACAACGCCGCCTGGCTGGACGAGCTGCGCTACATCCCCTTCCTGCGCGACGTCGGGCGGCATTTCAGCGTCAACCGCATGCTGACCATGGACAGCGTGCGGCTGCGGCTGGAACGCGACCAGCCGCTCTCCTTCCTCGAGTTCAACTACATGCTGCTGCAGTCCTACGACTTCCTGGAACTGCACCGGCGGCATGGCGTGGCGCTGCAGATGGGCGGCAGCGACCAGTGGGGCAACATCGTCATGGGCGCCGACCTGGTGCGGCGCATGGCCCAGCAGGAAGCCTTCGGCCTGACCACGCCGCTGCTGACCACCGCCTCCGGCGCCAAGATGGGCAAGACCGCCTCCGGCGCGGTCTGGCTGAACCCGGACCGCCTGGCGCCCTACGACTACTGGCAGTTCTGGCGCAACTCCGAGGATGGCGACGTGGAGCGCTTCCTCGCGCTGTTCACCGACCTGCCGATGGCGGAGGTGCGGCGGCTGGGCGCGCTGCGCGGCGCCGAGATCAACGAGGCGAAGAAGGTGCTGGCGACCGAGGCGACGGCGCTGCTGCACGGCGCCGAGGCCGCGCAGACGGCGGCCGAGACCGCCCGCCGCGCCTTCGAGGCGGGCGAGGCAGCGGAGACGCTGCCGAGCATCGCCCATGCGCTGCCGAGCACGGTGGTGGACCTGCTGGCCGCAGCCAAGCTGGTGGGCAGCAAGGGGGAGGCGCGGCGGCTGGTGGCGCAGAACGGCGTGCGGCTGAACGACGCGCCGGTGACCGACCCGCTGCAGCCGGTGACGGCGGCCGACCTGCGTGACGGCGCCGCGAAGCTCAGCCTCGGCCGCAAGCGCCATGTGCTGGTGCGGGCGGGCTAGGACCCGTCAGGCAGGGCCAGGCGGGTCTTTGACGCCCTGGGTTCGGCCGCACCCGCGTCGTATCCCAGGTCGAAAGACCCCTCGCCAGACGCCGCCGAGCGGATGCCGGCACGGCGGGATCGCCGCGATGCGCGATCCGGCGCCGCCCCCGACGAGCCGGGCCGGCTTGCGCGGTCGGACGGGCTGACGGCGGGTAGCTCCAGGCCGGGGCGGCGCGGCGGTGTCCTGGCGTTGGATTGCCCGCCGGGGACAGGCCGCCTGGCGGGCCGGAGCGGCGTTGACGCGAACGCCATCGCCCACCTCAGGCGGCGCGCAGCCCGCCCAGCAGCCCCTCCAGCCCATGCCGCAGCGCCGCATCCTGCGCGGCGACCGCGGCGGTCGACTCCCGCAGCTGCCCGATCGCGTCCGAGGTCGCCTCGGCGCCGGCATTGACCTCGGCGATGCGGGCCGAGACCTCGTTGGTGCCGCGCGCCGCCTCGGCGACGTTGCGGGCGATCTCGCGCGTCGCGGCGCCCTGCTCCTCGACCGCCGCGGCGATGGCGGCGGCGATCTGGTCCACCTCCCCGACCACCTCGGCGATGCCCTTGATGCCCGCCACCGCCTGGCCGGTCGCCGCCTGGATGGCGGCGATCTGCGCGCCGATCTCCTCGGTCGCCTTCGCGGTCTGGCCGGCCAGCGCCTTCACCTCCCCGGCGACCACCGCGAAGCCCTTGCCGGCCTCGCCGGCGCGGGCCGCCTCGATCGTCGCGTTCAGGGCGAGGAGGTTGGTCTGCGACGCGATCTCGCCGATCAGCCGCACCACGTCGCCGATGCGCTGCGCCGCCTCGGCCAGGCCGGCCACCGTGCCATCGGCGGCGCGGGCATCGCCGACCGCGCGGCGCGCCACCTGCGCCGCCTGGCCGACCTGGCGGGTGATCTCGCCGACCGAGGAGGCAAGCTGTTCGGCCGCCGCCGCGACGGTCTGCACATTGCCGGTCGCCTGGTCGGCGCCGGCCGCGGCACCGCCCGCCTGGTCGGCGATCCGGGCGGCGGTGCGGCCCACCGCGCCCACGCCATCCTCGAGCGTCGCCACGGCCGTCGCCAGCTGGCCCGCCACGGCGCCGAGGTCCCGTTCCACCCGGTCGGCCAGGGCAAGCCGGGCCCGCTGCCGCTCGGCCGCCGCCGCCGCCTGTGCCGCCGCCGCCTCGGCCTCCAG
>NZ_SMOA01000347.1 GCF_004353985.1 Paracraurococcus ruber | reverse complement strand
GGCGGCGGGCCCCCCGGCGCCGGGTGAGGCCCCGGACGGCGCGCGCGGCATCCCCCGCGCCGGTGCGCATGGCCTCGAGCAGCGCGGCGGCCGTCGCGGGATCGCTGCCGCGGGCGACGATCACGGCGTCGGCCAGCATGGCGAAGGCGCGCCAAGCCTTTCGCTGCCGGGCCGCGGGCGGGCCGGGCGGCCCCGCCGCCAGATGCGCGACCACCCGGGCCAGGCCTTCCCCGAAGCGCGCCCGCGGCGCCGCCGGGGCGCGTGCCTCCTCGGTCCCCGTGGCGGCGGCGGGGCAGCCGGTGCCCCGGCAGGAGATACCAGGCACCGGCCGCGGCGAGGCGAACCGCCTCGGCCGCCAGCCGGTCCAGCATGTCACCGAAGGCCTGGTCGAGGGCGGCGGCGACCAGCGCATCCTTGTCGGGGAAGTGGTGGGAGAAGCCGGCATGGGTCATCCCGGCCGCCCGCATGACGGCAGCGAGGTTGGTACCGGCGATGCCATCCTGCCGCAGCAGGCGGGCCGCGCCGGCGAGGATGCGGCGGCGGCTGCGCTGTATGCCGGCGCGCGAGGCCGCATGGGCCGGCCCCTCCGCCTGTGTGGCTTCGATGTCGCGCCTCATCCAGGCGGGATCAAGGCCGGCGGGCCGTATCCACCCAATGTCCGGAATGACGATTATCGAAAATCGTCATTTGCCCTTGACCCGGCCCGGCCGAGCGATTGGGCGCCTCGATGACGGATGACATCCATTCCGGCCTCGCCCGTCGCACCCGGGAGCGCCGATGCTCAGGCCGCTGATCCTGATCACCGCCGCCGCCGGCCGGCCCGACAAGCACCGCCCTGGTGCGGGCCCTGCGCCGGCGTGACCCGCCGGTCCGCGCCCTGATCCGCCGCCAGGACCCGCCCAGCGCCGCGCTGGCCGGCGCCGAGCGCGTCGAGGCCGACATGCGCGACGCGGCGGTCCTGGCGGCGGCCGGCTTCCGCGTGACGCGGTGGGACGACGTGACGCCGCTGGCCGCCGCCTGGCTGGCGGCGCGGCGGCAGGCGGCGGCGCCCGCCCTGTCGCTTGGGCTGGTGATGCGGCCGCGCATGGCGGGGATGGTGGCGCATGACGCCCGCAACCTGCAGGACGGCCGGGTGACGCTGGTCATGGGCGTGGCCACGGCGGCCTGACCGACGCGCTCCCGCGGGGGCGGCAGGCGGCCATGTGACGGGCGCGGGGCGCGGCGGGTTGCCCCGGGCGCCGCGCCTCGCCATCTTCCGCGCCATGGGGGCGACGACATCCATCATCACCGTCACGGTCAATGGCGAGGCGCGGGAGATCCCGGCGCCGGCCACGGTGGCCGACCTGCTGGCGCTGATCGGGCTCGATACCCGCAAGGTGGCGGTCGAGCGCAACCTGGAGATCGTCCCCCGCTCCACCTATGCCGCGACGGCCCTGGAGGCCGGCGACCAGCTGGAGATCGTGCACTTCATCGGCGGAGGCTGAGCCATGGACGGCATCACCAATGCGGCGCCCCAGGATGACACCTGGGAGGTCGCCGGCCTGCGCTTCCGCTCCCGCCTCATCGTCGGCACCGGCCGCTACAAGGACCTGGAGGAGACGGGGCGGGCGATCGACGCGAGCGGCGCCGAGATCGTCACCGTCGCGGTGCGGCGGGTGAACCTCGGCGACCCCAAGGCGCCGATGCTGCAGGACTACGTGGACCCGAAGCGCTACACCTACCTGCCCAACACGGCCGGCTGCTTCACCGCGCAGGACGCGGTGCGGACGCTGCGCCTGGCGCGGGAAGCGGGCGGCTGGAATCTCGTGAAGCTCGAGGTGCTGGGGCCGCCGCCTTTCCTCTACCCCGACATGCGCGCGACCTTCGAGGCGCTGGAGGCGCTGCTGAAGGACGGGTTCCAGGTGATGGTCTACTGCTCCGACGACCCGATTGCCGCGAAGCGGCTGGAGGAGATGGGCGCCGTCGCGGTCATGCCGCTCGGCGCGCCGATCGGCTCGGGGCTCGGCATCCAGAACCCGGTCATGATCCGGGCGATCATCGAGAATGCGAAGGTGCCGGTGCTGGTGGATGCCGGCGTCGGGACCGCCAGCGACGCGGCCATCGCCATGGAACTCGGCTGCGACGCGGTGCTGATGAACAGCGCCATCGCGCATGCCCGGGACCCGGTGCGGATGGCGCGGGCGATGCAGGCGGCGGTGGAGGCCGGGCGCCTGGCCTATCTGGCGGGGCGCATGCCGCGGCAATACGCCGCCGACCCGTCCAGCCCGCTGCATCGCGGCGTCATCGGCAAGAACTAGGACGCGGGAACCCGGGCGCAGTCATCAGGGCGCGCGGCATGACGGCGCGCTGCGGCCCACGCCCGAAGTCCGGCTTGCGGGGTGCGAGGCAGGCGCGAACCGCTCCAGGGCGCCGCGGTTGCCGGGTGGATCCGGGGCCGCCGGCCGCCCGGCGTGACTGCGCGCGGCGTCACTGGGCCCGGATTCACTGGCCAACGGGCGCCGGCTGCCGCGGCTGCTGCAGGGCCGTTCCCAGCGCCCGGCGCAACTCCTCCAGCGAATAGGGCTTCCGCAGCAGCGGCAGGCCGGCCGCCGCCACCCGCGCCGGCGCGCCGCCATAGCCGCTGTAGAGCAGCACCGGCAGGCCCGGCCTCTCCGCCCGCAGCGTCTGCGCCAGGTCCAGCCCATCCTGGCCGCCGGCCATGACCACGTCGGACAGCACCATGTCCACCGCCAGCCCATCCGCCAGCGCCCGCAGCGCCGCGGCCGCGCTGGCGACGCGGGAGACGCCGTGGCCCAGATGCCGCAGCGTCTCGGCGGTCAGCTCCGCCACCGCGTCGTCATCCTCCACCAGCAGCAGGCGCAGCGGCGCCAGGTCCACCGTTTCTTCCACCACCGGCCGCGGCGGCAGCGGCATGCCGGTGGGCTGCGCCCGCGGCAGCAGCAGGATCACCGTCGTGCCCTCGCCGATCCGGCTGGACACCCGGGCCGAGCCGCCGCTCTGCCGGGCGAAGCCATAGACCTGCGCCAGCCCGAGCCCGGTGCCCTGGCCGACATCCTTGGTGGAGAAGAAGGGCTCGAAGGCGCGCGCCAGGACATCCGGCCCCATGCCGGTGCCGGTATCCTGCACCGCGAGCCGGATGAAGGGGCCGCCCAGCCGGTCCGGGTCGGTCAGCGCGTCCAGCTCCACATTGGTGGCGCAGAGCCGGAGGGTGCCGCCGCGCGGCATCGCGTCCCGCGCATTGACGCCCAGGTTGAGCACCGCCAGCTCCAGCTCCCCCGGATCCACCCGCGGCCACCAGACATCGTCGGGCGCCGCGATCTCGATCGCGATGTCGGCGCGCAAGGTCCGCGACAGCAGCTCGCGCATGTCCTCCAGCCAGGCGCGCAGGTCCAGCGGCTCCGGCCGCAGGGCCTGGCGGCGGGCGAAGCTCAGCAGCCGCCGGGTCAGGTCGGCGCCGCGATGCGCCGCCTGCTCCATCGCATCCAGCAGCCGGCCGCGGCGCGGCGTCTCCGGGTTGCGCTTCAGCAGGCCGACGCCGTTGGTGATGACGGAGAGCAGGTTGTTGAAGTCATGCGCGACGCCGCCTGTCAGCTGGCCCAGCGCTTCCAGCTTCAGGGTCTGGAACAGCCGCGCCTGCGCCGCCTCGCGCGCCTTGGCCTCCTGCTCCACCTCCCGCCGCAGCGATTCGTTCGCGTCGAGGATGGCGAGCTCCGCCCGCTTGCGGTCGGTGATGTCGAGGTTGAGGCCGATCAGCCGCACCGGGTTGCCCGCCTCGTCGCAGACCAGCCGGCCGCGGCCGGACAGCCAGCGTTCGCCGCGCCGGGGGTGCCGAATGCGGTATTCCACGCGGAAATCCGGGTCGCGGCGGCGCAGGCAGTCCTCCAGCGCCGCGGCGGTCGAGGCGCGGTCCTCGGCGGCGATGGCGGCGAGCCAGGCCTCCCGGCTCGGCAGCGTCCGCGCCGGATCCAGGCCGTAGAGGTCGAAATACTCCTGCGACCACTCGACCGTGTTGTTCCGGATATCCCAGTCCCAGGTGCCGGCGCCGGCATAGCGCTGGGCGAGGTGCAGCCGCTCCTCGCTGTCGCGCAGCTGGCCGTTCAGCGCCGCAAGCTCCGCGGTGCGCTCGGCCACGCGCCGTTCCAGCACGGCATTGGCGCGGGACAGCGCGGCGTTGCTCGTCTCCAGCGACGCCGCCAGGGCCAGCAGCTCCTCGATCGCGCCGCGCAGCTCCTCGGCCGTGGCGTCCGGGTTCTTGCCCTGGCGGGGGACGCCGAGGGCGCGGCGCGGCGGCGCCGGCCGGGCAGCGCCGCCCGCGGCCTCGCGCCGGCGGAGCCTGTCCTCCGCCTCGCGCAGCTGTCCGGTGCGGCGCCCCAGCTCGGCCCGCAACGCATCGCGCTCCGCCGCCAGCGCCGCGGCATCCTCGCGCGCATCCTCGGCCATGCCGCGCAGCTGCTTTGTTTCGTCCTCGGCCCGGTTGCGATCCGGCATCAATCCCCCATCCGGCCCTTGGTCCCGCAATGGCGCCGGTCTTCGTTCCGTTACGCTGGTCGGCAACACGCTCCCCGTTTCAACGGCAGATTTCACCGGGCGTTCAGCACGCCACCGAGACATCCGGGCATGTTGCGCGGTCGATGCGGCATCGCCGGCCTGGCAGGCCTGCAACGGGACCGGCCGCGCGGACCACGCCCGGCCGCCGGGCCTCGCTGCCCGGGCCGCCCTGGTCCGCGCCGGCCGCCCCGGCATCCGGCGGCATGGGCGCGCCAGCCGGCAGAGACGGAGGTCGAGCCCGCGGCCATCCCCGATGCTGCGGGGCGGCCTCCCCGCCTTCGGCATCCGGCGCCCCGGCCC
>NZ_SMOA01000346.1 GCF_004353985.1 Paracraurococcus ruber | reverse complement strand
CCTCCACCTTCCCGGCATCGGTGTCCACCACGCAGACATCCACGCCAAACTCGGCAAAGCAGGCACCCGACACCAGGCCGACATACCCGGCCCCTATCATCGCTATGCGCATCGCGGGCGGCGGCCCAGGTCAGGTGTAGCGGCGCAGGATGTCGCGCATGCCGGCCGCCATGTCCGGCCGTTCCAGGGCGAAGGCCACCTGCGCCTCCAGGAAGCCGAGCTTGTCGCCGCAGTCGAAGCGCCGTCCCTGGTAGCGCAGGCCGTGGAAGGGCTGGTTGCCGATCAGCCGCGCCATCCCGTCGGTCAGCTGCACCTCGCCGCCGGCGCCGCGCTCCATCCGCGCCAGGTGCCCGATCACCTCCGGCATCAGCACGTAGCGGCCGATGATCGTCAGGTTGGACGGCGCCTTGTCCACCGGCGGCTTCTCGACCAGGCCCTTCACCGACACCAGGCGGCCCATGTCCTTCTCGACATCCAGCACGCCGTAGCGGTTCACGCGGTCGCGCGGCACCTCCTCGATCGCCACCACGTTGCCGCCGGTCTCGCGATAGGCCGCGGCGAGCTGCGCGGTGCACGATGTCTCGCACAGCATCAGGTCGTCGGGCAGCAGGATCGCGAAGGGGTCGTCGCCGATGAAGGCGCGGGCGCACCAGATGGCGTGGCCGAGGCCCATCGGCACCTGCTGCCGCACGGTCAGCAGCGATCCCGGCTCGATCGCATCACCGCGCAGCTGCGCCAGCACGTCGGTCTTGCCGCGCTCCTCCAGCGTCCGCTCCAGCTCGTAGGCGACGTCGAAATGCTCGACCAGCTGGGTCTTGCCGCGGCCGGTGATCAGGCAGAATTGCTCGATGCCGGCGGCCCGCGCCTCGTCGATCGCGTACTGGATCAGCGGCCGGTCCACCACCGGCAGCATCTCCTTCGCCAGGGCCTTGGTCGCCGGCAGGAAGCGGGTGCCGAGGCCGGCGACGGGCAGCACGGCCTTCTTCAGGGGCTTCATTGCGGACACTGGCCTCTCCTGGCAATGCGGCGTCGGGCGGACATGCGGCAGCCCGGCGGGCGGCGTGGCATGCCATGCGCCGCCCGGCCGGACAAGGCAGACCACTCTCTGCTCAACGCGGCTTACCGGTTGATGAAGGCAGCGGCGTGGCGGAATTCACGGGCGTCTCCGCCGCCGAAACCCGGCCGCGAATCAGCCCAGCAGCAGGTCCCGTGCCTGGTTGATGCGCGCCGCCAGCCAGTCGCTACCGCCCTGGTCGGGATGCGCCGCCCGCATCAGCCGGCGATGCGCGGCGCGGATCTGCTCCTCCGTCGCGCCCTCGGCCAGGCCCAGCACCTGCAGCGCCTCCTCCCGCGTCATCCGGCCGGGGCCGGCGGCGCCCGGCGGCGGCGCCGCCTCGGCCTCCCGCCAATCGGGCTCCACCCGGTCCAGCCAGGCCTCCAGCAGCGGCACGCTCTCCGGGTCCTGCGACCGGCATTCGGCCAGCAGCGCCAGCAGCTCCACCAGCGTCAGCGCCGCCAGCTCCCGCCCCGCCTGGCGGCCGCGCCGCACCTGGCCGGTCATCCGCCCCGTCGCATGGTCCAGCCGCATCGCCAGCGTCGCGGTCTCCACCGCGCTCTCGCCGCCGGCGCCGCCGCCCATGCCCTCGCTCCGGCGGAACCGGCGGGAGGCGATCCAGCCCTGCCCCCAGCGCCAGGCGAGCGGCGCGAAGAGGCCGAGCGACCAGAGCAGCTGCGCGCCCCGCCCGGTGCTGAGCAGCACCAGCAGCAGCACGCCGCCCATCGCCGCGCCGCCCCAGATGGCGCCCTTGCGGATGGTCTCCACCCGCGCCGTGGCGAACAGCCGCAGCAGCCACAGCGCCAGCAGCAGCAGCCCGGCGCCGACCGCCAGCCAGACCATGCGCGCCGCTAGCCCTTCGGCGCCGGCAGCTGGCCGGCGATCCGCTGCGCCGCGCCGCCCGACAGCCGCGCCAGCGCCTGCCGCCCGCCCGCGGCATAGACCGCGACGGCGCGCAGCAGGTCGCGCAGGGCGGCGGCGCTGGCCGCGTCGAAGGGCGCATAGGCGCCGCCCGACAGCCGGGCGATCTGCCGCAGCACCTCGGCCGCCTGCGGATGCCCGCCTTCATGGAAGGTGAAGACCGGCGTGCCGTGCAGGCCGAGCTGGCCGGCGAGGTGGCAGAGCGGGTCGACCGCCTCCTCCACCGCATCGCCGACGAAGACCAGGGCATTCACCCGGTCGCGCCTGCTCTCGGACAGGACGTGCTCCAGCACGCGCTGGATCTGCGTCTGCCCGCCCAGGCACTGCACCCCGGCCATGCGCCGCGTCAGGTCCTGGCTGTCGGTCAGGAAGGGCGTCGCGGCGAATTCCATGAAGCCGCGATAGTAGGCGAGCTGGATGGCGAGGCCGCCCAGGTCGCGCGTCGCCTGGAACATCTCGCCCTGCAGCTGGCAGGCGCGGTCCCAGGTCGGCTGGCGGGATGCGGTGGCGTCGATGGCGAAGACCAGGCGGCCACGCCGGCCGGAGGCCGGCCGCACCTGCGGCATGCCTTCCACCCGCTTGAGGAAGGCCGCGACCGCGGCATTGGCCCCCGGCTTGTCCGGCAGGTTGCTCATCCCGCCAATGTGGGCCGCCGGGTGCGGGATCGCCAGTCTCCCGTACGCGGCCGGGCCGGTAGCGCGGGCTTGTCACGTGCCGCGGCATGGCGCGCGGGGGCGTGATGTTCCTATGCTCCCGCCGGGACGGAGGGCGGGCGATGCAGCGGCGCGGGACGCGGTGGGTCTGGGGTGCGGCGGCGGCCTGGCTGCTGGCGGGCGGGCTGGCTTTCGGCGGTCTCGCGGGCACCGCGCTCGCCCAGGCGAAGCCGCCGCCCGAGGACCCGCCGGCCGCCGCGCCGCCGCCCGCGCCGCCCACCGGTCCCGGCCTCGACAAATTCGGCGAACCGCTGCCGGGGCCGAAGCCCTTCGCGGCGCCTGCCCCGCCGCCCTCGGCTTCGCCCGGGACACCCCCTCCCGCCGCTCCGCCGCCGGCCGCGGCCGTGCCGCCGCCGGCGGATGAGCTGCCGGCGGTCGCCCGCTTCCGGGCGCTGCTCGGCGCCGATGTCGCACTCGCCTATCGCAGCGCCGCGCCGATCGACCCGGCGACCGGCAGCGTCCGCCTGCTCGGCGCCACCATGGCGCGCGGCGGCAGCACCACGGCGGTGGAGGAGCTGACGCTCGACGGCATGGGCGAGGACCGCATCGCCGCCGCCAGCGCCCGCGACATCACGGTCACCGGCGCCGATGCCAGCGTCACCCGCATGGCGCGGCTGGAATTGCGCGGCCTGGCGGCGCCGCGCGGCGCGCCGGCGGAGGCGCTGGCGCTCGATTCGCTGCGCATCGAGGCCCTGACCACCGAGGGCGACCCGCAGGTGGCGATCGCCGAGATCGCCATCGAGGATTACGGCGCCGGCCGGCCGGGCCGGGTGACGGTCGCGGGCATCGACGTGCTGGCGCCGCAGCTCGGCCTGGTGGACCGGGTGCGCATCGGCCGGGTGGCGCTGCGCGGCCTCGACCTCGCCGCGACGATCGGCGCCATGGGCACGCAATCCGCGCCGCCGCGCGCCACCGCCGCCTGGGCGCTGGAGGTGGAGGAGGTGGCGGCGACCGCCGGCGATGCACCGGCCGGCTCGCTCGGCGCGCTGCGGCTGCAGGGCGACGCGCCGGGCAGCGGGCCGGAGACCGGGCGGGTGGCGCTGCGGGAGCTGCGGCTGGAGCCCTTTCCCGGCCTCGCCGACTGGCTGCAGCGCTTCGGCTACCCGGCCCTGGTCGCCGACCTGACCGCCGAGACGCGCTACGACCGCGCCGCGGGACGGCTGGAGATCGGCTCCCTCTCGCTCGCGGGGCGGGAGATGGGCGTGCTCGGCCTCTCCCTGACGCTGGACGGGGTGACGCCCGAGGCGGCGGAGTCGCAGGACTGGGAGCAGCTTCGCCTCGTCGCCCTCTCGCTCCGCTACCTCGACCAGTCGCTCTATGGCCGCGCGGTGCGGGACGAGGCACGGCGGCGCCGGCTGACCGAGGCCCGCATCCGCGAGCAATGGTCGTCCCAGGCCGCCGCGGCGCTGACCCAGCCGGGGGGCGGGCCAGGGAGTGGGCCAGGGGGCGGACCAGGCAGCGGGCAGGGCGCCGGCCGCGGCGGGCCGCAGGCCGGGGCGCTGGGCCCGGTGCTGGCGGCGGTGCAGCGCTTCCTGCGCGGCGAGGCGAAGGAGCTGGAGGTGACCGCCCGTCCCGCCCGGCCTCTGCCGCTCGGCCAGCTGCCCCTGGCCCTGATGGGCGGCCCGGCGGAGATGCAGCGCCTGCTGGGGCTGGGCGCGACGGCGCGGTAGCGCCGGGCGCGCGCGGGCGGGGCCGGATGACCCCGCGGGTCGCCCCGGCCCATTGCGGGTCCGGCGGCGTCGCCGCGCCCGGCCTTCGCACGGCGACCCGCCCCGGTGCGGTCGGCCGTCCCGTCCCGGCTCCGCCATCCGCCGCGACCGGCCCGGCTCAATTCCGCTGAGTCCGTTGCGGCCCTTTCACGCCGAAGCCCCTGCGCCGGAAGCGGAATTCGCCATCGCCGCTTCAGGAATTTTGGTTTTGAGCGCTTTAGGCGGCGGGCCGCCAGGGGTCCGGCCGACGCGGCGGTGGCGTTGATGATATTCCTATAGCCTGGGGCCGTTGCGGAATCCAGCGATCGCCGATGCCGGGGGGCTGGCGTGATGCCGGCGGCGGGCGTGCCGGCTGCCGCGCCACGGCCTTGCGCGCCCGATCGGGCGAGGGCCAGGGCGCGGCCGCGACGGCCAGCCGGCCGCGCCGCACGGCCAGCACGATCCGGACCCGGCCGAGCGCCGCGTGGTCCGGCGCC
>NZ_SMOA01000345.1:0-2500 GCF_004353985.1 Paracraurococcus ruber | reverse complement strand
AGAGGTGGAGGCGCAGCGAAAGCGAGTCCGAACAGGGCGCCGAGTTGCCGGTAGAAGACCCGAAACCGAGTGATCTAGCCATGGCCAGGCTGAAGGTGGGGTAACACCCACTGGAGGGCCGAACCCACGCCTGTTGAAAAAGTCGGGGATGAGCTGTGGCTAGGGGTGAAAGGCCAATCAAACTCGGAAATAGCTGGTTCTCCGCGAAATCTATTGAGGTAGATCGTCCATCGATCACTCCCGGAGGTAGAGCACCGGAAGGGCTAGGGGGGCCCAAAGCCCTACCAAACCCTACCGAACTCCGAATGCCGGGAAGTGCAGGTGGGCAGACAGACGGCGGGTGCTAAGGTCCGTCGTCGAGAGGGAAACAGCCCAGACCACCAGCTAAGGCCCCCAAATGATGGCTAAGTGGGAAAGCATGTAGGACGGCCATAACAACCAGGAGGTTGGCTTAGAAGCAGCCATCCTTTAAAGAAAGCGTAATAGCTCACTGGTCTAATAGCTGTCCCGCGGCGAAAATGTACCGGGGCTCAAGCCATCTGCCGAAGCTGTGGACTTGCGCAAGCAAGTGGTAGCGGAGCGTTCCGTAAGCCTGTGAAGCGGTATCCGCGAGGGGCCGTGGAGGTATCGGAAGTGCGAATGCGGACATGAGTAGCGACAAGGAGAGTGAGAAACTCTCCCGCCGAAAGTCCAAGGGTTCCTGCGCAAGGCTAATCCGCGCAGGGTGAGCCGGCCCCTAAGGCGAGGGCGACAGCCGTAGCCGATGGAAACAGGGTGAACATTCCCTGGCCCGCCAGACGTGACAGCCGTGAAGTTCTGTACGCCCTTATCGGATTGGGCGTGCAGCTGGATCGGCTCGGGAAATAGCGCTGGCATATGGACCGTACCCGAAACCGACACAGGTGGACTGGTAGAGCATACCAAGGCGCTTGAGAGAACGATGCTGAAGGAACTAGGCAAATTGCTCGCGTAACTTCGGGATAAGCGAGACCCTTCCTTGCGCAAGCAGGGTGGGGTGGCACAGACCAGGGGGTGGCGACTGTTTAGTAAAAACACAGGGCTCTGCGAAATCGAGAGATGACGTATAGGGTCTGACGCCTGCCCGGTGCCGGAAGGTCAAGGGGAGATGTGCAAGCATCGAACCGAAGCCCCGGTAAACGGCGGCCGTAACTATAACGGTCCTAAGGTAGCGAAATTCCTTGTCGGGTAAGTTCCGACCTGCACGAATGGCGTAACGACCTCCCCACTGTCTCCAGCATCGGCTCAGCGAAATTGAATTCCCCGTGAAGATGCGGGGTACCCGTGGTCAGACGGAAAGACCCTATGAACCTTTACTGCAACTTCGCAGTGGCGCCAGGAAGGGACTGTGTAGGATAGGTGGGAGGCTTTGAAGCCGGGGCGCTAGCCTTGGTGGAGCCAACCTTGAAATACCACCCTGTGCCTTTCTGGCGTCTAACCGAGCCCCGTTAGCCGGGGCCGGGACCCTGCGTGGTGGGCAGTTTGACTGGGGCGGTCGCCTCCCAAAGTGTAACGGAGGCGCGCGATGGTGGGCTCAGGCCGGTCGGACATCGGCTGTTGAGTGCAAAGGCACAAGCCCGCCTGACTGTGAGCGCGACAGCGCGAACAGAGACGAAAGTCGGCCTTAGTGATCCGGTGGTCCCGCGTGGAAGGGCCATCGCTCAACGGATAAAAGGTACTCTAGGGATAACAGGCTGATCTCCCCCAAGAGTCCACATCGACGGGGAGGTTTGGCACCTCGATGTCGGCTCATCGCATCCCGGGGCTGGAGCAGGTCCCAAGGGTTCGGCTGTTCGCCGATTAAAGCGGTACGTGAGCTGGGTTTAGAACGTCGTGAGACAGTTCGGTCCCTATCTGCCATGGGTGTTGGAGACTTGCGAGGATCTGTCCCTAGTACGAGAGGACCGGGATGGACGCACCTCTGGTGCACCAGTTGTCACGCCAGTGGCATCGCTGGGTAGCCAAGTGCGGACGGGATAACTGCTGAAGGCATCTAAGCAGGAAACCCCCCTCCAAACGAGGTCTCCCTCGAGGGCCGTGCCAGACCAGCACGTCAATAGGACGCAGGTGGAAGCGGGGTAACCCGTGCAGCCGAGCGTTACTAATCGCCCGATAGAACTCCCATCCCCATCCCAACGCCGTCCCCCACAAAGGGACACCGCACGCAGCACCAAGCCGCGCAACACACACACACGCACAAACACCTCCAGCCAGACCTTATCCCAGGATCCGGCCGGGTGGCCCGGTGGTCATCGCAAGGTTGCAACACCCGATCCCATCCCGAACTCGGCCGTGAAACACCTCAGCGCCCATGGTACTGCTGCTCAAGCAGCGGGAGAGTCGGTCGCCGCCGGGCCACCCAGCCGGATCCCAGGACCACAACACACCAATCCAACCCACGCGGGGTGGAGCAGCCCGGTAGCTCGTCAGGCTCATAACCTGAAGGTCACAGGTTCAAATCCTGTCCCCGCATCCAAATACA
>NZ_SMOA01000344.1 GCF_004353985.1 Paracraurococcus ruber | reverse complement strand
GGGGTCACCGTCGCCAACCTGCTGCGCCGCGCCGGCCTGGCGCCGGCGGCGGCGGCGCTGGTGCAGGAAGCGCTGCGCGGCGGGGCGGCGGCGCCGCTCTCGCGCCTGGTGAAGGCGCTGCCGCTGCGCGTCACGGGCGTGGAGGGCCTCGACCGCGCCATCTCCGCCGCCGGCGGCCTGCGCTGGGACGAGGTGGACGGGTCGCTGATGCTGCATCGCCGCCCCGGCGTCTTCGCCTGCGGGGAGATGCTGGACTGGGAGGCCCCGACCGGCGGCTACCTGCTGCAGGCCTGCTTCGCCACGGGCGCCGCGGCGGGGAGGGCGGCGCTGGGATGGGCCACCTCAGGCCGGGGTCCGGGGCCAGGCCTCGGCCCCGGCGGGGGTTGAGCGCCGAGGGCGCTCGACGGGGCAGAGCCCCCGCTACAGGAGGACCAGGTCGTCGCGGTGGATGATCTCGTCGCGTCCCCGCCAGCCGAGGATCGCCTCCAGCTCCTCGCTGCGATGGCCGAGGATCAGCCGGGCATCCTCGGCGTCGTAGGCCACCAGCCCGCGCGCCAATTCCCGCCCGGCCTCGTCCCGCACGCTGACCGGGTCGCCGCGGTGGAAGCTGCCGTCCACGGTCCGCACGCCGGCCGGCAGCAGCGACGACCCGCGCGCCAGTGCCCGCGCCGCCCCGGCATCCACCACCAGCACGCCGAGCGGCGCCAGCGACCCGGCGATCCAGCGCTTGCGCGCCGTGCGGCCTTCCGGCGCCGGCAGGAACCAGGTGCAGCGCGCGCCGTCCATCATCGCCCGCAGCGGGTTGTCCCGCTTGCCGAGCGCGATCGCCATGGCGCAGCCCGCGCCGGTGGCGATGCGCGCGGCGATCAGCTTGGTGCGCATCCCGCCGGAGGAATAGCCGGGCGGCGGCTCGCCCCCCATGGCCATGATGTCCTCGCCGATCCGCTCCACCACCGGCAGGTGCTGCGCCGCCGGGTCGCGGCGCGGGTCGGCGGTGTAGAGCCCGTCGATGTCGGAAAGCAGCACCATCGCATCGGCGCCGGTCATCTCGGCGACGCGCGCCGCCAGGCGGTCATTGTCGCCGAAGCGGATCTCGGCGGTCGCCACCGTGTCGTTCTCGTTGATCACCGGCACGCAGCCGAGGTCGAGCAGGGTGCCGAGCGTGGCGCGGGCGTTCAGGTAGCGCCGGCGGTCCTCGCTGTCCTCGAGCGTGAGCAGGAGCTGCGCCGCCGGCAGGTCATGCGCCGCCAGCGCTTCCTGCCAGGCGCCGGCCAGGCGGATCTGCCCGACCGCCGCGGCCGCCTGCTTCTCCTCCAGCCGCAGCTTGCGGCGGGTGAGCTTCAGGGCGCGGCGGGCCAGGGCGATGGCGCCGGAGGAGACCAGGATGACCTCCGTCCCGCCCGCCCGCAGCGCGGCGACATCGGCGGCGACGCCGGCCAGCCAGGCGGCGCGCGGCGCGGCCGTCGCCTCGTCCACCACCAGGGCGGAGCCGATCTTGACGACGATGCGGCGGGCGTCGGGGAGCTTGGGCAACATCCGGCGGGGCTTAGGGCAGAACGGCCCGGCGGGGAACCGGGGGGGCTTCGCCCCCCGGCTCCCGACCCGCCCGGGACCCCATGGGCGATGCGCAGCATCGTCCATGGGGCCGGCATCGCCCGGAGGGCCTGCGGGGGAAGCCCGCGTTCAGGCCACGACGGAGTAGGAGGCTTCGTACAGGGTGATCCAGTTGTTGCCGCCCAGCGCGCCGTCGTTCCACCAGGTCTGGGTGCCGATGCCGGGGGCGGTGTTCTCCCCGCCATGGGCGTAGTCGTGCGGCACGTGCTCCGTGATGTGGTGCAGCAGCTGGCCGTCCACGTAGATGTCGATGAAGTCGTTCTGCCAGTTCATCGCATAGGTGTGGGTCTTGGACGGGTCCACGCCGGTCAGGTCGTAGGAGCGGAACTGGTTGGACCCGTCATCGCCCTTCCAGTGGATGGTGGTGTAGGGCACGCCGGACCCGTTGATCTCCATCAGGTCCAGCTCCGGGCCGGGCCACTTGTCGGTGGCGGGCCAGGTCAGGGCATAGGTGCCGACGGTCCCCTGCGTCTTCAGCGTGAAGGTGTAGAGGCCGTAGCCATAGCCGTCGCCGGCCCCGGTCGGCGGCACCATGGCGCCGCTGTCCTGGTCGTCGGCGGTGGTGTGCATGGTGAGCTGGCCGGAGACTGAGGTGTCGACGCCCGGGCCCCAGGCGCGGCTGAACATGCCCAGCACATCCTCCCGCGTGGTGCCGTCGAAGCTTTCGACCCAGACCTGCTTCCAGCTGCCCGGCACGCCGCCGGGGCCGTTGCCGATGCCCGGATTGGACGGCGCGTCGCCGAAGGCGAAGTCCACCGGCCCGTTGCCGAGCAGCGCCGCCTTGCCGCCCGCGACATCCTTGCCGTTCAGCGCGATGCCGTCGACATACAGGTTGCGGTCGGTGGCGGCGGTGCCGCCATACTGGTCATTGAGGAAGTTGACCGTGACCTTGTGCGCTCCGGCGCCGAAGTCGCCCTTCACGGTGATCAGGTCGTCGACGCCGTTCGCGTGCCAGGCGCTGGCGGTCAGCGTGCCGCCGACCTGCTTGCCGTCGACACTGACGGTGTACTGCGCATTGCCCTGCCAGGCATCCTGGCTGACCTTCAGCACCAGCGAATCGGCGCCGCTGCCGATGCTCTGCGTGATGCCGCCGCCGCCGGCGGCGGCCTTGGCGAAGGCGAAGTCCACCGGCCCGCTGCCGAGCAGCGACGCCTTGCCGGCCATGTCCTTGCCGTTCAGGCTGACCGCGTCGACATACAGGTTCCTGTCGGTGTCGGCGCTGCCGTTGTACAGGTCGTTCAGGAAGTTGACGGTGACCTTGTGGGCGCCGGCGGCGAAGTCGCCCTTCACGGTGATCATGTCGTCGACGCCGTTCGCGCGCAGCGCGCCGGCGGTCAGCGTGCCGCCGACCTGCTTGCCGTCGACGCTGATGGTGTACTGGGCGTTGCCCTGCCAGGCGTCCTGGCTGATCTTCAGCAGCAGGGAATCGGCGCCGCTGCCGATGGTCTGGGTGATGGGCGTCGGCGCCGGCGCGGCCTTGGCGAAGGCGAAGTCCACCGGCCCGCTGCCGAGCAGCGACGCCTTGCCGGCCATGTCCTTGCCGTTCAGGCTGACCGCGTCGACATACAGGTTCCTGTCGGCGGCGGCGCTGCCGTTGTACAGGTCGTTCAGGAAGTTGACGGTGACCTTGTGCGCGCCGGCGGCGAAGTCGCCCTTCACGGTGATCAGGTCGTCGACGCCCTTGGCATGCAGCGCGCCGGCGGTCATCGTGCCGCCGACCTGCTTGCCGTCCACGCTGATGGTGTACTGGGCGTTGCCCTGGTAGGCGTCCTGGCTGATCTTCAGCAGCAGGGAATCGGCGCCGCTGCCGATGGTCTGGGTGATGGGCGTCGGCGCCGGCGCGGCCTTGGTGAAGGCGAAGCCGGCCGGCCCGTTGCCGAGCAGCGCGGCGGTGCCGCCGCTGACCGCGGCGCCGTTCAGCGTGATGCCGTCCACATACAGGTTGCGGTCGGCGGCGGCGGAGCCGTTGTACAGGTCGTTCAGGAAGGTGACGACGACGCTGTGCGGGCCGGCGGCGAAATTGCCCTTCACGGTGATCAGGTCGTCGCCGCTGCCATGCAGGGCGCCGGCGGTGAGGGTGCCGCCGATCACCTGGCCATCCACGCTGATGGTGTACTGGGCATTTCCCTGGAAGGCGTCCTGGCTGATCTTGAGCACCAGGCTGTCGGTGCCGGTGCCGATGGTCTTGGTGATGGGCGTTGTCGTCCCGGCCATGATCAGGCCTCCTGCGCTGGGTGGGTGAGCGGGGCCTGCCGCATGGCGCGCGCTCCGCAGGGAATCCGCAACTTTTGGTTGAGAGTCCGGGCACGGGAGGGCCGCACGGTGCCGGCAGGCATGGATCCGATCCCCACAGTTACGTGAAGCACCAAAAAGTGAAGTACCGGTGCGGGGATACGATATGTCGTATGCAACTTATCGGATCAACGCCGGAGATGTGATGCGGCGATCACGTTTTTCGCCGGCTTCCGGAATGGTTTGCGTCGTGACCGCCAAGCCACTGGTCTTCCTCGGCTTGGCAGGGCGCCGGCGGGCCGGGCCGGGACCGCCCCGTGGCTGCCGGCCGGCCGGGGGGGCTCGCGGGGTCGCGGCGGCGAGCCAGGGTCCCACCGGACTCCGGCAGGGCCCGCCCGGATCGCTACCTGAGGTTGATGATCCAGGGCCGGGCGGGGCTTGGCAAGGCGGCCTGCCGGCCCGGCCGCCCCGGCGCCGCGCCTGGCCCATGGGTGCCGCCGCTGCCGCAGGGCGCGCATCGCGCGATCGCCTGGTGGACAGGCGGGGATCGGAGGCCGCAGTGCAAGGCCAGAGCCATCAGACCTCCCGGGTCGTGCCGCCGGGCCGCTGAGCCGCCTGCCGCTTGCCGGCAGACCGGCCCGTCAGGCGCGGATCGCCCGGCGGGCGGGGGCAGGCGGGCGCCCGTGCCCGCCCGGATCGCAACGGCTTGGCGCGGCGGAGGCCGGATGGCGGGCCACATCCGCCGATGCCTCGGCGGGCCGGCCCGCCCGCTCGGCGCCGGATGGGCCGGTCGCCGGCGCCCGAAGACCCGCCCGGGGCCCTGGCCGACCTGGCATGACCCGACGCGCCGCGGAGTCCAGGTTCAGCCAAACCCCGGGGCAGGGCCTTTGGAAATCAGTGGCTTGGAGGTCGAGGAGCGGCGCGGGTCGGCCCGAGTCGGCCGGGCGAGGAGGTGCCGGCAACGGGGCCGGCGATGGGCCGGCCAGGGCGGGACCGGGGAGGCCGCGCGCGGACTCCCGGGCGGGTCGCGGCGCCAGCGGCCGGGGACCTGCCGGCCAGGGACGGCTGGCCGGGGCCGGGC
>NZ_SMOA01000343.1 GCF_004353985.1 Paracraurococcus ruber | reverse complement strand
GGCATCCGGCGCTGACCGCGGGCCGCCACGGCCAGGCCGGCGGGGGCCGGGCGGGCGGCACGACGCGACGCCCGTCCAAGCCGCGCCCCGCCGCGGCGCCTAGGGTCGCCCCGGCCGTCCATCACGCCGCGCCGAGGAGCGACATCCATGCCCAGCATCACCGTCAGCGACGGGACCGAGATCTTCTACAAGGACTGGGGCTCCGGCCAGCCGATCGTCTTCCACCATGGCTGGCCGCTCAGCGCGGATGACTGGGACGCGCAGATGATGTTCTTCCTGGAGCGCGGCTACCGCGTCATCGCGCATGACCGGCGCGGGCATGGCCGATCCTCGCAGACCGCGACCGGCCACGACATGGACCACTACGTGGCGGATGTCGCCGCCCTGGCCGCGGCGCTGGACCTGCGGGACGCGATCCATGTGGGCCATTCCACCGGCGGCGGGGAGGTGGCGCGCTACGTCGCGCAGCGCGGCCAGGGGCGGGTCGCCAAGGCGGTGCTGATCAGCGCCGTCGCGCCGCTGATGCTGCGCACCGACACCAACCCGGACGGCGTGCCGAAGGCGGTCTTCGACGCGCTGCGGGTGCAGACGGCGACCAACCGGGCGCAGTTCTTCCTCGATTTCACCATGCCCTTCTACGGCTTCAACCGCGACGGGGCCGAGGTGAAGGAGGGCATCCGCCGCAACTGGTGGCGGCAGGGGATGATGGGCAGCGTCAAGGCGCATCACGACGGGATCGCCGCCTTCTCGGAGACCGACTTCACCGAGGACCTCAGGCGCATCGCCGTGCCGACGCTGGTGATGCATGGCGAGGACGACCAGGTGGTGCCCTTCGCCAATGCGGCGCCGCGGTCGGCGAAGCTGGTGAAGGGCGCGGTGCTGCAGGCCTATCCGGGATTCCCGCACGGCATGCCGACGACCGAGGCGGCGCGGATCAACGCCGACCTGCTGGCTTTCATCCGCGGCTGAGGCGGGCCGCCCCGCCCGCGTCGCCGGCCCGGCGATGCGGGCGGGGCGGCGCCGGGGAGGCCCCGCATGGGCGATGCCTGGCGGCAGGCGCGGCACGCGTCGCGCCTGGGCTGCGCAGGCGATGCGTGGCCCGGGCGCCGCGGGAGATGCATAGGTTGGGTTGGGTGCGCGGGGCGGACTTGGCCGGCGCATGACGGCCGGTCCGGATGGTGCTGCCAGAGAGGATTGAACTCTCGACCTCTCCCTTACCAAGTTGGTAGACTACCTGTCCGGTAGGCCTGGAATGAGCGGACTAGGAGCCTCATACAGGTAGCGATCCTTGGTCCCGAAGATGACGCAGTTTCGCCTAACAGGGGCTTGCTTTGCATGGCCGTTGGCGGCATACCCCTCCCCACTGCTGCCGTAGCTCAGTGGTAGAGCACTCCCTTGGTAGTCATTGCCTCGCTCAACGGAAACGTTGGGATGTTAACCGCCCAAAGTCGGGGAAGCCTTAGCTGGTAATCCCGAGCCAAGCCTGAGAAGGAAGGTGTAGAGACTAGACGGGTGGCACCTAAAGGCTTCGGCCCATGGTGAAGGGATAGTCCAGACCACGAACGCCGAAAGGCGGCGGCGAAAGCCGAAGTGGGATGAAGGGAGAGGTCGAGAGTTCAATCCTCTCTGGCAGCACCATTTTGCTCCAATATGATGATGGGAGTTAAGCTTCGGCTTAACGTATGTCCGCGGCCAGGATGGCTTGCTCGGTCCATTTTTTTGTGACTGGCTTAGGACAGGTATTCCCGGCTTGGGAGAGCTGCATGTTGTTCCCGACCTGGGACGATGCCAAAGAAGAAATTACCAAGTTTTTCAAAATTGCTAGAGCTTTTATCATCCTTGCGGTTGCACCGTTTACGATGCGTCCGTTGGATTTTGATCCTAATTTTCCTGACTCGAAAAAAATATTTCGAGGCCTTGGCTTCACGATCCCAAGCATTCCTGCCTTTTTATACGTTTGGGCGACTTGGCCTTTTTTCAGAACAGATCCAGCGCCAATCAGAGAATATCTTGCCCTCAAAGGCACATCTCTAGCGAGCTCTGAAGATTATTTCGTCTATTATTGCTATCTTTTTATTGTGGATTATTGGGATTTCATCAGTTTCAACTTAATGGCGGCTGTGTTTTCAGGCATCATTTATACAACATCGACTGGCTCCTATATTTTGCATTCCGTTCTATGTTTTTTGCTCAATTGTTTTCATAGTCCAGCGCAAAACGCACCATTTGAGTTCTATCTTGTGAGAACAGCAGGTAGCTTTACTTGGTTCGGAATGCTTGCTCTCGTAATAACGATGCCACTACACGCAGAGCAAGATTCCGGTTTACTAAAATGGGCGGGTCTCTATATAACGCAGTATCCAGTACTATATTTATTTGCTTTCTGCATCACAGGACTCGGCTGGCATTTGACAAACGGTAGAGAGTACGTCGGTATTCAGCAAATGTACCCTGACCGCCATCAAAGACAGATACTGGCGGTTATTCGATTCGGCCTTTTTGGAATGGGTGCAGCGTATATTTATTTTTTTCCCGGAATATTCGCATGTTAAGGCAGCTCGCCAGCACAGCTTGCTGTTAGTGTGAGTCTGTCGTAAATCGGAACGTCGGCTGCTATGCGCTCACCTACCTCTGGGTAGGTAGGAATCTCTTTTGGTATCAAGGACTTACACCTATTTCGGTGCAGGCGTCCAACAATTTACCAAGGGAGTGCTCTACCACTGAGCTACGGCAGCGAACCGGCCCGCAAGCCCGCGCTGTCTAACGGCTCGACCCGCCGCGTGCAACCCCTTCGGCGCCGCGCGGGCGGGTTGCGTGGCCCGTTCCGCAGCAGCAACCGACCGTTAAGGAATCCGCCGCATCCTGATCGAGCGCGCCGGCAAAACTGCCGGTCGAGGAGCGGGAGCAGCACGCCCCATGCCATCCCTTGCCGCCCCGCCGGGGCGCCGGGCCTCAGGCGCCGCGGGTCTCCCGCACCACGGTCGTGAGGCGGGAGACGCAGGTCAGCCGGCCATCGCCGCGGCGGATCTCGATCTGCCAGACCTGCACGCTGCGGCCCAGTTGCAGCGGCCGGCAGACCGCCTCCACCCGGTCGCCCTTGAAGACCGGCGCCAGGTGGTTGGCATTCACCTCCAGCCCCACCACGGTCCAGCCTTCCTCCAGCGCCAGCACCCCGCAATAGGATCCCAGCGTCTCGGCCAGCACCACGCTGGCGCCGCCATGCAGGATGCCGGCGGGCTGGATGTGCCGCTCATCGACCGGCATCGTCGCGCGGGCGAAATCCGCGCCGACCTCCACCATCTCGATGCCGAGAAGGCCGGGCAGCGTCGCCGCATGCCGCTCCCCGAACGCCGCCGGCAGCGCCGCCCGCTTCCACACCGCCATGCCCGCCATCCCCACTGCCTGACGGCGGCAGGATGGCGCCGCGGCGCCGGCTGTCAAAGCACAACCCACTGGCGATCCATCCGGCAAAATCCCCGTACGCATTACCTAATGGTTGACACCGCAATAGCCGATGACCACAAATGTTGCTGAGCCGCTTCGAAGGTTCGTGCGCGACGGAACCGGTGGTGTCCGCCGGCCGGCCCCTGGGGCGCGCGGATCGTTCATCGCCCGGTGGCGCAGCATTTGAGGGTCATGTGCACGTCATTCTCGACGTTTCGCGCCTTCTCTCCTGCGTCCATCGCCTTGCCCCCACCGGAATCGACCGCGTCGAAATGGCCTATGCCAGGCGCTGGCTCGACCGCCCCGCCAGCGACGCCACCTTCGTCGCGCAAAGCGTCTGGGGCTGGTTCGCCGCGCTGCCGCGGGACCGGGTGGCGGCGCTGCTCGATGCGCTGGAAGCGGTGTGGGAACATGGCGCCGCCGGCGTGCCGCCGCGCGCGGCGCAGCGCATCGCGCTTGCCCTGCAGGCCGGGCTGGCGCATGGCCGCGGCAAGCGGGAGTTGCAGCGCCGGGTGCGCGCCGCGCCGCATGCGGTCTTCCTGCTGGTCTCGCACCGCGCGCTGGAACAGCGCGGGCCGATCCGCGCGCTGCGCCGCGCCGGCGCCCGCTTCGTGCCGCTGATCCACGACGTCATCCCGCTGACGCATCCGGAATACACCCGGGCGCCGCAGGTGAACCGGCATGCCGCCCGCCTCGCCACCACCGCCATGCTGGCGGACGGCATCATCGTGAACTCCCGCGCCACGCAATCGGCGCTGCTGGAACACCTGGTGCCGCAGGACCGACCGCTGCCGCCCATCGCCGTCGCGCCGCTCGGCACGCGCGCGATGCGCCGCCCGGCATCGCCGCTGCCGACCGAACCCTATTTCCTCTGCCTCGGCACGGTGGAGGCGCGGAAGAACCACCACCTGCTGCTGCATCTCTGGCGCGACCTGGCGATGGAGGGGCGGGAGGGCCCGAAGCTGCTGATCTGCGGCCGCCGCGGCTGGGAGAATGCCAGCGCCCTCAGCCTGCTCGACCGGTCCCCCTGGCTGCGCGGCCTGGTGCATGAGCTCGGCACGCCCTCGGACACCGAGGTGGCGGCGCTGCTCGCCGGCGCCCGCGCCCTGCTCTTCCCCAGCTTCGCCGAAGGCTATGGCCTGCCGCTGGCCGAGGCGCTGTCGCTCGGCGTGCCGGCCATCTGCAGCGACCTGCCGGCCTTCCGCGAGATCGGCGGCACGGTGCCCGACTACCTCGACCCGATGGACGGGCCGGGCTGGAAGCGCGCCGTGCTGGACTATGCGCGGGACGGCAGCCCGGCGCGCGCCGCCCAGCTTGCCCGGCTGCAGCAGTGGCGCAGCCCGCAATGGCAGGCGCATTTCGACGCGGTGGACCATCTCCTGGCCCAGGTGACCGGGGCGCCGGCGCGCCGGCCGGCCCCCGCCCACCAGCACGGCCCGCTGCTGGCCACGCCCGTCCCGGCCGCCGCCCCGACGGCATGAGCGGCGGCCTGCGCCGCCGCG
>NZ_SMOA01000342.1 GCF_004353985.1 Paracraurococcus ruber | reverse complement strand
CGGCGCACCGCGCGTTGTGATGGCCGCGGATTGCGCCCCGCAGGGAATGCCGCCCCGCATCGGCCGCGTGCCGCGCCTTGCAGGGCCCGGCCGGCGCCACGCGCGGGGCCGGCAGGGCCCCGTCGCCCGCCGCTCTACAGCCTGTCCGGCGGCGCCGCGGTTTCGGGCGGCGGCGCCTGCCGCAGCAGCGCCAGCGCCGCCGGCACGTCGGGCGCCACGGCATAGAGCCGGCGGTTGCTCGGGTCCACGAAGCCCTGGGCGATCAGCGCCTCCACCAGCGCCAGCAGCGGCTGCGCCCAGCCGCCGATGTCGAGGATGATGACCGGCTTGTCGTGCAGGCCGAGCTGCCGCCAGGTGAGGATCTCCACCGTCTCGTCCAGGGTGCCGAGGCCGCCGGACAGGGTGACGAAGGCATCCGCCAGCTCGAACATCCGCGTCTTGCGGGTATGCATGCTGGTGGTGACCTCCATCTCCGCCGCATGGGCGGAGGGGCGTTCGACCCGCGTCAGGAATTCCGGGATCACGCCATGCACCCGGCCGCCGGCCGCGGCCGTGGCTTCGGCGACCGCGCCCATAAGCCCGATCCCGCCGCCGCCATAGACCAGCGTCATGCCCTCGGCGGCCAGCCCGGCGCCCAGCGCCCGGGCGGCGGCGAGATGCGCCGGGTCGGTCCCCGGCCGGGCGCCGCAGAAGACGGCAACGGAACGGATATGCTGCGGCATGATGGTCTCCAGACGCGTCGCCGCATTCTGCCACGGATCGGCCGGCGACGCCGCGCGCCACCGGATCTTGCGGCGCCGCCATCGGCCCCGCCCGGGCCGGCGGGGCTGCGCCTTGGCGTGCGCGCATCCTGCGGGTTACGCTTCCGACATGGGCTGACCATGCAACGGAATCGGGGGACAGGCGATGCGGCATTGGGGAATTGCGGTGGCCATCGGGTTGGCCGCCATGGCGGGGGCGGCCTTCGCCCAGGGCGACGTGATCGCCGAGCGGCGGGCGGGCCTGAAGCGCATGGGCGGCCATATGGAGGCGATGAAGCCGGTGGCGGATTCGCGCGGCGACCCGAAGCCGCTGGAGGCGCGGATCGACGACATGATCGCCTTCTACCGGACGCTGCCCGCCCGCTTCCCGGCGGGCTCTGGCACCGGCGACACCAAGGCGCTGCCGGCGATCTGGCAGGATTTCCCGCGCTTCGAGCAGGCGAACACCGCCCTGCTGGGCCAGCTGGCCACGCTGAAGACCGCCGCCGCCTCCGGCAACGCGGCCGGCTTCGCCGAGGCTTATGCGCAGACCGGGCCGCAATTCTGCGGCGGCTGCCACCGCCCCTTCCGGGCGCGCTGACGCTTCGGCACCGCCGGCGGCCAGCGGTTAGGCGCCGCAAACCGGCCGGCGCCGAACCGGCCGGCCCCGAAACAACTGCTGTCGAATCGGCCAGCGCCGAATCGACCGGTGGCATCGGCGGCGGGCGGGCGCGGCGCCAGGCCGGCGGCCGGTCGCGCGCCAAGCCGTGGCGGGCGGGGCTGCAGCGGGCCGGTGCGGCCGCGGCAGCCCGTCGTCAGGCCGCCTTGGCGCGGGGCGCCAGGGTATCCAGCAGCGCGTCCACCCGCGCCAGCGTCTCCGGGTCCTGCCGGAAGGCGATGGCCAGCAGGCTGCCTTCGCGCCGGGCCACCCGGCCGCCGATCGGCGTGCCGGCGCCTGGCAGCTCGATCTGCACCTCGAGCCCTGGGGGCAGGTCCGGGCCGCCGACCAGCGCCAGGCCGCCCCGCGCGATGTCCTGCACCATGGCCTCGATCGGGGCCGCCAGGCCGTTGCCGCGCAGCACCGTCCGCAGCCCGGGCACCGACAGGCGCTCGTAGCGCCGCCGCTCCCGCTCGTCGCCGCGCATGGCGGCGAGGAAGCTGTCGACCTCGGTCCGGATCTCGCCCGAGACGCGCGCCACCTCGCCGGCCGCGTTCAGCACCGAGCGGCTGGTGCCGCCGGCGGATTCGGCGATGTCCGCCACCTCGTTCATCGCCCGCGTCGCCTCGTTGTTCTGCCGCGCCACGGTCTGCACGCTGGCGGCGATCTCCCGCGTCGCGGCGCCCTGCTCCTCGACCGCGGCGGCGATGGCGCTCGCCACCTCCTCCACGCGGCCGATGGCGGTCCCCACCTCCTGCACCGCATCCACCGCCTGGGTGGTCGCGGCCTGGATGGCGGCGACCTGGCTGGCGATCTGCTCGGTCGCCTTGGCGGTCTGCCCGGCCAATGCCTTCACCTCGCTCGCCACCACCGCGAAGCCCTTGCCGGCCTCGCCGGCGCGGGCCGCCTCGATCGTCGCGTTGAGGGCCAGCAGGTTGGTCTGGCCGGCGATGTCGCTGATCAGCCGCACCACCTCGCCGATCTGCGCGGCCGCCTCGGACAGGCTGCGGACGGTGGTGTCGGTGGTGCGGGCGCAATTCACCGCGTCTTGCGCCGCCGCCGCCGCCTGGGCCACCTGGCGGGAGATCTCGGCGACGCTCGCGCTCAGCTCCTCGGTCGCGGCCGCCACCGTGCCCAGGTCGTGCGAGCTCTGCTCGGCGCCGGCGGCGGTCGAGGCACTCTGGTCGCGGGCCCGCTCGGCCACCGCCGCCATCGCATCGGCCGAGCGGCGCATATCGGCCGCCGCGGCCCCGAGCGAGGCGAGCACGCCCGAGACGGACTGGCCGAAATCCTGGGTGTGGCGGTCCATCGCCGCCTGCCGCCGGTCCCGCGCCGCCCGCTCGGCCGCCGCCGAGGCCTCCAGCCCGCGCTTCTCGAGGCCGAGGACCCGCAGCGTCTCCACCGCCCGGGCCACGGCGCCGACCTCGTCGCGGCGGTCGCGCCCTTCCACCGCCGCATCCAGCGTGCCGCCCGCCACCCGCTCCACCTCCGCCGCCATGCGGCGCATCGGCCGGGCGACGCCGAGCGCGAACAGCGCCGTGGCGAGGGCGATGCCGATGGCGAGCGCGACGACCGAGACCACCAGCATGGTGGTCCGCACCGTGCCGGTGACCGCCAGCGCGGCCTCGCTGGTCCGGCCCGCCGCCTCGCGCCGCTCCGTCACGAAGCGGTCGAGTGCGTCGCGCAGCCGGTCGGCCTGCGGGTCCACCCGCTCCGCCATGATCCGGCGCAGCGCCGCGGTGTCCGCCGCCGGCGCCGCCGCCAGGCCGCGGACGCCTTCCATCAGCCGGCCGACATCGGCATCCAGCCCCTGCACCGCACCGGCCAGCCCGGGCTGCGCCGCCCGGATGCCCGCCAGGGCCTCCACCGTCTGCCGCTGCAGCGCCTCGATGCGGGTGAGGGCGCCGGTGCGCGCCTCGCCCTCCCCCAGATAGACCAGGCGGGCGGCCTGCCGGCTGATGCCCTGCACGGTGCGGGAGGCCTGGGAGGCCTGCAGGGCCGCCCCGCTCTCCTGCACCAGGGCGGTCTGGTAGGCGGTCTTCACCTCCTGCAGGCCGCTCATGGCGACGAGGGCGATGATCGCCTCGCTCACCACCCCGAGCAGGACGATGAGGACCCCCTTGCCCAGGACAGGCATCTGCATGATGCGGCGCAGCATCGGACGACACTCCAGCGGTGCAGGGCGGGGCAGCCCGCCACGATCGGAAACGCTGGTACGGCGGAAGTCGTGAAGGAAGCGTCATGGATGCCCGCCGCGGCGGCCGCCCCGCGCGGCAACGGGCGACGCGGCGTCGCGGTACCAGGGCCCGCGCGGGCTCCCGCCGCCGGTCAGCCGAGGCGGGAGATGCCGAAGACCGCCAGCCCCGCCAGCAGCAGCAGCGCCGCCCCGAGCAGCGGCGAGCCGAGGCGGGGGGCGGGCAGGGCGGCGGGCAGCCGCTTCCAGCCCAGCACCATGGGCCGCACCAGGTCGTGCCGCTTCACCGCGGCATAGGCCAGCACCGCCAGGACATGCAGCGCCGCCGCCGCGAGGATCAGGTTGAAGATGCGGTGGTGCAGCCCGGTCAGCCGGTCGCTTGTCTCGGACGCGACCGCCTTGGCCAGCGGGCCGTAATCGCCATAGCCGCTGTCCGAGAACAGCCCGGTCCCCGCCTGCGCCAGCAGCAGGCCGAGCAGGATCAGCACCATCCAGCCCCCCGCGGCATTGTGGCCGATCTCGCGGTCCGGCTCCCGCCGCGGGAAATGCCGCAGGTGCCGCAGCGCCTCGGCCGGGGAGCGCAGGAAGCGGCCGAAGCGGGCGGTGTCCGACCCGACGAAGCCCCAGGCGATGCGGAACAGCACCAGCGTCAGCACGCCATAGCCCGAGAGGTAGTGCAGCCGCACCCGGCCGGTCTCGGCGGTCCACCACGACAGGCCAAGCAGGATGACGATGCCCCAATGGACCAGCCGTACCCAGCCATCCCAGACCCGCACCCTGACCAGCGGTTGCCGCTCCATCGTCCCTGATCCCCCGCTTCTGCCGCGGCGCAGCATAGGCCCGCCCCGGCGCGGCAGGCAGGGGGGACGATGCGCGGCCGGCCCGAATCGGGCAGTCTGGCGGGCATGTCCTTTCCCCTGCACGGGCCCTGGCCGCCGCTCTGGGACGGCGCGGCGGCCGCCCTCCTCCCCGTCCTGGCCTGGGCCGGGCTGTTCCGCCTGCTGCGGCGGCCGGACTGGGCCGCGCTGGGGGCCGGGCTGGGCCTGGCCGTCGGCTGGGCGGCGGTGCTGGGCCTGGTGACGGGGACGCCGCGGCAACTGCCGGAACGCCTGCCGGGGCCGGTATTGGCGGGTCTGGCGGTGGCGGCGCTGCTGCTGCTGGCTGGGCGTGGCCGCGGCGTCGCGGCGGGGCTGGCCATCGCCCTGGCCGCGCTGGCCACCGCCTGGTGGCTGGCGGGCGGGCCGCTGACCCAGGCGGACCTGCTGCGGGCGGCGGTGCCGCTGGCGGCCCTGGCGCTGCTGGCGGCTGGCGTCGTGCTGGGCCTGCCGGGGCCGGGCGGGGCGGCCTGGGGCTTCGCGCTGCTGGCCGCCGGGCTGTGGCTGGGCGGGCCACCCGGGCCCTGGCT
>NZ_SMOA01000341.1 GCF_004353985.1 Paracraurococcus ruber | reverse complement strand
ACGCGAGCGCCACGGGCGGCGGCCGGCGCATGCCGCCGCGCCGCCGGGCCCGGCGCCGCGCGCGGCGGCGGTCAGTGCGTCCAGTTCTCCGCCCGGCCGTAGCGGAAATTGTCGGCATAGACCTTGGCCTTGATGCGCAGCGGCTTCGGCTCCTCGACATCGTAGCGAAGGCCATGCGCCTCGGCATAGGCCACGGCGTCTTCCCTGGTGGCGAAGCGCAGCCGGACCTGGCCGCTGGTGTCGCCGGAGCCGGACCAGCCCATCAGCGGATCGATGCGCTGCTTCTCGCCCGGCTCGAATTCCAGGACCCAGTCCTGGGCCCGCCCGCGGCCGGACTGCATGGCATTGCGGGGCGGCATGTAGATGCGGGCGGTCTGGGATGGGCCGAGCATGAAGCGTCCTTGGCTGCGACATATCGGGGCGGCGGGATTCGAACCCACGACCTCCTGTACCCAAAACAGGCGCGCTACCAGGCTGCGCCACACCCCGCGCGGCGGCACCCTAGAGCAGATCGCCGCGCCGCCAAAGGCCCAGCGGCGGGATTCCCGCATCGCGGCGGTGGTGACGCCGGGGGGAGGCCGGCATTTAGGGGGTGGACAAGCCGGACCGGGACGCTAAAAGCGCGCTCCCGGACGCGGCGGGCCGCCGCGCTCCGCGGGCGCATAGCTCAGTTGGTAGAGCAGCTGACTCTTAATCAGCGGGTCCAAGGTTCGAGTCCTTGTGCGCCCACCAACCCACCGGCCCATCCCCTTCAGCGTCCCGTTCCCGCCTCTCGGCCGGCCTCGGCCGGCGGGCTGCCGCGCAGCACCGTCACGACCTGCGCCGCCACCGCTTCCGCCGCCGCCGGCTTGCGCAGCACCGCGAAGGGACCGGCCGCCGCGGCCGCCTGCAGCGCCCCCTGGGCGGCATCGCCGGCATGGCCGGTGATCAGCACCGCCGGCAGGCCCGGCAGCCGCCGGCGCGCCGCCTGCAGCAGCCCGAGCCCATCCACGCCCCCTGGCATCGCCAGGTCCGTCACCATCGCATCCGGCCGGCCGCCGGCCTCCAGCCAGTCCAGCGCCGCCGCGGCGCCCTCCGCCTCGGTCACCTGAAAGCCCTGCGCGGCCAGCCCGGCGCCCAGCACCGCCCGCACCGCCGGCTCGTCGTCCACCAGCAGCAGCGCCGCCGCCACGCCGCCGGCCGGCAGCGGCGGTGCCGCGCTCGCCTCCGGGGCCGGCGCCGCCGCCGCCCGCGGCAGCCAGAGCGATACGGTGGTGCCGCGCCCCGGGCGGCTCGCGATGGCGATGCCGCCGCCCGACTGCTCGGCGAAGCCGCGCGCCATGGCGAGTCCGAGGCCGGTCCCCTTCCCCTTCGGCTTGGTGGTGAAGAAGGGCTCGGTGACCCGCGCCAGCACCTCGGGCGGCATCCCCGCCCCGTCATCGGCGACCGAGAGGCGGACATAGTCCCCAGGCGCCAGCGCCGCCGGCGCATCCCCGCCCGGCGCCGCCGCCGGCGCGGCCGAGAGCAGGATGGCGCCGCTGCCCGACGGCATGGCGTCCCGCGCATTGTTGGCGAGGTTCACCAGCACCGCATCGAGCTGCCCGGCATCGGCCAGCAGCGGCGGCGTGTCCGGTTCCACTGCCACGCGCAGCGCGACGCCCGGGCCCAGGGTGTGGCGCAGCATCTCCGCCAGGTTCTCCAGCAGCGGGGCCGCCAGCACCGGCGCCGCCGCCAGCTCCCCCCGCCGGGCGAAGGACAGCAGGCGGCTGGTCACCGCCGCGCCCCGCTCGGTCGACTCCGCCGCCATGTCGAGGAACCGCAGCGCCCCGTCCGGATCGCGCCGCAGCCGCTTGGCGCCCAGCGCGATGCCGCCCTGGACCGCCTGCAGCACGTTGTTGAAGTCATGCGCGATGCCGCCGGCCAGCCGCCCCAGCGCCTCCATCCGCGCCGCCTCGGCCAGCCGCGCCTCGCTCCGCCGCAGCGCCGCGGTGCGCTCCTCCACCAGCCGCTCCAGCTCCGCCAGCAGGTCGCGCCGCACCGTCACGTCGCGCGTCACGCCCACCAGCCGCGCCGGCGCGCCGCTTCCGGCCACCCGCTCCACCACCATCGCCTGCTGCGAGATCCAGCGCCAGGATCCGTCGGCCTGGCGGACCCGGTACTCGGACTCCAGCCGGTCGGCCTCGCCGCTCAGCACGCGCTGATGCGCCGCCTCCCGCGCCGGCGCGTCCTCCGGATGGATGCGCGCGAACCAGCTCCGCGTCGGGTCGGTCTGCGCCGCCGTCCAGGTGTCGGGCGGCACCGGCGCGCCGGTCACCGCCACCGCGCGGGCATCCAGCCGCCAGCGCCGCTGCAGCAGGTCCAGCTCCCAGATGCCGATCCGCGCGCTCTGCACCGCCAGGCGCAGCCGCGCCTCGCCCTCGGCCAGCGCCGCCTCGGCGCCGCGCTGTTCCGTCACGTCGGTATGGACGCCCACCCATTCGCCGGTCGTGCCGTCCGGCCGCTGCACCGGCACGGCGCGGATGGCGTAGCGCCGCCAGGCGCCGTCATGCCGCCGCACCCGGTGCTCGAAGACGAAGGGCGCGCCGGCGGCGACCGCGGCCCGCCAGGCCGCGAGGGTCGGCTGGGCATCCTCCGGATGGACCGCCTGGGCCCAGCCATGGCCCTGATACTCCTCCGGCGCCTGGCCGGTCAGCGCCGCCCAGCCCGGCTGCTCCCCCGCCATCCGCCCCTCGGCATCGTTGGTCCAGAGGATGCCCTGCACCGCCTGTACCGCCGCGCGGAAGCGCGCCTCGCTCAGCGCCAGGCGCGCCTCGGCTTCCTTGCGCTCGGTGATGTCGAGAGCGGAGCCGACGAAGCCGACAGGGCCGCCATCCGGGCCCGGGCGCGGCATGGCGGCATCGATCACCCAGGCCCAGCCGCCATCGGCGGCGCGGCGCAGCCGGATCTCCACGCGGCAGGCCGCGCCGCTCCGCGCCGCGGTCTGGAAGGCGTCGGCGGCGCGCTGCCGGTCCTCCGGATGCACCGCGTCCAGCCAGCCGAGGCCGAGCCCATCGGCCTCCCGCTGGCCGGTGAACTCGCACCATTGCCGGCTGAGCCAGGTGCAATGGCCGGCCGCGTCGGTGGTCCAGATCATGGTCGGCGCGTTGTCGGCCAGGGACCGGAAGCGCGCCTCGCTCTCCTGCAGCGCCGCCTCCGCCAAGTGGCGGTCATGGATGTCGGCCACGGTGCCGATCCATTCGGCGACGCCGCCGGCGGCGTCCCGCACCGGCACGCCATAGCCTTCCATCCAGCGCCAGGCGCCGCCGCGCGTGCGCACCCGGAAGGTGGTCCGCAGCGGCGTGGCGCCGGCCACCGCATCCCGGCAGGCGGCGGCGACCGCGCGGCGATCGCCGGGATGCAGCCGCCGCAGCCAGCCGCCATCGCGCAGCGCGGCCTCGGCCTGGCCGGTCAGCTGGGTCCAGCCCGGGGCGGCGAGGAGCCGCCCCACCGCATCGGCCCGGAAGACGATGGGGCCGGAGGCCTCGACCAGGGTGCGGAAGCGCGCCTCGCTGGCGGCCACCGCCGCCTCCTGCCGCCGCAGCTCGGTCAGGTCGACGACGAAGGCCGCGACCTCGCCCGCCCGCCGGTCGAGCATGGCGAAGGAGACCAGCACCGGCACCCGCGTCCCGTCCGGCCAGAGGAACTCCTTGGCATAGGGCTGGCACACCCCGTCCGGCGCCGCCATCGCCTCGGCGATCGCCCGGGCATCGGCCGCGCGCCATTCGGGTGGCGTCGGCGCATCCCAGCGCACCCCGCCCTCGAGCAGCGCCGCCCGGTCCTGGCCGAGGATGCGCAGCAGCGCGTCATTGGCCGCATGCACCCGCCCGGCGGCATCGCCGCTGAGCAGCCCGACCGGGCTGGCGGCGAACAGCGCCTCCCGCTCCGCCTCCCGCGCGGCGACGGCCGCCTCCGCCTCGGCGAAGCCGCGCCGCAGCGCCTCCAGCTCGGCGATGGCGGCGGGCGGGATGGCGGCGGCGGCATGCGGCCCGGCCGGCCGGCCATCCGCCAGCGCCTCGGCATGCTGGCCCAGCCGCGCGACCGGCCGCAGGATGCCGCGCGCCGCCAGCAGCGCCAACGCGCCGCCGAGCGCGAGGGCCAGCGCGCCGCCCGCCGCCAGCAGCCCAAGCATCCGCCGCCAGGCGGCGTCGAAGGCGGCGACCGGCTGCGCCACCACCACCAGCCAGCCGGGCGATGCGGCGACCCGGTGGAAGCCGAACACCCGCGGCATGCCATCCAGCGCGAGGCCGCGATACAGCCCGGACTGCGCCCCCGCCGTCATCGCGCGGCCGCTCGACGGCAGCGGCGTTCCCACCAGCGCGGCGTGCCGCGCATCGGACCGCGCGACCAGCATATCCCGGGCATCCGACACGGCGGCGAAGGTGCCCTCCGGCAGGCCCTGCGCCGCCAGCAGCCGCTGCAGCCGGTCCACCGCCAGCGAGGCGCCGAGCACGCAGGCGACCATCCCATCCGCGCCGAAGACCGGCACGCCCACCGAGACGGTGAGGCTGTTGGAGACCGAGCCGGTCACGAGGTCGCCCAGCGCCGGCCCGCCGGTGGCGAAGACCGTATCGACCAGCGCCCGCGAATTCACCGCCGGCAGCGGCGCGCCGAGCGGCGCGCGGGTGGTCAGCAGCCGGGTGCCGTCGCGGCGGGCGAGGTAGAGATGCGCGCCCATCTGGCGGGCGATCTCCCGCGCCTGGTCGTGCAGCGCCGCGACATCCGGCCCCGCCGCCTTGCCGGCGCGGAAGGCGGGAGAGGTGGTGAAGGCGAGCAGCGCGCTGGTGACGCCGCCGATGTCGCGGTCGATGGCCAGGGCCAGGCCGCGGGCGGTCTCGCGCAACCGCATCTCGGCCGCCGCACGCTCCGCCCCAGCGGCCTGCCAGGCGGCGGCGGCGCCGACGCCGAGCGCCGGGACCAGCACCGCCAGCACGAGGCCGAGCAGCAGCCAGGACAGCCGCAGGCGGGCCGGCGCCGCCTCGGCGGGCTGGGCCGGGGCGG
>NZ_SMOA01000340.1 GCF_004353985.1 Paracraurococcus ruber | reverse complement strand
GCCTGCCGCGCCGCCGCCCCCGGCGGCGATCACGGCCGCTGCGCCGGCCCCCGCGACGCCGCCCCCCGCCCCGGTGCCCGCGCCGCCCGCCGGCAGCGGCTATGCCCTCGACCTCGGCTACTTCCTCGGCGCCGAGGCGGCCGAGGCCTTCGCCCGCCAAGCGCAGGACAGGGGGGTGGCGGTGCTGCTGCTGCCCCTGCCGGACGCCGCCGGCCGCGTCTGGACCCATGTTCGCACCCCGCCCTTCCCCGGCATCGCCCAGGCCCTGGCCGCGGCCGAGCGGGTGGAGCGGCTGCTCAGCCTTCGCGCCAGCCTAGTGGAGCCGGATACGACGGCGCTGGCCGCCGCGGACGCCCGTCCATGACCCTGCGCCGCCGCCCGCTGCTGGCGCTGCCCTTGCCGGCCATGGCCATGCCGGCCCTGGCCCTGCTGCCCGGCTGCGGCACGATGTTCGCCCGCCGCGTCGCGGTGCGGCGCATCGCCATCGCCGTCGCCCCCGGCGCCAACGACAACACGCCCATCGCCCTCGACCTCGTGCATGTCTCCGACCGGCCGCCGCTGGCCGGCGAGATCGGCGCCCTGGCGGCGGCCGACTGGTTCGAGCGGCGGTCGCAATACCAGCGCGACTGGGCCCGCGACCTGGAGGTGCGGAGCTGGGAAGTCGTCCCCGGCCAGGTCCTGCCGGAGGAAAGGCTGCCGGCGCCGCGGGTCAGCAGCGATGCCTTCGTCTTCGCGCTCTATCGCCGCCCCGGCGCGCACCGCACCCGGCTGGCCAGCGGCGGCCGCCTGCTGGTCCGCCTAGGGGCCGAGGAGATGCAGGTGGAGGAAGCATGACCCACCCGCCGCACCCCGTCGCGCCGCTGCTGTTCCATGAGGGCATGCTGCTGGCGCCCCAGCATTTCCAGCAGACGGTGCTGCGGCTGGAACAGCTCGCCCTGCTGCACGCCGCCGCCGCCTGTCCCTTCCACTGGGGCGTGACGACGCTGGAGATCGAACCCGGCACCCTGCCCGCCGGCCTGCTGCGCATCCTGGCGCTGGAGGCGCTGCTGCCGGACGGCCTGCCGGTGCGCCACCGGGTGGAGCGCGACGCGCCGCTCGAGCTCGACCTGACGCCCTGGTGCGATGCCGCCGCCCGCGCGCCGGTGACCGTGCATCTCGCGGTCGCCGCCGGCCGCGCCATCGCGGGGGAGGGCGAGGACCTCGCCCGCTTCGAGGTGGCGGAATGGCCGGAGGTGGCGGATGAGGCCGGGACCGCCGAGCCGCTGTCGCTGCAGGTGCTGCGCCCGCGCCTCGCGCTGGAGGTGACGACCGGGCCGCGGCAGCGCCCGCCGGCGAAATTCACCAGCCTGCCGCTGCTGCGCTGCGGCTTCGACGGCCATGCCTGGACCCGCGCCCCCTTCGTCCCGCCCGCCCTCCGCGTCGGCGAACGGGATCCGCTGGCGCGCCTGGTGCAGGACCTGGCCCGCGGCGCGCGGGAGAAGGCGCTGAGCCTGGCCCGCCAGGGGGCGAGCCAGGGCGGCAACCAGGGCGGGAGCCTCGCGGCGCGCGCCGGCCTTGAAGGCCTGTCCGCCGGGCTGCCGCCGCTGGAGGCGCTGCTGGCCAGCGGCGCGGCGCATCCCTTCGCCCTGTATGTCGAGCTGTGCCGCTATGCCGGGCTGCTGGCGGCGCTGGCCGCCGGCCAGCCGCCGGCGGTGCCGCCGCGCTACGACCATGACGACCCGCTGGCCGCCTTCACCGAAGTGGTGGCGGCGGCGCAGCAGGTGCTGGACCGCATGGGGCGGTCCCTGGTCGCCCACCGCTTCGCCGACCAGGGGGACCGCTTCGCCCTGCCGCTGGAACCCGGCTGGACCCGCGGGCGGCTGGTGGTCGCCCTGGTCGGCCCGCCCGGCACGGCGGACAGCGCGCTGGCGCACTGGATGGAAGGCGCGCTGATCGCCACCGGCGACCGCAGCGCCGAGTTGTGGGACCTGCGGGTGCGCGGCGCCCCGCGCGCGCCGCTCGCCGCGCTCGATGACCTCGACATCGCGCTGCCGCGCGGCGCCGTGCTCTTCGCCATCGAACCCGACACCGCCTTCGTCACCCCGGGCGAGGTGCTGGAGCTCTGGCCCACCCAGGGCCGCAGCGCCGGCCCGCGCCCTGCGGAGATCCTGCTCTATGCCCGCGGCTGACGGCCTCCTCCTGCGGCTGCCCGCCGCCAACCTGCCCATCCTCGAACCGGCGGGGATCGCCGGCGCCCTGCGCTTCTCCGCCCTGCTGCGGGCGATGATGGAATTCCACGCAGCGCTGCTGCAGGCCCGCCGCCGCCTGCGGACGGAGGTGGTGGCGGACGACACCCCGCCCGAGGTGTCGCGCGCCCGCGTCGCCACCGTCGCCGCCCGGCTCGAGGAAATCCTGCAGCAGCAGCGCGACCAGGCGCGCCGCCTGTCCGACCGCCAGGCGGCCCTGCTGCGGGACGCGCAATACGTCATGTGCGCGCTGGCCGACGACCTCCTGCTCTACGACGATGGCTGGGAGCTGCGGCTGCTCTGGCGCGAGGAGCTGCTGGAAAGCCGCATGTTCGGCACCCGCATCGCCGGGGAACGCTTCTTCGACCGCGCCCGCCGCATCGCCGGCATGGCCGATCGCGACGGACCGGACCTGGCGCCGGTCTATCTCCTCGCCCTCTGCCTCGGCTTCCGCGGCCGCCACCGCGACCCGGGGGAGGAGCCGTCGCTGCGCGAGCACGCCCGCGCGCTGTTCGAGGCGGCGACGGGACGCCGCCCCGACCCGGAGATGGAAGGCCGGCCGGTCGCGCCCCTGGCGCTGGCCAGCATCCAGGGCGGGCAGGCGGCGCTACGCCGGCCGCGGCGCTTCGGCTGGCCGCTGCTGGGCGCGGCGCTGGCCGCGGCCTTCCTGCTGGCCGGCACGGCGCTGTGGTTCTGGCAGACCGCGCCGGTCTGGCGGGCGGCGGCGCAGGTGTTCCAGGCGGCGCAGTGATCCCTGCACCCGACACCGGGAAGGGCGCCGCCCCTCCCAGACCCACCCCGCCAAAGGCCGAAGGGCCTTTGGAAACCATGGGTTTTGCCCTCTAGGACGGAGTGGCACCGTGCCAACCATGCTCGACCTGCTGCAGGACCTGCAGCTTGTCCTCTTCGCCGTCGCGGCGACCGCGACGCTCGGCCTGACGCTGCTGTTCTGGCTGCGGCTGCGGCGGCTGCGCCTCGCGCCCGTCGTGGCCGCGCCGGTCGACCAGATGGCGCCGCCGGCCGAGGCGCTGGTGCTGACCCCGCCGCTGATGCGCCGCGCCTTCCGCCACGGGCTGGCGCAGTACCGGCAGGCGGTGGCGGGCTCCAGCAACCCCTATCTCGTGCCCTGGGTGCTGGCGGCCGGCACCCGCGGCGGCGGCACCAGCGCGCTCTGCGCCGCCGGCGGCAGCGCCCGCCCGCCCGCCGCCCTGCCCGACCCCGCGACCGGCCGGCCGATCGGCTGCGCCTGGTGGTTCTACGACCGCGCCGTGGTCATCGACGTGGCCGGGGAAGCCTTCGCCGACCTGCGGGGCGAACGCCTGCCGGACGGCGCCTGGATCACCCTGCTCGAGGAAGTGGCGAAGGCGCGGGACGGGCTGCCGCTGGACGGCATCCTGCTGACCCTGCCGGTGCCGGACCTGGCCGGGCCGGAAGCCCTGCCGCCCGCCACCCTGGCCGCCAAGGCGGCGGAGATCCACACCAGGCTCTGGCAGGCGCAGAAGGTGACCGGCCTCTGCCTGCCGGTCTGGCTGGTGCTGACCATGGCCGACGCCATCCCCGGCTTCCATACCCTGCTGGCCGCGCTGCCGCCGGAAAAGCAGGACGGCGCCTTCGGCTGGTCCTGCCCCTATCCGCTGGAAGCCAGCTTCCAGTCCGCCTGGATCGCCGAGGCGGTGGACAGCCTGCAGGACGCCGCCGCCGCCGCCGCGCTGGAACTCGGCGCGGCCGGGGCGGGGGATGCGGTGGCGGCCGCCGCCATGCGCCTGCCGGCGGAGCTGGACCGGCTGCGCGCGCCACTCGCCACCTTCCTCGGCGTGCTGTTCCGCCAGACCGGCTACCAGGAATCGCTGTTCTTCCGCGGCCTCTGGCTGACCGGCGCGGTGGCGCCGGCGGCAGCCGACCGCGCCCCGGCGCTCGGCTTCGTGCGCGGCCTGCTGGCGCGCAAGGTGTTCGTCGAGCGCGACCTGCCCCGCCCGGTGCCGCGCTGGTCGCTGCGCCAGGCGCGCCGGCAGCGGCTCTGGCAGGCCGGCCTCGCCGCCGCCGCCGCCGGCTTCGCGCTGCTGCTCTGGACCGGCAGCCGGACCCTCGATGCGATGGAGGCGCGGTTCGTCCCGGCGCTGCGCGCTCTGGCCGGGCCGGTCGGGCTGGCGAAGGACGCGCCCTCCGCCGGCGCCCCGGCCGAGGGCGCCGGGCCGCTGGCCGCCATCCGCGCCGTGGCGCGGCTGGATGGCGGGTGGGAGAATCCGCCCTGGCCGATCGCCGCGCTGGACGGCACCGCGGACCGCGTCCGCACCGCGCTGGCCATCGGCCATTGGCGCCTGGTCATGGGCGATGTCCGCGCCGTGCTGCTGCGCCGCGCCCGCGCCCTGGCGGAAGGCGAGGCGACGACGCCGGCGCCGGCCGGCAGCCCGCCGGAGACGCGGGAGCTGCGCCGCTTCCTCGCGGAATTGCTGCTGCTGGAACGCCATCTGCTGACCTTCAACCGCCTCGGCGCCGAAGGCGGCACGGTCGGGCTGGCGGAGCTGCTGCAATACAGCCACGGCCTCACCCTGCCGGCGCAGTACCTGGACCGCGCCGCCGACCTGGCCTTCGCCGACCCGCCGCCGGCCCGCGCGCTGCGCGGCGTCTCGCTGGAGGCGGGGACCGAGCCGGTGGACCCGGCGGTGGTCCGCGCCCTGGTGCAGCCGCGGCTGCAGGGGCTGGTGCAGGCGCATCTCGCCCGCCTCGTCCCCGCCCCGGGCAGCGAGGAGTTGCAGCGCCGCGCCGCGCAGCGCCTGGCGGCCCTGGCCGAGGAAGCGGGCGCCGGCGC